>CAZCWX010000656.1:0-2660 GCA_964502465.1 uncultured Enterobacteriaceae bacterium | reverse complement strand
TCAAGATGCCCTCAAGAGGGTCGGGGAAATTCGATAGTCCTCCTCTATCGCGTCTCTAACCCGCCACTCCCGAATCTCAAAGCGCTCCGCCAAAAGCTGGGGCTCTCCCAAGCCGCGTTCGCACGCCGCTTTGAGTTCAGTGTCTGTACCCTCCAACAGTGGGAATAAGGCCGGGCGATCCCCGACCGCCCGGCCCGCATTCTCCTCAAGGTGATCGAGTGTGCGCCTCGGGCGGTCGAGCAAGCACTGGCCAGCTAAGAAGCAAGAGCAAGAGAAGAAAGGGTGGGTCGAGAGCCCCACGACACTGGAGTGCTAAAGTAAAGACCTGACCCTCGTCTCCGGCCGCGCTCATCGCGAAAAATGGGTTGGCGGGCATTCCCCGGGCACGTCACATGAGAGAAGGCGCCGGCATATGCCAGCCGCAACGCTCTTACCATGCGCCCTCAGGTACGCAGAACAGGAATAAGGGTCAAGAGTAAAGATTTGACCCCTTATTCTTCAAGAACGTCCCCTTCTATGCTGGATGACGGTGGCCGACCTATGGTACAGTGGCGGCATGGCAGAGATGAGTCCAAATACCATCACAGAAGCGGATATTCTGGCTCACGTTATTTCTCCTGATCAGCCAGGTTTGCCACCGGAGTCCGCGCGGGCTATCCTCGCATTGAAATTCGACCAGGCCGCCCTAGAGCGCCTGAATGACCTGGCCGAGAAAAGCCGCGCTGGCACCCTGAGTGAAGCCGAGCGCGCGGAGATGGAGAAATACCTGCGCGTCGGCCAGTTTCTCAATTTGCTGCAGGCCAAAGCGAGAGTGTCTCTGCGCGAGATGTCATCCACCTCGTGATGCATGGATGAATCACTGCGACAGCTCGTCTGGCAGAGGGCGAAGAATACCTGCGAATATTGCCGCGTACCCCAACGGTTCGATGCCCTCCCCTTTCAGGTCGATCATATCATCGCTGAGAAACACCACGGTCCGACGGCTGAAGATAATCTCGCACTGAGCTGCTATGGAGATAACGCGTACAAGGGCCCAAACATCGCTGGCCTTGACCCGGAAACTGGACAGCTCACCCGGCTGTTTCATCCTCGCCAGGACGAGTGGGATGCACATTTCGAGTGGCATGGTCCCGTGGTGGTCGGTCGCACGGCGATCGGCAGGGCAACTATCGATGTACTCAAAATCAACCTCCCCGAACGCGTGGAACACAGAAGGTTGCTCATCGCCAGCGGTGTTTTGCCAGGCTAAGGGTTGCTATTAGCACCCGCTTCACCGGATACTGTGACGGCGCCCGCCAAGTAAACAGCCTGTTCAGCTACCAAGCGCTCGGCAAGACGGCTGCTTCAGGAACCTCGTGCCCGCAGCGCTCTCGCCATACTCCCTCATGTACGCTGAACAGGAATAAGAGTCAAAAGTAAAGATTTAGCTCCCTATTCCTTAGACATGCTTCATACCCTTGGATATCGCTGCACGCTGTTCATCAAGTCCTAAGTGGGAGGTCGTTACGAAGGTCGGAGCCGTCTCCAGCCTTGCTCCAATCATTGGCCTCACAGCGAAGATCGGTCAGGTTCGCTGGGATGCCGCTCAGACCATGGACCTTGCAACGCACAAGATAGGCGCTCTGCAACGAGGTCTGCTCGAAGTTGGCATCACGTAGATCGGTCTGCTCAAAGATAGCATATTGTAGGCCAGCACCCTTCATCCGAACGCTACAGAGGTCTACCTTTGGAAATGGGGAATAACAGAAGAAGGGAGAGGAAATCATCAGAAAAATCTCAGGTTTCTCTAGGATTTTTCTCAGAAGGAGTGGATCTGCCATTTCAGGTATCCCCAAGGCATTGTTTTTCCGCAAGGCTGCGGTGTCAACAAAAATTGACTGACATCTAGAGTTGACACCTACGCGGACCTCGCTATACAGGCGTAACAAAGGACTGAACAAATTGTTCATTCCGGCTGAACAGGCGGAATCGAAACACACGACGTTGGCACACCCAGCGTAGTGTGTGCGGCGCGCACGTCTACCCTGCACACCGCTATTTTTCGTGCGCATGGCGCACGCTACTGCTGCGGAGGCGTCATTGCGAGCGACGAACAGGAGCGAAGCAATCTTTGACTTTCAAGAAGATTGCTTCGTCGCAGAGCCTGTCCTGAGCGAAGCGCAGCGAAGTCGAAGGGCTCCTCGCAATGACCTGCTTATCCTTACCTTCATACCATTAGTAGAAGGGTAGCCTGGATGAAGCGGAGCGAAATCCAGGAATCAGGGTTTGTCCCAGATTCCGCTTCGCTGCATCTGGGCTACAGCGTTGCGGGATCGTGCGTGCAACTTTAGGCTCTCTACTACGTGCGGTCTTCTGCCTTTTACCGCACCGGCCGGCATTTCCAGTAATAATGGTGCATCGTCGGGCCTTCCTTGCGCCGCCGCAGCGTCAGTACGACTTCATCACCAACCCGGACGTCTTCAGGATCTACGTCAGTCATCTGCAGATAGAGTCTTCCGCCTTGGTCCAGGTCCACAACGCTCATGATGGTCGGTGAATCCGGGGCAACATAGAGATGATCGCGGGTGAAAGTGAACACCTGTCCCGCATGTTCGAGCGGCACTTCTTGCAGGGAATCATGGTTCTGACAGGCAATGCAGACCCGAGCGATCGGGTATTGC
>CAZCWX010000655.1:0-36801 GCA_964502465.1 uncultured Enterobacteriaceae bacterium | reverse complement strand
ATCCTCTGGACCTCCATGCCCGGCATTTTGCTGCACTTGCTCTGCACGGGGTGGCCCCGAGAAAGTATCGCAAAATGCCAAAGGCTAATCATACCAATCACTTACAGCTGCCTCTTGCTGCTTGAATTGGTCAAACTCGAGATAGAACTATGCGATGATATTTTCCTCATCATCAAGAAAGCGGGAGAGCCGACCTTAAGTTGAAGGGTAAAACTCTCCATGTAATCTGTCCGATATGTCGGATGCAGTCAGCTCTTAGCTGTCGCCAGAGCTGTGCTGCGTACCGTTGGAACACGGCCGTGGTCTCTGCAGCCATACTCCTCCCTTCTGTTTCGGTTCGGCTGCGTGGACACGCGCTGCGCAAAAGGGCTGTCGAATTCTTCCTCTCCAAAGAAAGACCTACTAATCGCTTTGCCTCACAGGACGTCGAGGACAGTGTACTGGTCGGAAGCCGCTTGCTACTCACCATCGAGAACACGCGAGCGAGAGGGACACGACTGCCAACAGGACTCACCAGCCATCGAGAAACGGTTGCAGAAGACGGTGCGCGGAGTACTGACCGGTGAGGATGTTTCTAGGCGTGGAGCGCAACAGGGGATCCGGTCCAGGGCTCCAGGGGCAGGCAGCCCACTCAGCACAAGGGCACCCTACAGCAGCACAAAACACGCTGGTGCGCAGGTGTCTTACGCTGCTCACACAGACCGTCTGGTAGTAGCGAGAATCCGTTCTCTTCTCCTTTTCCTACACCCTGTACTCCGGGTATGCCACCATTGTCAACCTTTGGTGTTCCGTTCTGTTCCGCTGTCGTGTGGTCCGATTTAGATTAGGAAGGCGTTCGAGCGGGTTCTTTCTCTTCCTCCCATCCTTTCATCCCCAACTCACGAATCTTCTGCTGGAGTTGCTGACGGTGCATCCCTATCTCTTCGGCCGCTCTGGTAATATTACCCTGATGACGACGTAAGGCGCGGCTGATGAAGTCTCGCTCGAAGGTCTCTATCACTTGCTGTTTCGCTTCTTTGAAAGTGAAGGTACCGGAGGCCGCTGGGGCATGAGTCTGCTGACTCAGACGTAGATCAGTTGCATGGATTGCTGGCCCTGGAGAGAGGACGGTGGCGGCTTCGATCACATTCTTCAGTTCCCGCACATTGCCTGGCCAGGGGGAACTCACCAGCAAGGCGTATGCATCTGGTGACAGCGTTGTCGGCCCCTGCCCATAGCGAGAGCTTGCCTCTTTGAGAAAATATGTGGCCAACAGGAGAATATCCTCTCGCCTTTCACGTAAGGATGGCAGAACAATGGGCACAACATTGAGACGATAGTACAGATCCTCACGAAACTTGTTTTCCTGAACCAGCTGCTGCAGGTTTTTATTGGTCGCTGCAATCACCCGGACATTGACCTTGAACGTGCAGTTCCCTCCCACCCGCTCAAACTCCCGCTCTTGCAGAACCCGCAGTACCTTCGCCTGCGTCTCCAGGCTCATGTCGCCAATTTCATCGAGAAACAGCGTGCCGCCATCGGCAGCCGCGAATTTTCCTTCACGCGCAGTGATCGCACCAGTGAACGCCCCTTTTGCATGGCCGAATAGCTCAGACTCGACAAGTTCCCGTGCCATAGCCGCACAGTTTACTTTGATCAACGGCCCCCTCTTGCGTGGACTGTTCTGGTGCAGCGCATTGGCGATCAACTCTTTGCCGGTTCCACTCTCACCAGTGATCAGGACCGTCAGATCGGTCGGTGCCACTTTCTTGACGATGTCAAAGACCCGTTGCATGGCTGGGCTGGTCCCCAAAATGTTGTCGAAACGGAAAGCCGCATCAAGCCGTTCGTGGAGTTGTCGCACCTCACGCCGCAAAGCGACTTGCTCCAGCGCCTGATGCACAAGGATTTTGACCTCATCGTTATCAAACGGCTTGACGATGTAATCGTGCGCTCCCGCCTTCATCGCGTCTACAGCGATTTTCTCCGAACCATAGGCAGTCATCATCACCATCAAGGTACCAGGATAGTTCTCCTTGATTTTTTTCACGAGGCTGACACCGTCGAGTCCTGGCATACGCAAATCGGTTAGTACCAAGTCACATGGTTGAGAGTCGAGGAGCTGCAACGCCTCCCCTCCATTTGCTGCCGTCGAGACCTCAAGCCCCTCCTTGGAGAGCAACCCTTTGAGTCCTACCCGGATGGAGCGTTCATCATCAACGATTAAGATCGTCCCTTTCATGCCGCCACCTTTGCGCCCGATTGCTGGCGCGGGAGCACAATCGTGAACCTTGTCCCTTGGCCTAGCGTGCTGACTACCGAGATATGGCCACCATGGCCTTCCACAATCTTCTTCGCGATGGCCAGTCCCAACCCCGTCCCTTTCTCTTTGCGAGTAAAAAAGGGAGTAAAAATTTGTTCCTGATCTTCCACCACCAGACCGCACCCGTTATCACTGACGCGGATCTCGACCTCCGGCCCAGTAGTGCCGACACGCACCGTAATCTCGCCATTGGTGTTCACGGCATCGAGTGCATTCGTCAGCAAGTTGAGCAGCGTGCGGCGAATTTTCTCTTCATCGACTGCCGCCCATATCGGCGCGCTCTCCTCGAACTGAATAGTGATACCTTTTTCTTGCCCTTGGGCGGCGAAACGTAGTACGGTCGCCTGCACCACATCGGTCACGTCATGATCGTTGAAGTGAAACTCTTCTTTGCGAGCAAAGGTGAGGAGCTGACTGATGCTCTGTTCAACCCGCTCCAAGTCTTCCAGAGCGAGGTGGATGTACTCTTTGCCCTGAGGGGCGCTGTTCAGCTCTTCCTCGACTTGTTGGAGGAGACACTTAGCGCCGGTAATGGGGTTGCGAATCTCGTGTGCCATTGTGGCAGCAAGCTGACCGATCGCAGCCAGCTTTTCCTGGTGTTGCATCTCCCGCTCGAGGGCGAGCTTCGTTTGCATCAAGGAGAGGTTGTCGATAGCCGTTGCCAGCTGTCCACACACCGCCTCAATTAGCGCAATCTCCTGGCTCAGGAACGGTCTGCCGGAACGCTTCTCTCCGAGCAGGAGCCACGCGCGCTGTTGTCGGCAAGGGAGCGTCAACACCATCTCAATCCCTGCCTCGCCGCAGGCCGACTTCAGCGGCCCTTCGGCCAATTCCTCGACGAGGATCAGGGTAGAACGGGTCTGTTCAAGAAGAGGACCCAGGGAGGACAGGAGCACTTTTTCTCCCTTCCCGTACACAGTGCCATCGCCGAACAGGACAATACCGTAGGGGAGTCCTAAACTCTCTGTGACTTTATCCGTAAAGCTGCGGCACAGCCCACTGAGGTCTGACCAGGCCGTCAGGGTCTGACTAAAACTTTTGAGCACTTCCGCACTTCTCTGACGGTGGCGGAAGAAACAGCGATCGATCCCCTTCTGCAACCCATCCCTCAAGGCGTGAAAGAGGAGGTGAAAGGCGAAGAGCACGGTCAGAATCCCGACCGCGAACGCGACTGGATGCAAGCCTGCTGTTGGAAAAAGCCATGGTCCTCCATACTGTGCCGCCAGGAGACACAGCCCCAGCAGTAGCCCTCCAAGCGAAGAGTAAAGCAGTCCTCGCGTCAGCACGATGTCCATGAAACGATAGCGAAACACGCCGTACGCAATCGCGAAGGCTGGCGGGAGAGCGGCAAATTTCGGAATGAGCGCAATCAAATCAGTGTTTTCCGGATAGAAATAACAGAACAGATGAGGCACCTCGGCCAGCACCAGAGATCCTCCCAGACCTGCCCATATGACCGGACGTAATCCGGGTTTTTGGGCATAGCGGGTCCGCAGTTCTTTCCTCCTCCATACCTCTATGATGGTGAGAGGGAGATAGAAGAATAATGGGCCAGAGAACGCTGGGCCGTAATGCTCGAGCAAGGGCCGAGAAGAGGTCTGCAAATGGACGATCACCGGGATCATCGCCAGGTAATTGAGCGCGACATTGGCCCATTTTCGCCAGCCTTGGGTAGAAAGCTGGCTTAACACCATACAATGCCGGATCGCAGGAGGTACAGCGTAGAGCAGAGGGTAGCTGATGCGCAACAGCCACTGTCCCAGCACGTTATGCGGTTTTTCCAGAATCGTCCCGAAAGAAGACGCGAGCGCATTGCTGAGACACCAAAACGCTAGGGCTGTCATGGTGAAGAGAAAGATCCATTCGCCCTCGCTTTTGATCCTTTTTTGCCAGACTAACACTGCCAATAGCCCGTAGATGAAGGCCGTAACAAAGAAGGCAAAGGCAGCAATGAGATAGGCGGTTTCCATCTTCTTCGCAATTCCTCAGAACGTCCGAACCACAGGAACCTGACGTGAAGCTTGAGAATGCTCCATTTCTCTCTGTCCTCTCTATCCAGGACTTTTACCGTAGCTTAATCAAGAGTTCCAGCCTCATGAGCTTTTCGCGAAGACCTGAAAGGTTTGCCGTGTAAGAAAGTCAAATTCGCTCATCAGCGAATATCCCGCAGCTTCCATCTCACTGCGGCTGGTTTCTTCCGCTGTCCAATGCCCAAATAGTCGATGAAACCAACTCCTTCCATTCAAATCAATAACAGCGATATGTCCATTGGGACGGAGATACCGTGCTGCAGACGTGAAGTAGGCGATACGATTCTCAAGATGATGGTAAGTGTTACATGTGAAGATCAGATCCACTCCGCCTTCGGGTAACAGCGGATCGTCGTACTTCGCCAGGATAGTTTCGACATTCGTGTACCCTTGTTCCTTCGCATGGCGGGCAATGTACGCAAGATTCCCCTTATCCACATCAACGGCATACACTTTTCCGGTAGGGCCAACTGCCTCCGCTAGGCGAAAAGTAAAATACCCGCCGCCTGCACCTAAATCGGCCACGTGGTCGCCTGGTTTGAGAGAGAGAGATTGAATCACTGCTTCAGGTTTCTGCCAGCGATCCCGCCAACTGACGTTCATAACGGCTCGGGAGAGACTGTCACAGCCAGTGCAGACGAAAAGCGGCAGAGCAGCAAGAGTCGTCCAGCGTGTCATTTTTTCACCTCCCATCATGCAATGGTCTCGGGTTACAGCAAGGGAATGATGGTGTACTTCTGCAGCGCCTGCGAGAAGCTCACGAAGAGCCACACCATCAGGAATATGGTGACAGCGCTGAGGACAATTTCTGCCATTGTTTCTTGCGATGCTAATTTTCTCGCCCACGCACTCAATCGCCTCCAGACTGAGGGTTGCACAGTGAGCACTCGCATGGGAGCGAGAGACGGGGATTGCCCAGTTCGCGTATCGAGTTTCTGAATATTCTGCATGGTTCCATACCTCCTACGGGGATGTGTCTCAGTGACTACCCAAGAGGAGGAGCAAAGCGAGTGCCAGTCCTGCAACAACCGAGACTGGTTATTTTTCAAAACCTAAAGAGAGAACAGCAGGAGCAGAACGCAAGAAGAGAGTTGCAGCGGTGCAACGAATGTGTTGCAGTCCCCCCACTCCTTATGGGCGCTTGACTACTCCTTGAATCACGGCGACGCGCTGCTCTTCCAGATTACGCACTTGATTACGAACCATTGCGCCAAAGTCAGCACCCAGGAGCAAATGGAGGTCAAGACGCTGTTGGAAGAATTGAGCGATTGATTCATCGGCTCATTGATTCATTGAGGGTGCGGAGCCTCAGTGATTTAGCTGTTTTCCACCGTCCTATATGGTAGAAGAAGGAACCAGAAGCGGCTGATGCGAACAAGCCGACAACAGGAGCCTGTGCCTATGAGCAAAGACTATGTCACTCACATCGACGGTGCCTATCGGATCACCGGCACGCGGATCTCACTCGATTCTGTGGTCTATGCCTTTTTGCAGGGGCAGACAGCAGAAAGCATTGCCCAGTCGTTTCCGCTTCTCACTCTAGAGCAGGTATACGGAGCGATCGCCTTCTATCTGGCGCATCGGGCCGAAATCGACGAATACCTGCGGCAAGGAGAAGCTGAGTTCGAGATCCTGCGCCAGCGATTACGAGACCAAAATCTTCCTCTCCATAGGAAGCTAATGGCTTTTAGACAGCAGCAACAGGCCGTCAGAGACGAACAAGATCTGCCCCAGTCATAAGAGTCCGCTTTCAGGCCGATGCCGACTTCAACCAAGACATCGTGCGGGCGGTGCGCCGCCGGGCGCCAGCGGTTGACTGCCAAACCGCACCTGAAGCTGGGTTAGCAGGGCTTGAAGATGGCGCGGTGCTGGAGAGGGCGGCGCAACAAGGCCGTATTTTGGTCTCTCACGACCGCCGCACTATGCCTCACCATTTTGCCGCGTTCATTACGGCCAGAACGAGCGCAGTCGTCTCAGAGTTCTCATCGGAACCGAACGGGGAAAGGTGAGAAGATTCATGGTACAGTTGGAAACCTGGATAGGAGAAACCTGGATATCAGTTGCCCGTTACGATACAGCCCATGGGATTGCCCATCTCGATATTCTGCATCCCAAAGGGAGACAGGACAAACTTCGGATGCAAGCAACGAATTTTGATGAAACCCTAGAGAATGCGTTTGCAGACCTTTTGGCAAATCGGCAGGAATATATCGACCGGTACTTTGAGGAGATCTAATGTGAAAGAAAAAGAAGTAGCCCGAAAGAATCTTCTGCTGGGGATGGAATTTGATAAATATCTGATCGAACATCCAAGCCTGATAGAGAAAATTCCTCAAGGAGCCCATGTAGTTCTTCTTCCAGAGTACGATCCAGAATTGTGCAAGGCGAATATGCAATTGGCACGCAAGAGGATCAAAGAGGAGGAGAAAGTAGTATTTGTCAAGATTGAACGGCTTGCCCCACCTCGTAAGTCGCGACTTATCCGGCCAAGGATTGAGTTCGCAGAGTCTGCATAAAGGAGATACTGACCATGTCCCTTCACACCGATGCTTATATCACCATCGACCGTACGAAAACACTCAGTGAAGAACCCGCAAAGGGTCATAATCGCTGGCACCCTGATATTCCTCCACTTGTGAAAGTCGATCCGGGTCAAGTAATAGGCATTGAAACACGGGATGCGTTGGACGGTCAGGTCACACCACACTCAACTCTCACAGACCTTGGACGCATCAGCCTCAACGTCGTGCATCCTTTAACCGGTCCAATCTATGTCAATAGCGCAGAACCCGGCGACTTACTCGAAGTGACGGTTGTGGAGATCAAGCCACAGCCCTTTGGCTTTACGGCGCAAATGCCAGGCTTTGGGTTTCTGCGTGATCTCTTCACTGAACCGCACATCGTACACTGGACGATTGCCAATGGCTTCGCGGCCTCACCTGACCTTCCTGGAGTACGTATTGCTGGCGCACCGTTTATGGGTGTGATGGGCGTTGCTCCCTCGCACGATTTATTGCAGCAGATCAATCGGCGGGAGGCTGACTTGATTGGACGTGGTGGAATGGCTTTGCCACCGGAGACTGCCGGTGCCGTACCGAACGATCCAGCGCTTGCTGGACAGGCTTTGCGTACTATTGCTCCGCATGAAACCGGTGGCAATGTCGATATCAAACAACTGACGAAAGGAACGACCTTGCGGCTTCCTGTCTACGTGCCCGGTGCGCTGTTCTCTGTGGGAGACGCGCATTTCGCGCAGGGAGATGGAGAAGCCTGTGGGACAGCGATCGAAATGGCAGCAACCTGCTACTGTTCGTTCAATGTCCTTAAGGGAGCAGCGAAAACGTACAATATCCGGGACGTGCAGTATTACCGCGATGAGTATTCCACTGCTCCAGCAATGGCGGTGCCGCGACGATTCTTTGCAACCACTGGGCAATCCTACTCTCGGGAAGGCGTGAATTTCTCAGAAGACGTGACCTTGGCGGCACGCAATGCGCTGCTCAACATGATTGATTATCTGGTGAATGAACGAGGCTTTACTCGCCAGCAAGCGTATGCCATTTGTAGCGTTGCGGTTGACCTGAAAATCAGCGAACTCGTCGATGTCCCCAACGTTGTTGTATCGGCTTTTTTACCCCTGGACATTTTTGTCTGAAGGAGGGAAACACCATGAACATGGAAGAACTCACACGCAGAATCCAGACGCTCGAAGATCTTGAGGCGGTGAAAAAACTGAAAGCCCGGTACTGTGCCTATTGTGATGATGGATACGATGCCGACGGTATTGCGTCACTGTTCACTCCAGACGGGATATGGGACGGAGGTCCCTTTGGGAAATATGAAGGGCAAGAGGCGATCCGCAAATTCTTCCGCGGCGCGACAAAAATCTTTCCTTTTGCTCTCCATTACGTCATGAATCCACTGATCGAAGTCCAGGGAGAGAAAGCGACTGGCCGTTGGTATCTCTTTCAACCGGCGACCCGAGCAGATGGAGAAAAGCAAGCAGTATGGTTAGCGGCGCGGTATGAAGAGGAGTACGTGAAAGTCAGCGGTGAATGGAAATTCAAACACCTCAAGGTTCTCCCTTCTTTCCTGACTCCTTTTGATCAAGGGTGGGTGAAGAAACAGTTTGTGTGAGAACCGGTCATTGCAGTAACAACCCTCACCCTGACCCCTTCCCCAAGAGAGAGGGAACCTGGATGCAAGAGGGCGAGGCAGAACCTGCATGAAGATTGGAAGGTGCTGTCATGCACCCTCTTGGTGATCGGACGCTGTAGACAAGACGTGTTGAAGGATAGTGAGGGCTTCTTGGTGGAGGAGGCCGTTTGACGCAAGCGTCTGCTCGCCAAAAATATCGAAAGGCGCGCCGGAAAAATCGCTTATCGTGCCTCCGGCCTCTTCAACAATTAACGAACCGGCAGCGGTGTCCCATGGATGTAACCGCCACTCCCAGAACAGGTCAGCGCGACCACACGCAACATAACACAGATCTAAAGCAGCGGACCCGCACCGCCGTACGCCCTGGGTGCGAACCATGAAGGCTTGATAAAAGCGTAGGTAAAACTCACTCCGTTTTCTTCGGTCATAAGGGAATCCAGTCAAAACAAGCGCATGCTCAAGGGCTGGAGCTTGTGAAACGTCAATAGGCTTCCCGTTCAACGTAGCACCGTTGCCGCGACTCGCACAAAATGTTTCGTCTCGCAGGGGATCATAGACAACTCCGATGATGATCTGAGAGTGATGAGCCAGAGCAATCGATACAGCGAAGTGAGGAAAACCGTGGGCGAAGTTCGTGGTCCCATCTATAGGGTCAATGTACCAGCAATACGAACTTTCTTGCCCGGAGGTGGCAGACTCTTCGGCGACAATCTGATGGGTTGGAAATTGCTTGCGCAGCAACTGAGTAATCAGCGTATCAGCTGCCTTATCGACATTCGTTACGAGATCAACGATGTCCGTTTTCACTTCGATGACCTTTGTACTCTGCCAATTGGCCTTGATCAGGCTGCCAGCCTGATGGGCGGCTTTCTGTGCAACAGTTAAAAATTCATTCATAGTGCAGGTTGTGACATAGGATGTCGTTCGCCGCAACAGTGAGGAAGAGATGAAGAGCACAATGCGAGTGTTCGCGCCAGCAAAAATCAATGTCTATCTCCGTATTATCGGGCGCCGTCCGGATGGGTACCATTTGTTGGACTCTTTGATGGTGCCGGTCAGTCTCTACGACATCATTGAGATCGAAGCAGAGAAAGGCGCACCTGAGATTACAGTGACTTGTGATGACCCCTCGATCCCCTGTGACAAAACGAATCTGGTCTATAAGGCTGCGGCACTGCTCTGTGAAGAGACTGGAATACAGGCGAAGATTGCTATTGATCTGCGAAAAAACATTCCCGCTGGGGCCGGCCTTGGCGGCGGGAGTAGTGATGCTGCGGTGGTGTTGAAGAGCCTCAACATACTCCTGTCTTTGGGGCTCACTGAAACACAGTTATGCCCCCTGGCTGCACGGCTAGGGGCAGATGTCCCCTTTTTCATTCCCTGCCAACCGGCTCGTGTGGGAGGTATCGGCGAGGTCTTAACCATGGTCCCACCTCTGCCTGCGTTACCGATCGTGATTGTTGTTCCTCCCTTTGGGGTGGCGACTCCCTGGGCATACCGCCGTTTCGACGAATTCCCTGCTTCTGAACCTGAACACCTTTCTTTTCCTGAGTTCATAGTAGGTCAGTGGCCTCCTCCAGAGTTGCTGGTTAACGATCTGGAGAGGGCGGTAGTGCCTGAATATCCGCTGATTGCTCAGATCAAGAGCCTTTTATGTGACCTTGGGGCTATCGGAGCGCTCATGTCAGGCAGTGGTTCTGCAGTGTTCGGTCTATTTCGGCACCGGACAGCGGCAGAACAGGCGGTAGCTCTCATCAAGGATACAAGGAAGACCTTTTTGGTAGAAGCATTATCCAGTCCCTCTCTGATTTTTTAACCTTTGCCTTTCTGCCTTTTGCTTTTTCTTTCTGGGGTTCCCCTCTTGATTTTTGTGCCCTTTCCCCATTTACTAGGGCTCCTCATACCGTCTATGATCGAACGAAATCCCGTCAGGACTGAGGGCTGAGTACAACGGTGGGGAGTAGCCAAGTTGGCAAGGCACTGGGTTTTGGCCCCAGCATCCGCAGGTTCGAATCCTGCCTCCCCAGCTTTTCTGGGTAAAAAGCTTTCACAGAGAATGAGGGCTATCCAATGCGAGATGCGCTGAAGATCTTTGCTGGGAACTCGAACCGTCCACTGGCGGAGGAAATCGGTGCGTATTTAGGAGTGCCGTTAGGGGCGGCTGATATTCGCACATTTAGCGATGGTGAAATCGCGGTTGAGATTACCGAAAACGTGCGAGGCGGGGATGTATTCGTCGTCCAGTCGATTTGCACGCCGGGCAACGATAACCTCATGGAATTGCTGCTGATGCTTGATGCGTTCAAGCGCGCGTCAGCGAATCGCATTACCGCAGTCATTCCTTACTATGGGTATGCGCGTCAAGACCGCAAGGTTGCTCCCCGTGTGCCCATCAGTGCAAAGCTTGTTGCGGATTTGGTGACCACGGCAGGTGCCTCACGAGTACTGACAGCCGAACTTCATGCTGGACAGATTCAGGGATTTTTCAACATTCCAGTTGACAATCTCTTTTCAGCACCAGTCCTCTTGCCCTATATTCGTTCACGGGTGGGGCGGGAGTCGGTCACCGTTGTGTCTCCTGATGCTGGCGGGGTAGAACGGGCCCGTGCGTTTGCTAAGCGTCTGGGAGCGTCTCTCGCTATTATCGATAAGCGCCGTGCACGCAACGACGGAGGGAAGTCTGAGAAAGCAAATCTGGATGTCGCAGAGATGAACATTATTGGTGAGGTAGAGGGGCGTATTGCGGTCTTGATAGATGACATGATCGATACCGCTGGTACGCTCACGACTGCCGCGATGGCACTGCACGAGGCTGGTGCTCAGATGGTCTTTGCCTGTTGTACGCATCCGGTGCTTTCGGGACCAGCAATTGACCGGATCCGTGCATCGATCCTGGATGAACTTGTTGTCACCAATTCGATTCCGTTACGGCCAGAGGCTGAAGCCGTAGACAAAATTCGTGTGCTGTCGATTGCGCATCTGATGGGAGAGGCGATTCGCCGGATTCACAACGAAGAGTCAATCAGTTCCTTATTTGTATAGAGGAAATTTATGGAAACAATTGCATTAAGTATCGAACTCCGTCAGGAGAGAGGAAAAGAAAAGATCGGTCGGTTGCGGCGCAGCGGGAAGGTTCCTGGCGTCTTTTATGGCCCTGGCAAAGCGACGACGACCATTTGTTTCGATGCGCGGGAATTTCGCACGAAACTCGAAGGGCTGGAAGGCTCTCATGTCATTCAGTTTTCTTCACCATTGCCAGAACTGAATGAGAAAATCGCCTTGTTGAGAGAGGTTCAACGTCATCCGGCCACGAGTCAAGTGCTGCATGTTGACTTCTATGAGGTTGATGCCAATAAACCAATTCAAGCCACCGTGCCGCTGCACTTCGTTGGGAAGCCCGAGGGAGTAACGGCAGGAGGAGTGTTACAATCTCTCCGTCGTGAGATTACCGTTGAATGTCTCCCGCGAGACCTCCCGGAATTTCTCGCAGTGGATGTGTCTGGGCTGAAGATCCATGAAGCGATTCATATCGCAGATATTACGCTTCCTGTAGGAGTGACCGCAGTCTACGACATGAATGATGCTGTCGTTTCGGTGTTACCACCGACCGTGGTTCAGGAAGCGGCACCTGCAGAGGAGGCAGCGGCAACTCCGGCGGCCGCTGCGACTGGGAGCCCTGCCTCAGCAGAAAGTGAAAAGAAATAGGAGAAGGAATCAGCTGTCAGCCATCAGCGATCAACCTTATATGGAATATGGAAAGCTACAGACCACAGGCTGTAGGAGCCTCTCCCTGTAGCCTTTAGCCTACAACCTTAAGCCTTTCCCCTTTGTGCTGAAAGCGAACCGTCTTTTCTTGAGGCAACCGGGTGCGTGTGATTGTTGGCTTGGGAAATCCAGGCCGTGAATATCAGAAAACACGCCACAATGTCGGTTTCTGGGTTGTGGAGCGACTAGCAGAACGGTGGGGTGTGCAACTCTCCCGTCGCGCTTTCCTCGCTCTTACTGGAGAGGGGTTCTGGCATGGTGAAAAGATCCTCCTTGTTCAGCCACAAACCTATATGAATCGCAGTGGTGAGGCCGTGGGAGGAGTTCGTGATTTCTACCGCCTCGGTGGGTCCGACTTTATTATTGTCCACGATGACTTAGACTTACCACTGGGCCGGGTGCGGATAAAACGCGGTGGCGGCGGAGCAGGGGGGAATCGTGGGGTGGCCTCGGTGATCGAGGCGTTCGGAAGCAAAGATTTTGTGCGGGTGAAGCTTGGTATTGGCCGTCCACCTGGCCAACAAAGCTCGGCTGATTATGTGTTACAGCCCTTTACTCGTTCGGAAGAAGCGTTTATTCTCCCAGCAACGGATCAGGCGGCTGAAGCGGTTGAAATGCTCCTTGTTGATGGCGTTGAAAAGGCAATGGCTCTTTTTAACATTGCGGAGTGAGACGCCTTGTGAGGCTTGTATAGCATGAATGATATGATCTGGAGGATTGCATGCCGAATTACGAGACCCTCTGTGTACTGCACCCTGAATTAGCGGAAGCTCGAGTGAAAGAAATCAACGCGTGGATGCAGAAAATCGTTGAGGAGGCGAAGGGAGTGGTGTCACAGGTGGAAGAGTGGGGCGTGCGCGAACTCGCGTTCCGAGTCAGAAAGCAAAACAGAGGATATTATATCCGCCTTGAGTATGACGCTCCGGCTTCGGCTCTCAAGGAACTAGAACGCAATCTCAGACTCAGCGAGGATGTACTGCGGTTCCTTTCTGTGGTTCAGACCGCTCCTCCAATCACACTTCAAGCTGCCCAAGAGCCTGCCCCTGCCCCTTCGGTCATGAGTGAGACAAGTACAGAAGAACAGTGAACCCTCCCCTGAGTAAATCCGTAATAGTCATGCCAGTCGTTTACTCAGGGAGAGAAGAACGCGTCGAAAATCTGGAGCGAAGCGCGTAGTATTCAATCGATATACAATAGGATAATCATATGCCGCGAGCAGAAAAAGGGAAAGTCAGACGAGGGCAAACCAGCGATGATAAGTTCCCCACCCGGCGTCGATTGCGTCGTAAGGTGTGCCGGTTCTGTGCAGACAAGAGAGCGTTCATCGACTACAAAGAAGTACGCACTCTGGAGGACTTTATTTCGGAACGAGGGAAAATTATCCCAAGCCGCATCACCGGCACGTGTGCCTGGCACCAGCGCAAACTGACGACCTCCATCAAACAGGCACGTGCAATCGCGCTCCTTCCCTATGCATCGACGAGAATTTAACTTGGGCAAGCACCTCGAAAACCCTGAGATCCTGCTATAACAACCAGAAGAAATCTTGTGTTTTCTGATGCGCTAGCGTAAAGAAGGAATCCCTATGGAGGTCATTTTGCAAGAAGATGTCGCAAACCTTGGTGCCATTGGTGAGGTGGTCAAGGTGCGGGATGGGTATGCTCGGAATTACTTGCTCCCGAGAGGCATGGCAGTTGAAGCAAACCGGCGCAACATCCACGTGTTAGAGCACCAAAAACGCCAGGCCACAGCAAAGCGAGAGCGAGAGCAACGTCAGGCGCTGGCCTTAAACGACCGGCTTGCCGCAGTCACCGTGGTTATTCAGGCGCGCGCCGGAGAAGAGGACCGACTCTTCGGTTCAGTAACGAACCTTGATATCGAGAAGGCGCTCACCGCTCAGGGGCTGGCAGTAGATCGACGGAAAATAGTATTGGCAGAGCCGATCAAACAGTTGGGCACCTATACGGTGCCAGTGCACCTCACCGGCGGCGTGCGTGGCAATGTCACCGTTCAGGTTGTACGCGAATCGTAAGCAATTTTCCTTGACACTCACCAGGAAAATTGGTACCCCAGCAGAAAAAGTTCGCAATGGATTAGAGATGGCAGGCACGTAGCTCAGAGGGAGAGCACTTCCTTGACACGGAAGGGGTCGGCGGTTCAATTCCGCCCGTGCCTATTCCAAGAGTAAAGAGACGAAACGGATAAACGAAATCAGTACGACACCCGCCATCACGAAGAACAACGAAAGAAGGGCATCAAGGGAAGATGCCTTTCTTCATTTTTCTATGAGCACACAAACCAACATCATTACCGTCGCCTTAGCAGAAGGGGATAAACGGACAGCCCCGGTTGGGACTTCGCCACGGGAAATCTTTCCCTTGACTTCTCCTGCCATTGCCGCGCGAGTGAAGGGGAAAGTCATCGACTTATCTCGTCCGTTGCTGACTGACTGTGAGATCCTTCCTGTGCTGCCTGTTTCAGCCGAAGGCCTGGAGATCATCCGTCACTCGAGCGCACACCTGATGGCTCAAGCGGTCAAACGGCTGTTTCCGAGCGTGCAAATCACTATTGGCCCGGTGATTGAGAATGGTTTTTATTATGACTTTAAGTACGAACGGGCCTTTGCTCCGGAGGACCTCGAACGCATCGAGGAGATGATGCGCATCATTGTCGCAGAGAATCTCACGGTTACGCGCGAGGAAGTTGCTCGTGAGGATGCAATTCGCCTGTTTCGCGACATGGGCGAGCACTACAAAGTCGAAATCATCAAAGGCATACCTGATGACACGGTTTCGCTATATCGTCAGGGAGAATTCATAGACCTCTGCCGTGGCCCCCATGTACCTTCAACCGGCTATATTTCAGCTTTTAAGTTGACGAGCGTTGCTGGAGCGTACTGGCGTGGGGATGAACGGAATGAAACGCTCCAGCGTATTTACGGTACCGCATGGGCCAGCGCAAAAGATCTTGAGGCATACCTGAAGCGTCTAGAGGAGGCGAAACTACGTGACCATCGGCGGATCGGTCAAGCATTAGACCTCTTTTCGCTCCACCCGATTGCACCGGGCTCGCCATTCTTCCACCCAAAAGGCGCCATTGTTTACAATACTCTTGTTCAATACATACGGAGCCTGTACCGCCGTTACGGATACACCGAGGTCATCACACCGCTCATTTACAAGACTGATTTATGGAAGACCTCGGGGCATTATGAAGCCTTCCACGACGACATGTTTCTCATATCCGTTAACAGTGAGGAGTATGGCGTCAAGCCCATGAACTGCCCGGGCCATTGCTACCTCTTTGCCACACGCAAGCACTCCTATCGTGACCTGCCTATTCGCTATGCAGATTTTAGCCGTCTTCATCGATTCGAACCGTCAGGCACGCTTTCTGGCTTGACGCGCGTTCGCTCAATGGCCCAAGATGACGCCCATATTTACTGCACCTCAGAGCAGCTCGATGCTGAGCTTGAAAGTTTCATTGCTATGACCAGAGAGGTCTATAGCGCTTTTGGATTCGATCAGATCGAGGTTACTCTGCAGACGCGGCCCGAAAAGTTTCTGGGTCGCCTTGAACTTTGGGAGGCTGCTGAGGCGGCACTCCGGCGTGCACTTGAGCAAGCAGGCTACGAAGTGACAGTGCTCCCAGGCGAGGGTGCGTTTTATGGTCCAAAGATCGGCTTCGACTTCCGCGATGTCCTTGAACGGTCATGGACACTGGCGACGGTGCAGATTGACTGTGCTATGCCTGAGCGGTTCGGACTCAAATACGTGACACCTGAGGGGTATGAAGCGACCCCTGTCATGTTGCATAGAGCAGTGCTGGGCTCAATTGAACGCTTTATCGCTATCCTCCTTGAGCATTGTGGAGGAAATCTGCCTTTATGGCTTGCGCCAGTACAAATCAAGATCCTGAATATAACTGACAGCCAGGAAGCATACGCTCGTCACGTTGCCGAGAAATTGATACAGGCCGGATTTCGCGTTGAGCTTGACTTGCGCAACGAAAAGCTTGGGTTCAAAGTACGCGAAGCAGAAGTGCAAAAAGTTCCGTATATGATGGTCATTGGTGACAAAGAAGTGAGCACAGCAACAGTGGCTCCGAGGGGACGTAAAGGAGAGAAGATTCCTCCATTACGTGTTGAGGAATTTATTTCCCGCCTTACTGCGGAGTGTGGGCCAGGAGGTGTGTCATAGTCAAAGAAGGGGGAGTCCGGATTAATCAGCAGATTCGCGCACGCGAGGTGCGAGTCATCGACACTGACGGAAAACAGGCTGGGGTACTGCCGCTTGGTGAAGCCCTCCGTCTCGCTGAAAGTAAGCAGCTCGATCTTGTCGAGGTCTCGCCGACCGCGGCCCCACCGGTCTGCCGTATCATGGATTACGGCAAGTTCCGGTATCAACAAAAAAAGAAGGTGCAAGAATCACGCAAACATCAGACACAAGTGCTCGTGAAAGAGGTGAAGCTCGGTTCTCGCACTGGGGAGCACGATATCGAGGTCAAGGCGAACCATATTCGCCGTTTTCTTGAAAAGAAACAACGGGTGAAAGTATCGGTCTTTTTCCGCGGCCGAGAGATCACTCACCCCGAGTTAGGTAAAGAGATGCTCGGGAAAGTATTTGAAAAAATACAAGACGTGGGCGCGATGGAAGGACAAGCCCGTTTAGAAGGGCGTAACATGTCAATTTTGGTAGTCCCGAGGTAAAACATATGCCAAAGATAAAAACTCGCCGCGGCGCGGCCAAGCGGTTCAAACTCACTGCCACTGGAAAAGTACGGCGCCGCCGTGGGTATTTACGACACATTCTCTCAACAAAAACCCGTAAGCAAAAACGCCGCCTCCGCCATCCTACTCTAGTGGCGGCTGTCGATCAGAAAGCTATTAAACGATTGATCCCCTATCTGTAGGGAGGACTGAGGAGACGCCTGCATGCCACGAGCAAAAAGAGGATTCAAAGCCAGACGGCGGAGAAAAAAAATTATGAAGCTCGCCAAGGGCTTCACTGGAGGCCGGCGCCGGCAGTATCGTCAGGCGCGGGAAACAGTCGAGCGCAGCCTCTGTTACGCGTACCGCGACCGGCGGGTGAAGAAACGGATGTTCCGGCAACTATGGATCACCCGCATCAACGCGGCTGCTCGGCTGAATGGGCTAAACTATAACCGCCTGGTTCACGCTTTAGCCCAGGCGCAAATTGCGATCGACAGAAAAATCCTGGCTGCGCTGGCAGTGCATGACCCCCAGGCATTTACGGCTGTGGTGGATGTAGCAAAGCAACATGTTGTTGCGGCGGCGGCATAGGGGCGTTTACATACCCGCCTATGAGCCGTTAGTGGAGAATTATAACGAAGATTCCGTGTAGCCTCCCGCATCAATCCGCCTATTCGCCTCGGTTCTGCCGCTCAGCGCCCTAGTAAGGTACTGAGGGAATTCCCCGTTCCATGGAAAATGAACTCATCCATATCCGTGAGGAAGTGCAGGCAGCACTCGATACCTGTCGGGACGAGGCAGATATCGAGGCGCTACGGGTCCGGTTTCTCGGGCGCAAAGGAGAGTTGACCGCAGTCCTGCGTGGGCTTGGCGGATTGCCTCCTGATCAACGTCGGATTGTCGGCGAAGCGGCGAATCAGATAAAGACTCTCCTTGAAGAACGTCTCTCGGCTCTTCGTGCCCACTGGGAAGAAGAGCAACGGACCCGTAGCCTAGCGGCTGAGTATATCGATATTACGCTGCCTGGGAATCGTCGCCCTCGAGGTTCCTTCCATCCTCTTTTGCAAACGTTGGATGATACCATTGAGATTTTTACGACAATGGGGTTTTCCGTCGCACGGGGACCTGACGTCGAGGACGACTATCACAACTTTGCCGCGCTCAACATTCCGGCCGATCACCCGGCGCGTGATATGCAGGACACCTTTTTCCTGGGAACGGAAATGGTACTGCGCACTCACACGTCACCAGTACAGATCCGCGTGATGGAGAGCCAGAAACCTCCGGTGCAAATCATTGTTCCTGGAACCGTCTACCGTCGCGATGACGATGTGACGCATTCACCAATGTTTGTCCAACTTGAAGGGTTGATGGTCGGCAAGGATATCTGTTTTGCCCACCTCAAAGGAGTGTTAACGGCCTTCATCCGCACCATGTTTGGGCCAGACACGCCGGTCCGTTTTCGGCCAAGTTATTTCCCTTTTACTGAACCAAGCGCCGAGGTTGATATGGGGTGCGCAACGTGTGGAGGAAGGGGAGTTGGGTGTGCGGTATGCAAAGGAAGCGGCTGGATGGAAATCCTCGGGTCGGGTATGGTTCACGCCAATGTGTTTCGGGCGGTAGGCTATGATCCTGAAGAAGTATCAGGTTTCGCCTTTGGTATGGGCATCGACCGGATCGCCATGCGCAGGTATGGCATCGACGATATTCGACTCTTTTACCAAAATGACTTGCGGTTTTTACGGCAGTTTTAGATGAAAGTTACCCTGAACTGGCTTCGTGAGTTCGTTCCTATCGAACTGTCCCTCGACCACCTGGCTGAGCGACTTGTCCTGGCAGGTTTGGAGGTTGAAGGCATCAGTGAGCAGGGAGCCGAACCTGTACGCATTGCCCGGATTACCCACATCGAGTCGCACCCGCAGGCGGATCACCTCGTTGTCTGCCACGTCACGACTGGAGGAGAGACAGTGCCCGTCGTGTGTGGTGCGACCAACATGCAACCAGGTGATACTGTTGCCTTCGCGTCGGAAGGAACCCTGTTGCCAGGAGGAACGCACGTCGAACGTGTTGAGATCCGTGGCCAACTGTCCTGTGGCATGCTGTGCTCAGAAGCGGAACTCGGCCTCTCTCACGATCACAGTGGATTGTTGCTCTTGCCATCAGACGCTCCATTGGGAGAACTGCTCTTTCCATTCCTTGGCCTCCGAGACACCATTCTGGATATTGCGATCACGCCGAACCGTGGTGATTGTCTCAGCGTCCTTGGCCTTGCGAGGGAAATTGCTGCGCTCACTGGGACAACTCTGCATGCGAGAAAACCACGAGTGCGGGAACGTGGCGTTCCCATTACCGAACAGGCGCGTGTGACGATTACTGACCCGGACCTGTGCCCTCGCTACGCCGCGCGAGTAATCACCGGGGTACGTGTCTCACTCTCGCCAGTTTGGATGCGCTGGCGTTTAGAAGCCGCTGGTATCCGGTCGCTGAACAATCTTGTTGACATTACGAATTATGTGATGATTGAGCGTGGCCAACCATTACACGCCTTTGATCTTGAGACTGTAGCTGGAGCGGAAATCATCGTGCGGCGGGCCCAGGATACCGCTTCGCTCAGAACGTTGGACGGTCAAGCTCGCATCCTGGTGCCTGATGATCTGCTCATCTGCGATCGTGATGGTGGTGTGGCCATTGCCGGGGTTATGGGCGGAGAGAATTCCGAGGTGCGCGAACAGACCACACAAGTGTTACTGGAGAGTGCCTATTTTATTCCCGAGACCATCCGCCGCACAGCGCGACGATTGGGGTTGCGCACAGAAGCCTCATATCGTTTTGAGCGCGGAGTAGACCCTGAGGGCACTGTGCTTGCCCTCGACCGTGCAGCGGAGCTTTTAACTGAGCTAGCAGATGGACAGGTCAGTCGTGGTGTCATAGACGAGCGCCCACATCCCCTTGCCCGTACGGCCATTCCTTTGCGCGCACAGCGAGTGGCTGCTCTGCTTGGTTCCGTCGTTGAAGACGCGGAGATTGCACGATGCCTGCGGACACTCGGAGCAACGGTGCAGCGAGAGCGACGAGGGACGTGGCGAGTTACTGTTCCAACTCATCGTTCTGATCTCACTCAGGAGGCCGATCTTGTCGAAGAGCTCGCTCGACTGCGGGGATACGACACGATTCCGACGCTGCTTCCCAAAGCAGAGTTGCAAGGGGCTGGGTGGGACAAAGAAGGGTTCTGGAGTAGGCGAGTGCGTACCTGCCTGGTGGCTCAGGGATTGGCAGAGATGATCAACCTGAGTTTTACCTCGGCCCGTTTCAATGAACTCTTTCCTGGCCTTGTTCCTGAATCTTCGGCCATTCCCATTGTCAATCCCCTTTCTACCGAAGATGCGGAGTTGCGGATCAGTTTGCTGAGCAATCTGATCCGCGCCCTCCAATATAATGTTCGTCAGGGAGCACGTGGGGTCGCCGCTTTCGAATTAGGAAAAGTCTTCTATACAAAAGGGATTTCTTTGTTGGCTGACCACAAACAAGAGCAGATAAACCTGAGTGGGGTATTGCTCGGTGAATTACCCGTGATTGGCCTGGGATTGAAGAGCCAGAGTGCCGATTTCACCGATTTAAAAGGGATCGTGGAGGCATTGTGTCAGGAGTTGCATTGTGAGACGCAGACCCGTTGGGTTCGCGCAGGTGAAATCTCTTTCCTTCATCCTGGAAAATCGGCGGCTTTGACGGTGAGCGACACTACCATCGGGGTTGCCGGCGCCCTCCACCCGGCCCACTGCGCCGAACTCGGTTTGAGTGACACCCTCTGGATTTTTGAACTTGACTTCACCAGCTTGCTTGACTATGCTCATGCGGTTACCCGGTATCAACCTCTTCCTCGTTTTCCTGTGGTTGTACGGGATCTTGCAATTGTGGCGCATGAGGAGCTGCCTGCACAGGCAGTTATAGAAGCGGTGAGTGAACTCGCCCACCCATTGATTATGGATGTCCGCTTGTTTGACCTGTATCGTGGAGACGCAATTCCGGCAAAGAAAAAAAGCCTTGCCTATTCTATCTCCTACAGAGCACCGGACCGCACCTTGACTGCTATGGAAGTCAATAGCGTGCATGCCCAAGTCGTTGCGCACTTGGTGCAAACGCTCGAAGTTGAGGTACGGACGTGAATGCCGAGACGTGGTGATGAGAGTGGAGGTGTTCATATGACCAAGGCAGATATCGTCGAACGCATTTACGAGAAGGTTGGCTTTTCGAAGAAAGAGGCGACAGATGTCGTGGAATCCATCTTTGAAATCATCAAAGGACGCCTCGAACAAAACGAAAAAGTCAAGATTTCTGGGTTCGGCAATTTTGTGATTAATGCCAAACGCCCACGCAAAGGGCGTAACCCCCAAACCGGCGAAGAAATTACCATTTCTGGTCGCCGCGTTCTCTCTTTTAAGCCGAGTCCAGTCTTGAAAAAAGCGATCAATCCGCTCTGAATGATACCTGGCTGGGCATGCTGTGGAACAAGTCGAGCTCCCCAATAAGCTCTACTTCAGGATCGGCGAGGTTGCGAAAATCGTTGGGGTCAAACCTTATGTCCTGCGCTATTGGGAAACCGAGTTTGTGGTTCTCAAGCCAGGAAAAACACCTTCCCGCCATCGACTCTACCGCCGCCGAGATGTCGAAACCCTCCTAGAAATCAAACACCTCCTTTACGAAGAAGGGTTCACTATTGCTGGGGCAAAGAAAAAGCTCAAGGAAAGTGAAAAAGACTCTGCTGTTTCTGCTAGTGCGGCTTCCCCTCATGAAGAAAAAGACTCTGTTATTCCGTCTGTTCCTGTCCCTCCCAGCCGAGAAGAACACCCTGAATATCGGCGAGTTTTGCAAACTATTCGCGACGATCTTCGGAAACTGTATCAATTTCTCTCCGAGAAACCTGAGTAACTTCGCTCTCCTATGGTTGCCGTTCCTGAAATAGTTGACCCTCTTTTGCGCATTGTGGTAGCGTGGAAAGATGCATAGTAATGCTTCGTGTCGGTTTTTCCTAGAAACGTAGCGCACTTGGCAATAAACGCCAGATCGAGAACCGCGCATCAAGGTTACAGAGGGGAAGTGAGGATTATGTGGCGGAGGCGATGGTCGGTGATCTTGATTGGGGGGGTGGTCTTTTTTCTCTTAGGGAGTGCTGTCAGTGATATCCTGGCTGCTTCAGCTCGCTCCCCTCAGAAAGCAAACCGGAAGAAGGTCCAAGTCAAAGGAGCGGCTATCAAGCCGCTGCCGAATTATGAGGCGGTATTGCTGGCAGATGCAGAAACTGGCCAAGTCCTTTTTTCCCAGAATGGTGACAAACGATGGCCTGCTGCTTCGCTCACGAAGATGATGGTTGGGCTCCTTGTGCTCGAGGAGATTCAACGTGGCCAGCTCTCTTTTCAATCCCCTGTCAAGATTAGCAAAAGAGCGAGCCTCGCCGGGGGGCGCACCATTAATCTGCGACCAGGTCAAGTCTATCCGCTTGCAGAGCTACTGCAGGCGACGTTGGTGACCTCAGCGAATGATGCAGCAGTCGCCATTGCTGAACGGCTTGCTGGCTCGGTTGAAGTCTGTATCCGTACGATGAACAACCGCGCTCGTGAGTTAGGCATGACCCGGACCTCGTATCGCACTGTCAATGGCATGCCTCCCACTCGTGGCTCCTCCCCTGACATGTCTTCTGCTGTAGATCAGGTGATTTTAGCCCGTCAATTAGTGAGGTACCCAGAAGTGCTGCAGTGGACCTCGCAACACCGTATTCCGTTTCGCGACGGAGAGGTAACCCTGCCAAACACTAATCATTTAGTTGGCAAGGTGTCTGGAGTTGATGGGCTCAAAACAGGTTTTACTCTAAAAGCGCGATTCAATCTTGTCACGACAGCACGACGGGGGCAACTCCGGTTAATTGCTGTTGTGATGGGTGGGAGAAACAGCCAGATTCGCTTTCAGACCGCTGCCAATCTCCTCGAATGGGGCTTTGCTCAATTTACCCGTCTGCGGTTACTCAAAAGCGGGGAGCCGGTTGGTACGGACGTAAGGGTAGAACATGGAAGCGTCTCGACCATTCAACCCATTGCTGCTACTGATGCGGCCTTCTTAATGAGGAAGAACGATATCAGTGATGTGCAGATCTTCTTGCAATTGCCTTCGGTCGTTTCTGCCCCTATTGCTCGCCACCAGGTTTTGGGAGAAGTGGTAGTGCGCAACAACACGCGCGTGCTTGCTGTTATTCCTGCTCTCAGTCCCCGAGATATTCCCAGAGCACGCTGGTTTCCTGCACGGCGATAAAATTGATGTACGACCAGGACTCTTGCAATTTCCAGAAAGATGCTTAACTTCCTTTCGCTTTCAATGAAGCGAGAGAAGCGAAAGGAGAGTACTGCATGGCGAACAAGCTCGTGTACCTACATGAAAAAGCACGGGTAGGAATCCTTCGAGGGGCAAATTTATTGACTGATGCCGCACAAGTCACCTTAGGGCCACGAGGGCGAAATGTGCTTTTGCAAAAGAGTTTCGGTGCTCCCCTAGTGACGAAAGATGGTGTCACCGTGGTCAAAGAGATCGAACTGGAAGATAAGTTTGAAAATATGGGTGCCAAGATGATCCGTGAGGTTGCAACGAAGACCTCGGACTCTGCCGGCGACGGCACGACGACAGCCACAGTGCTCTCACGTGCGATCTTGCGTGAAGGATTACGCCTGCAGACTGCAGGATTTGACCCGATGGCGCTCAAGAGGGGTGTCGATGCGGCAGTGGAAAAGATCATCGAGGGGGTCAAGGCGCAAAGTCGTACTGTCAAGGGAAAAGAGCAAATTGCTCAGGTTGGGACTATTGCTGCGAATGGCGAGTCTGACATTGGAGACATTCTCGCTGAGGCAATGGAACGGGTAGGAAAAGAAGGGGTCATCACCGTCGAAGAGGCGAAAGGGTTAACGACCACGCTTGAGGTCGTTGAAGGGATGCAGTTTGATCGTGGGTACTTGTCTCCCTATTTTATTACGAACCCTGAGAAGATGACTGCGGAGATCGAGGATCCGTACATCCTTTTCCATGAAAAAAAGATCTCCAGCATGCGTGACCTGTTGCCTCTCCTGGAAAAAGTTGCGCAGAGTGGCCGGCCCACCGTGATCATTGCCGAAGATATCGAAGGTGAGGCACTTGCCACCTTGGTAGTGAATAAGCTGCGGGGCACTCTCCGTTGTGCAGCGGTGAAAGCCCCGGGATTTGGTGACCGACGGAAAGCGATGCTCGAAGATCTGGCGATCTTGACCGGTGGCAAAGTGGTGGTCGAAGAACTGGGCATCAAACTCGAGAACGTTTCTCTCAATGACCTTGGACGGTGTAAACGAGTCATTATCGATAAGGACAATACCACAATTGTCAGTGGTGCAGGGAAGAAAGATGCGATCCAAGGGCGCATCAAGCAGATTCGCACGCAGATTGAAGACACAACCTCTGACTATGACCGTGAGAAACTGCAAGAGCGGTTGGCAAAGCTTGCTGGCGGTGTAGCGGTTATCAAGGTCGGTGCGGCAACCGAAATCGAGCTGAAGGAGCGAAAGGCACGTGTCGATGACGCGATGCATGCGACCAAAGCTGCGGTTGAGGAAGGGATCGTTCCTGGTGGCGGTGTCGCGCTTGTGCGGGCGCAAAAGCAATTGGATACTCTCAAGTTTAATGACGAGCGAGATCAGGGGGTAGCCGTCGTGCGGCGAGCAATCGAAGAGCCATTACGTCAGATTGCTCTCAATGCTGGTTCTGAGCCTTCAGTCGTTATCAACAAAGTTAAAGAAGGAAAAGACGATTTTGGATTTAATGCAGCGACCGAAAAATTCGAGAACCTGTTGAAAGTGGGGGTGATTGACTCGACCAAGGTCGTGCGGATTGCCTTGCTGAATGCGGCCAGTATCGCCGGGTTGATGATTACGACTGAGGCGGCAATAGCTGACAAACCCGAAAAGAAAAAAGCTGGAGCACCGGGTGGTCATGATCATGACCATGACTTTGATGACGACTACTGATCCAAATCAGTCCCATGCATGGGCAGCGTGAAAAGCGCATGTAGAGAGTACGGAGTGCATGCAGGAAGGGAGCGAATATCATGTGGATGTATGGACGGGTAGCAAATGGGATAGCAGCGGGAGCAGTGCTGGCGCTTGTTAATTTCGGATGTGCGGCGAAACAAGAAGGTCCCAACCCTTGGGAGGCGGCAGCACAGCAAACGAGTGCAGCTGCGAGCCGAGCGGAAACGGCTGCAGGCAGGGCTGAGGCGGCTGCGCAACGCGCTGAGGATGCTGCGACAAGGGTAGAGGCAGCTGCCCAACGAGCTGAAGATGCGGCCGCGCGTGTTGAAGCAATGGTCTCGCGAAGTATGCGGAAATAACCGTCATTGGCAAGACACGAGAAGGAGGGAGGCTTTTTCTGTGAAGAAAGCCCCCTTTTTTTCACACATTATCTCTTGCACCAACCGCACGTGTAGCAGCTTTCTCTTGTGGAGAGAGCGTCAAGGATCGGTCTCGGTGCGCGTCAACAATACAGAAAAACCCAAACGGCTCACTGTCAGTTGCGAGGAACTGGTGGGGTGTCCACGGAGCAACGTACACAGTATCAAGCGGCTTGAGATCGTAAGCCGTCGATCCCAAGATTGCCTTCCCCTTTCCTCTGATCGCAATCACAACGTGTGCATGGCCGTGTTTTTCTAAACTGGAGTACCCGCCAGGAGCAATCTCAAAGTAGCGCAGGTGAAAACTGGTCTCTTCCGCGTGTCGCCCGATTAGCACCTGACGGATAATATCTCTCCAGGATCGTCCTTCTTCTTGCCCGGATTTATACGCCTTACGCTCGACTCCCTCCCAACGATAGTCGTTGTGAAAGCGCACGACGCGCATTGCCGAAGTTGACATCGTACTCCTCAAGAAAACTCGATGACGGTTTTTAATGACTCTTGTGCTTGCGCCGCATTACTGTATGCGTCGTGTAACGCAGCAAAGGGGAAACGGTGGGTGATAAATTTCTCGGCGCTAATGACACCTGTGGCAATAAGCCGGAGTGCCTCTCGGGTATCGTTTGGCCCACAGGAATAACTGGGGACGAGGCGAATCTCGTTGAAGTAGAGGTGATGAGGAAAAACTGATAACGACGCTTCCGGTGGGCTGGCGGTGAAGAGTACCACGGTGCCGCCTCGAGCCGCACAACGGATTCCCAACTCCATGGCTTCGATCGAACCGGGGCCAACAATGACCACTTCGGCCATGTGGCCATTGGTATGTGCGTTCATTGCACCTTCGATACTGCCCTGGGCGGGATCAAGAACAAGGTCTGCGCCGAGTTCGAGTGCTTTCGCTCTGCGGTAGGGCACGAAGTCTGTACCGATAAGAGTCCCTGCGCCGGCATGGCGTGCGAGGGCAATATGCAGTTGACCCATGATGCCCAAGCCGATGATTAAGACATAATCCCCGGGGTGCATACCCGAACGTCGCAATGATTTCACTGCGCAAGCGGTCGGCTCCACAAGGGAGCCATCGACAAAGGATAAAGCAGGGGGAAGGTGTAAGGTATCACCTGAAACGTTTTCTTTAGGCACGAGAAAATATTCAGCCATGCCCCCAGGAATGATACGTGATGCCCGCCAGGTCGGACACTGCACAAATTCGCCACGCTCGCAGGCGCGGCAGGCAAGACACGGGGCATGGTGGTGAACAAACACGCGATCACCAACGCGAAAATTGTCTACCCCAGGGCCAATCGCAACGATTTCTCCTGCCGGTTCATGGCCGAACACCAGCGGGGCTTTCTTTTTCATGTACCAGCCCATGATATCGCCTGAGCAGATGCCACAAGCTTTGGTCTTGACCAAGATCTCGCCTAGACCAGCCTGCGGGACGGGCTCTTCTTCAAAACGAATATCAGACGAATCATACAACCGCGCGACTTTCATGCTGTCTCCTCAGGCAAGCTTACGCGGTCAACATCCACTTGACCATGGTCCACATATCCTTGGAACTTTCCGGTAACTTCCGGATGACGGACGCTTCAAAGCCAGAATGCATCAAACAATTCTGGCAACGGTGGTCTTCACGCTTTTCCCAGTAGGCCCAATCGACACCGTTCCAGAATTCTTCCCAGGTCTTAAAATACTTGTCTCCAATTAAATAACAGGGGCCTTTCCAGCCAAAGGGAGTACGAGTGACGTTCCCCCAGGGGGTACAGGGATAGTCACGTTTCCCTGCAGCGAACTCGAGAAAAAGAGGGGTCAAAGAAATCCGGTACCGTGCGGACATCTCTAGGACCCTGTTGAACTTTTGGTGAATTTCCTGACGGAAGAGAAAGTGGTTTCCCTGGAGCGTTTCGTAATGATAGCCGGGAGAAATCATCATCCCATCGACATCGAGACTTGTGAGCAGGGTAAAGAGCTCCTCGATTTCGTCCATATCTGTCTCACGAAACACTGTGGTGTTTGTGCACACAGCATACCCAAGTTGTTTCCCCAGCGTAATCATTTCGATGGCCTTATCGAATACACCAGGACGAGCACAGACAAAGTCGTGCGTCTCGCGCAAGCCATCAAGGTGTACGTTAATCGAGAGACGCTTATGTGGCTTACCCTTTTGATAGAAGCGCTCCAGCAAAATACCGTTCGTACACAGGTAGATATGGCGCTGACGAGCAATGATGCCCTCGACCAACTCCGGCAGCTCTGGGTAAATCGTCGGTTCTCCACCGCAAATCGACACAACCGGTGCTCCAGCCTCTTCGACTGCCTGGAGACACTGTTCAAGAGTCAGCCGGTCTTTGAGATCCCCCATATGACGCTCAGGAGTGCATCCGACGCAGGCAAGGTTACAGGTGTAAAGAGGCTCAAGCATCAAGACTACAGGATAACGTGTATGTCTTTGCAGCTTATTCTTGGCCTGCCACTTAATCATGTCTGTGGTAATGTGCAACGGAAACCGCATCCTCTCCCCCTTGACCGATTGGTTAGGCAATCTTATCGGGCTGCTCTGTCTCTCGCAAGAGTCACGTCATGTATCCATAATTGTAAGAAGAGATGAGCGGAACTAAGACAGCATGTGGCTTGTGCTTATACGCCTGTTTTGATATTGTTGTTTTGTTATTGTTTATCCTACTTCATAATCGTGAGTTGGTTCGAAAGTAGAGAGGCTCCTGGAACCGTACTCGTGGCTCCTGGGGCTTTTTTGTTGGATATTTTGGTGGCAGCGAAATATTCGTCGACACACTCTTGATTTGACATGACCACCTCAGAGTTGGAGACTCTATTCAGTAGCGCAGGAAAAGATATGACGAAGAAAATCTATGTCGGGAATCTGTCGAGCGACACAACAGAGCGTGATCTCACCAACCTGTTTGAGCAGGTTGGGCGAGTCGTGTCAGTAAGGATTATGACAGACCGTGACACTGGCCGTTCAAAAGGCTTCGGCTTTATAGAGATGGGCAGTGAAGATGCGGAGAAGGCGATCTCGCAGTTGAACCAAACGGCTCTCAACGGCCGCACTCTCTCGGTTACCGAGGCGCGCCCGCGCCCGGAGCCCTCAGCCGAGCGTGGTCTTCCGACTGTCCGTCTTTTTGTAGGAAATCTCCCCTATAATGCAACGGCAGCAGAGTTGAAAGAATGCTTCTCGTCGGTCGGCCCGGTTTCTGCTGTGTCTCTTCCTGTCGAGCGGGAGAGTGGAAGGCCGCGCGGGTTTGCTTTTGTTGAGTTTCCTGATCGGGCACATGCCCAGGAAGCGGTGCGCCGCTTTCACAATCAGCCCTTCAAAGGCAGGGCGCTTGTAGTCAACGAGGCTCGCGCCAGAGAGAGTCGCCCGCTAATGAATGTTCCCTCACGGCCATCCCAACCTCCGATGGAACGCCCTACAACCTCTCCTCTAGACGAGTGGTCATCACGCGGAGGGGGGCCAAGCCGTCATTTTGGTGCTGACGCCGTCCCTCATCGTAACCGTAAGCAGACGAGTCGCAGCCCAAAATCAGAACGTGGCTTCAAAAAACCTATTCCTGAAAAAAAGGGGGGACAGTTCTTCGGCACAGCTGACGACGAACCGTACGACGATGCGTTCACGGGAGAACACTTCGCGAGTCAGATGAGTGACCCGGAGAGCGGTGAGCAGCCTTGACCCCCGCGGTCCGGCTTTCCGGGCTGAATTGCTGGTTAAGACAGCAAGGAAGACCGTCCCCTCATAAACAGAGAGAAGGAGTTGTCCTGTGGCGAACAAGACACGCCCCACATTCCAGAAACGACAAAAGGAAATAGCACGCCAGCAGAAACAGCGAGATAAAGCGCTGCGCCGATTAGAAGCAAAACACCAGAAGGCCCAGGCCGGCCCGCGGGGGGAGGGCGAGGAAGACCCAGATATCGCTGGTATTCGCCCCGGGCCCCAGCCACTGCCTACGCAGTGGGATTTTGTACAGGAAGGTGAGTAGGACTCCCGGGAGGAACACACGGGGAGAAGCACATCTTCTTGCTCATTACCGCAGACGGAAGGATCAACGTCCACGTAGTTTATGTTGAGCAAAGCGAAGGGGCTCAAAGTCATGTGGTTCGATTGAGCGCAGCGTAACTGATAGGGCTGGTCTTCAAATGCAAACTCCCCGAATGGGGAAACCATTACTCTCTCTTATCGCGACAAGAACACCGGGCATGGAGAATTGCGCAACACATACTCGGTCGTGCTGCCGAGCACCATCTCGATAATGCGACTATGGCCATACGCGCCTATGAATAAGAGATCGTGGTTCCGGTCTTTAATACATTCAATAATCCGTTGGTGTGGGTGGCCGGTCAGTGCAAGAAACGTTGGTTGTATACCATAAGAAGCAAGGTAGCGACGAGCTTCATCGAGCACTCTCTCCGCACCGTCTTCACGGGTAGAAACAGACATAACGGTGAGTGGAAGATCAAGATGCGCGCAAAATTCTGCTGCGCCGTGCAGGGCTGCACTCGCCCGTTGGCTGCCATCGTAGGCTAAAAGCGGATGAGCAATAGGGTAAAACTGCATGGGTGAGACCACTACAGGTCGGGGGCTCTTTCGCGCCACGCTTTCAGCCGTCCCGCCAAGAAGCCCAGTAGAGAATCGCTCGTTCACTCCACGGTGGCCGATCACGACGAGGTCTGTCGTGCGTGCTCGCTCACAAATTTCGTTGGCGATAATGCCCGTCGAAAGTCCAGTTTCGCACGCAAGTCCGCGCTCGCGGCACGTTTCAGTAAATTCTTCGAGGAGCAGACGTCCCCGTTCCTGCAGTGCTTCGCGCACTTTGCCAGCCACATCGAAGTATGGTTCAAAACCTAGCGCACCAGATACATCCTGGAAAAAAGGACCTTCAACCGAAACGATGTCGATCACGTGCAGTCCATGGAGTTGAGCCTGGAAGCGTTCAGCCAGCCAGAGGGCATAGTGTAAGGCTGCTCGGACGTGATCTGATCCATCAAGGGCGATGAGGATATGCTTAATCATTTGAGGCTCCCCGCCTCCCTCTCTTGCCTGTGCCGCTTGCTTACCATCGCCCTGTTCGTTGTGCAAGCGAATAGTGCTTTACAAGAGGGAGGGCCTTGGCCAAAATAGCACTATGGCAAAGAAGCAGTCGTCAACAGGAAGAGGGATAACTCTCTTGCAAGAACTGAAAAGTGTCGCTGAACAGCTTGGCATCCGGGTGCGTGAAGAAAAGCTGCTCAGGGAGGTTGGGTATCGAGTGCGTGGGGGAGGATGCCGTGTACACGGACAGGAGATCGTGTTCCTCGACCGTGATCTTCCACTGACCGAGCGGGTCGAGGTCTTGCTTGATGAACTTGCGCGCCGAAACGTCAATCCTGAGGGTTTGTCTCCACCTTTGCGCCGGCTCCTATCAGGAGGAGCGTCTCAGTGAGCGATCGGCTCAATATATTCAGGCAGTGGATCAAAGAGCAGGGACTCAAGGCGACTGCTCAGCGAGAAGACATTGCGCAGGTCTTTTTCTCGACCAATCGCCACCTGAGTGTTGAGGAACTCTATAGTGCGGTGCGTCAAGTGAATCCGCGCGTAGGCTATGCCACAGTGTACCGCACCCTGAAACTGCTGAAAGAGTGCGGTCTTGCCGAAGAACGGCATTTTGCTGACGGACAGGCACGCTTTGAAAACGTCGAAAAAGCCCACCACCACGACCATCTCATCTGTGAGCGTTGCGGTCGCATTGTCGAGTTCGTGCATCCACAGATTGAGCAGCTACAAGAACAGGTTGCCCATCGCTTGGGCTTTGTCGCAACAAACCACAAAATGGAAATCTATGGCATCTGCCAGGAGTGCCGAGAAGGAAGGGATCTCCGGGGCGAGAGAGAGAAATCCGTACAGCGTGCATAGTTGCGCAGGGACAGACTTCTTAACAACTCTTATGAAAGCCGAAAGAGTCTCTCAGTATTCTGCCTCGTGGCATCAGCAATCTCTGAAAGCGGGCGACCGGTGACGGTTGCTACGGTCTCTGCTACCTGTACAACATAGGCTGGCTCATTCCGCTTCCCACGATACGGTACCGGAGCAAGCAACGGACAGTCCGTTTCAATGAGTAAGCGATCGAGGGGAACAGCTTGCACGACTTCACGCAACGCCTGAGCATTTTTGAACGTCACAATCCCGCTGAACGAGAGAAAAAACCCCAAGTCTAAGAGAGCCCGCGCGTCTTCAGCAGTGCCGGTGAAGCAGTGCATGACCCCTTGCACTTGCCCGTCTCCTTCGCGGCGGAGGATCTGTACAGCCTCCTCGTAGGCGTCGCGCACGTGCATCGACAGCGGCAGTCCCAGTTCTTTTGCCAATCGGATAAACGCGCGGAAATGGATGCGCTGGTCCTTTCGCGGGGAATTATCATAGTAGAAGTCGAGGCCCGTTTCCCCCAATCCTACAACCTGAGGTTCCCGCGCGAGCACGCGTAACCGTGCATACGTATCAGGAGTAATAGTCTTGGCATCGTGGGGATGAATACCGATCACCGCGAAGATATCTGCGTGTGTGTGGGCTAATTCGACTGCCTGCTCATTATGAGAAAAGTCTCCGGTGGCACCGATCACAATGAGTCGCGAGACCCCCGCCGTCCGCGCCCGCTCGATCACCGCTTCTCGGTCGTTATCAAACTGCGGATCAGTGAGATGACAGTGGGAATCGGCGAACATCATGCAAGACGAGGAAAGAGCGAGGGTGACTTGTGTACCTGATGTCCAGAGGGAAACGCCTTCCCCCACGGCAAGTCGTACGCGCGTAATTGCTCAGCCGGGAGAGCCAACGCAGTAAAGATTTTTGCGCTGGTATCCGGTAAAAACGGTACAAGGAGTTGAGCGGTCACCCGTAGGGCTTCGAGCAGATTGTGCAGCACTGCACCGACTCGGGGGAGGGCTGCAGGATCTTTTGCCAGTGTGAAAGGCGCTGTCTCGGTAATATATTTATTTGCCTGGTCAGTGGCACGGAAAATCGCCTCGAGTGCCCGGTTCAGGGCGAGATTGGCCACATGAGTTTCCACTTCCGTAGCGGCTTGGGCAAACGTTGCCACTAACTGCTGATCTAACTCTGGTGCAGGTTCGCTCAAGGGCTGGACAATCCCTTTGAAATAGCGCTCTTGCATAGCCAGGGTCCGGCTAACTAAATTCCCAAGGTTGTTAGCGAGATCAGCATTATAGCGAATCGTCAAGCTCTCCTCGCGAAAATCCGCATCCTGTCCAAAGACGCTCTCACGCAAGAGAAAATAGCGGAAGGCATCGAGACCGATCTTTTCCTTCATCATCAGAGGCGAAATCACGTTGCCGAGACTCTTGGACATCTTCTGTCCCTCTACCGTCCAGAACCCGTGCACGTTCAAGTGCTTGTACAACGGAAGACCAGCCGCCATGAGCATAGTCGGCCAGAACACCCCGTGTGGCTTGAGGATGTCCTTGCCGATAAAGTGCTGCGCTTCAGGCCAGAATTTCTGGAAGACCTCTTCACCCTTGTACTTGAGGGCGCTGACATAGTTAATGAGCGCGTCAAACCAGACATAGGTGACGTAACGTTGATCGAAAGGGATCTCGATCCCCCAGGTTAAGCGGCTCTTGGGACGGGAGATGCACAGGTCACCGATTGGCTCGCGCAGCATTGCCAGCACTTCGTTCTTGAAACCTTCGGGCCGGATGAAGTCGGGATGTTCCTCAATGTGGCGCAGCAATCGCTCCTGGTACTTGCCCATGCGGAAGAAATAGTTCTCTTCTTCGATCAGTGTTGGTTCGGTCAAGTGGTCCGGGCACTTCCCGTCGCGTAGCTCTTTCTGTGTGTAAAATCGTTCGCAGCCGAAGCAATAGAGCCCACCGTAGCGGTCGAAGTAAATATCACCTGCTTCATGAACTTGGGTCAATAGTTCCTGGACATAGCGGATGTGATACGCGTCTGTTGTACGGATGAAGTGATCGTAGGTGATATCACAGGTATCCCACGCAGCACGAAAGGTTGTGCTGACTTGATCGGTAAACGCATGTGGAGCCATGCCTGCGTCTGCAGCGGCCTGCGCGACCTTGTCCCCATGCTCATCAGTACCGGTGAGGTAGAACGTCTCCCATCCGCGTGCCCGGTAGTAGCGTGCCAGGGTGTCGGTGATGATCATGGTATAGGCACTCCCCAGGTGCGGGTCACCATTCACGTAATAGAGCGGGGTGGTGATATAAGTACGTGGCATAAATCAGTGCTCTTTGGCAAACAAAATTTCCCTCTCCCTTTGAGAGAGGGCTAGGGTGAGAGAAGGTAAACCAATTTGCTTCAGATGTGAGGCCCTCACCCCGACCCTCTCCGCTGTGCGGGAGAGAGAGGAAAAACACTTATCGAAAGGAAGCGAGCTGTAACAACATGTCTTCTACCGCAAGCTGGCGATTCGCATTCCGGTTGAGCGCCTGTATTGTATCATAAACGACGGTCAGTTGTCGCAGTGCTCCGTCCGCGCCGAGTGCAGAGGCAGCCTGGGCAACAACCGGGAGGCTGTCTTTGTGACGAACCACCGCCTCTGGTCCCAGCAGTGCGTAGTGCAACACGGATTCGTACCAGGATAGGACCAGTTCTAAACGATCGCTGGTTGCACCCCTGCCTTCGGCATCCCCACCTTTGTTGGTAGACTTCTTGACTCGATCGGCAGTCAGCCATTCAGCCAGGCGCGAGAGAGCAGTAAACGAAGCCTCATCGAGCCGTTGGAGTTCTTCTTCTACGTAGCGCCATTCTTCAGTGAAAATTTGTGGGTCGAGCGTTAAAGCTCGGCCGATGCTTCCCTGGCTGAACAGCGCAAGCGCATGGGCAATTGTCGAGTCTTTGCCGTGTTCGCGCACGAGCAGGTCTTCAATCACGGTCACCGGTAATGGGGAAAACCTGACTTGCTGGCAACGAGACAGAAGTGGACGGGACAGAGTCGCAGCGTTGACCGTGAGTAATACAAGCAAGGCATCTCCAGGTGGCTCCTCCAACATTTTCAACAGCGCACTCTGCGCGGCAGCATTGAGGAGGTGGGCTTCGTCAAGGAGCACAATCTTTTTCTGACCGCGCACCGGACGTAAGCTGAGCAGCCGTTGTAGCTCACGAATTTGGTCGATTCCGAGTGATTGTTTTCCTGTTTCTAAGGTAACGAAAACCATATCCGGGTGAGAGCCGGCTCTCACGAAAGCGCAGGAAGAACAAGTGTCGCAGCCTTGGCGCGACTGATCGTCACAGAGCAGCGCCTGAGCGAGTGCCAGAGCTGTCTGTTTCTTACCGACTCCCGCCGGCCCCATAAAAAGATAGGCGTGCGCCAGCCGGTCGTGCGCCAATGCGTTGCACAGGGTGGCAACGGCTGAATCTTGACCCTGGATTTTACTAAAAAGCATGGAAACCTGTCGGGTAAAAGATGAAACGTGAAACGTGAAGAATATGCTTAGCGGTTCTCGCTGATGTGTTACACCTTACGTTTTACGCTTTCCGTTTGCCGTTTTCTGTTAGTCTGTCCACTACAATCGCGCGAATCTCTCTATGAATGTCATCTATGGAGCGTGCAGCGTCAATGAGACATACCCGTTCCGGACAGGTTTGGGCGACCTGCAAAAACCCAGCCCGGACCCGTTCATGAAAATTGAGAGACTCGGCCTCAAACTGATCTGCTTCTTGTGTATTGCCTCGTCTCTGTCTTGCCCGACGCAGCCCTTCAGCAACAGGCAGATCGAACAAAAGGGTTAGGGCGGGCAGGTAGCCCTCACAGGTGAACGCATTCAACTGAGCGAGCCAGTCCAACGCGATGCCCCGGCCATAGCCTTGGTAGGCAGTGGTTGAATCTACGAAACGGTCGGAAATCACAATGTTATTGGCGCGCAGCCCAGGCACGATAACTTCCTGGATATGTTGGGCGCGGTCGGCGAGCATCAGCAGTAATTCGGCTTCAGAGACAAGAGGTGTTCCTGAAGGTTCCAAGAGCAACCGACGCAAGACTTGTCCGAGAGCCGTGCCGCCCGGCTCACGAGTAACAATGACCTCATGACCTTGAGCTCGTAAGAACTCAGCCAACAAGGTCACTTGGGTGCTCTTGCCACTGCCTTCGATGCCTTCAAATGAGATGAAAAAGCCTGCCATGAACTCGTCTCGTTATTTTCTCTCTGGTGTAGCCCTACGAAAGCAGGCTCAGATACCACTCGATGATCTGTTCGCCAAAAAAGAGGTAACCCAGTGCACCGAGCGCGAGGAATGGGCCGAAGGGGAGAGCGAGTTGGGTATTCGTATGCTGACGAACCATTGCCGTCACACCGACCAACGAGCCAACACATGAGGCGGTGAACAGGGTGAATGGCACCGCACGCCAACCCAGAAATGCCCCAATCATGGCGAGGAGCTTTACATCACCCCCTCCCATCCCTTCTCTTCCGGTGAGGAGCCGATATCCTTCCGCAACGATAAGCAGCACACCAGCTCCTAGAACGATACCGATGAGCGAACTCGACCAGGAGACAGTTGGCGAGACCAGAGAGAAAAGGAATCCGACAATAATCCCCGGCAAGCTAATGACGTCAGGGATGAGTTGATAATCCAGGTCGATGAACGTCATAACGATCAGCGCAGCACAGAAGACGAAGTAACCGACGGTCGTGATCGTTAAGCCAAAGCGCCACACCAGCACAACTGTCAAGAGTCCGGTGAACAGCTCCACAAAGAAATAGCGCGGCGAAAATGATGCGCCACATGAACGGCAACACCCGCGTTGGAAAAGATAGCTGATGAGAGGGAGATTCTCATACCACGATAACGGTGCGAGGCAAGCACGACAATGTGATGCCGGAAAGGCGATCGATTCACGAAGCGGGAGCCGATAAATGCAGACGTTGAGAAAGCTCCCGATCACAGCGCCGAATACGAACGCAAAAATAGCGAGAGCAACCGGGTGAATTTCAACAAGGGTCAACGGAAAACCTCATCCTCTCCACTTTATTCTATCCGCACACGACCAGCAAGGTTTACGACGACCCGTTTCGTGCCCTCTCCACGAGTGGACCTGAGAGTAATGGTAATACCGCCGTCTACATGCCCACGTGGGACAAAGATCACATCTCCTCCTGAGTTTACCGCGGTAATGCTGACGCCGGAAGGCAGTGCCAACGGCGAATTCTCTATCACTTCAGCCTGATGGCTGTGCAAGATTTGTGGTTGCCAGGTCCCTCCTGTGTCCTTTTCAACGAGGTAGTCGTGGGTGCTCGGGCGAAACGTCACACGAAAACGACGGTTTTGCGCGATGGCTTTCATACGGACGAGTTGCAGGTCGGTGACAACCTGCCGAACACCATTGTTAAGATGGGCGCGGGCAAAGAATGGGGCTAACTGGAG
>CAZCWX010000654.1:0-15235 GCA_964502465.1 uncultured Enterobacteriaceae bacterium | reverse complement strand
ATCGATCCCGATTGAGATCTGGCCAGGAAACCTTTGGCAAGCCATTGCGACCACCTCAGGCTGGCGGTAGGCGACGGTTCCTAAAATGGTACGACTGACACCGAGAGAAAATAAGCGTTCGATGGTGTCGAGGTTACGAATGCCGCCACCAACTTGGACCGGAATCGTAAGAGACGTGCAGATTTGCGCAATGACAGTAGTATTCACTTCCTTTCCGGAGACCGCACCATCGAGGTCGACGACATGCAGTCGTTCGGCTCCTTCAGTCTGCCAACGAAGAGCGACAGCGACCGGATCGGCAGAATACACCGTGGCTTGGTCCATGTCTCCTTGGTACAGACGGACACACTGACCGGCTTTGAGGTCGATGGCGGGGATAACGAGCATGATTAAGTGAGTGTCAAGTGTTGAGTGTCAAGGGTCGAGTGTTGAGAAGTAAGGGTGACAAGTCTACCGAAGTTGGCGAGAATGCGGAGGCCGACCGCTTGGCTCTTCTCTGGGTGGAATTGTGTGGCGAAAATATTGCGCCACCAGACGCTCGAAACGAATTCTGTCCTACCATAGTCAGTGGTTGTAGCAATAATCTCTGGATCGTCAGGCACAGGATAGTACGAATGGACAAAGTACACGGCTGCGCCATCAGCGATACCATCGAGATGCGGAGCGCGACGCTTCATCCGGAGTTGGTTCCAGCCCATATGGGGGATTTTTCCACCATCGAGTGGGGCTGGGTCAAGGCGGACAATTTTGCCTTTGAGAATGTCAAGCCCTTTTACCCGACCGAACTCGATACTTTCTGAGAACAGGATCTGCATACCCACGCAAATACCTAACAACGGGATGCCCTGCTCGACAACGCGATAGACAGTGTTGACCAAACCACAGGCAGCTAAGCCATCCATACACGCGCCGAATGCTCCGACTCCAGGGAGGACAACACCTGCAGCAGATTCGATCCGCCTTGCCTCGCGGGTGACTTCTGCTGCATACGCCATCTTCTCGAAGCCCTTTTGTACGCTGCGCAGATTGCCCATACCATAATCAATGATTGCAATCATAGGTGAATGGTATTATTCCGTCCCGTCTCTCAAGAATCAAGGCGCTTTCCTTGCTCCTCTGGCGAGAGGATGGTAGAAGGAATGCGAACGGATGCCGTGTTTGCCGCAGTGAGAAGCGGCCTGCGGTTCTCTGTGATGTAACCCTGGAAGGAGGATGTATGAAAGCTGGAGTCTTCATGATGCCCTCGCACCCACCCGAACGTGGATTCTACGAGGGTCACCAATGGGATCTCGAGCACCTGGAACTCTGCGATAAGCTAGGGTTCCACGAAGCCTGGATCGGCGAACACTTTACCGCTCCGTGGGAACCAAACCCTGCTCCTGACTTGTTGATTGCCCAAGCAATCCTACGTACCAAGAACATCAAACTTGCTCCTGGTGCCCATCTCCTGCCCTACCATCATCCGGCAGAGTTGGCGCATAGAGTGGCGTATCTGGACCACATGGCCCAAGGCCGGTTCATGTTTGGAGTTGGGACCAGCGGCTTGCCCAGCGATTGGAAGCTGTTTAACGTTGATGGGACGGCTGGTGAGAACCGGCGCATGACTCTTGAGGCGCTAGATATCATTCTCAAATTGTGGGAAAGCACTGAGCCCTTCGAATACAAAGGACAGTATTGGACGGTCAATCGCATTGATACGATGCTGGACACGTTGAAGTACCACATCCGGCCATATCAGAAACCGCATCCACCGATTGGTATCGCCGGGCTTACCCCACGCTCGGATACCTTGAAATTTGCAGGTGAGCGCGGGTTTATGCCGATGAGCGTCGCGCTCAGCAATAGCTATCTGAAAACCCACTGGCAGGCGGTCATTGACGGGGCAGAGAAAGTTGAACGCGAGCCCAACCGCAGCGACTGGCGAGTCTCCCGAGAAGTGTATATTGCCGAGACAGACAAGGAAGCACGAGACACCGCGATTAACGGTATGATCGGGCGTGTCTACCGTGACTATCTCCTGCCGCTCTTTCAATCTTTTGGTATGGCTAGCTTGTTTAAGCACCATCCTGAAGTGCCGGACTCGGATGTTACGATTGAATATCTGGCTGATTACTGTTGGCTGGTGGGTTCTCCCAAAACAGTCGTCCAGAAGTTAGGTGACATGTACGAGGACACCGGCGGCTTTGGCTGTTTACTGGTGCTCACCTTTGATCAGTCTGAAAATAACGAAGGTTGGGCGACCTCGCAGCGTCTACTGATGGAAGAAGTCATGCCGCATTTTGCCAATGCGTAAGCGAAGTTCTCATCCTGACCCTCTCCCGCCTCGCGGGGGAGGGAAGCGATACCACATGAAAAACAGTTGGCCTTTTTGTTCGATGTGGAACGGAGCGGTATGAGAAAAACGGGTTCGCTATTACCCTCTACCCTAACATATACCACAACCTGCCAATCCACTCATGCAGCGCGACGGAGCTGACTACGAGAGCTGTACTACTCGGCAAGAAATCGAACACTGTGAACTGGTTTCGTGTTGTGGCGAACATGGTAGGGGCTGGGATGACTTGAAAACCTACTTGTTGAAACACCGCCTGGGCGCGCGGCATATGTACGGCATGAGTGACCAAATAAATGCGGCGAATGTTTTGCGGTTGGAGAATAGCAGCACTGAAATAGGCGTTTTCCCAGGTTGTCCTGGACCGCTCTTCAACCCATTTAACCGGTACGCCAAAATCATTGATCAGCGCGTCTTTCATGACGGCCCCTTCGGTTAAGGTGGTATTTTGTGGGTTGCCTCCGGTGACAAGGAGCGGTTTACCGGTTAAGCGGTGAAGCTTTGCCGCGTACCGGAGCCGCTCTAGAACATTGCCGGTAACAGTGTCCCCCCCGTATTCCGGAGCGTTGCTGTAGACTCCTCTCCCAAGCACGACGATCACATCGGCACTGTTGAGAGCAGTATGAATTTGTAGAGACGGCGTGTTTTCGAGAGAGAGACAAAGAGCACGGCCAATAATAGGAGTACTCAGTCCATAAAAAAGAAGCCAGCTCACAATTAACACATTACGTCCAAGATGTGGGCGACTTTTGAGAACCAAAAGCCCTAGTCCACTGAGTACGAGAAGATTTAACGGAGGAAGAAGAAACGCACTGATAATTTTGCTGAAGAGAAAGCTCATGAGTTTTGGACGGTTAGCTGTGAGCTTTTTCTTTGTTCAAAAGCTCCTCACTGAGGGCTAAGAGCTGAGATCTGCTTCTACAGGCTGCCTTTGGTGGACAGTATCCCTTTGACACGGGGATCGTATTGCACAGCGCTGCTTAAAGCGCGGGCGAAGGCCTTAAAACTCGCTTCAATAATGTGGTGTGGATTGCGACCTTGAGTCATATTGAGGTGGAGGTTCATGCCGAGCTGGTTGGTAAAGGCGAGAAAAAAGTCATGAATCAGCTCGGTGGCGAAATGCCCGACTTTTTCCTGGTAGATCTTCAGGTTGTAAGCGAGAAACGGGCGGCCACTCAAATCGATAACACACGAGACTAATGCCTCATCAAGCGGCACGATGGCTTCTCCAAAGCGGCGAATTCCACGCTTCTCTCCTAGGGCTTCACGAAATGCCTGTCCAAGTGCGAGACCGACATCTTCCACGGTGTGATGATCATCGATCTCAACATCGCCCGTTGCGTGGATTGTTAGGTCGAAGAACCCATGCCGGGTGAACAGCTCCAACATGTGGTTCAGGAAGGGAATGCCAGTCGAAATCTTATATTTCCCCTCCCCGTCAAGATTGAGACTGAGGTGAATGTCTGTCTCCGTGGTTTTACGGTGCAAGTCTGTTTTACGCTCGTTTGTTGCCATTTTTGTCTCCCTGCAATCGATACTGCACAGCCCGCGCGTGTGCCTCAAGTCCCTCCATTGCGGCCAAGCGAATGACATGCGGTCCTAAGATGGCTAATGATCGAGGGGACGCCTGAATCACGCTGGTCCGCTTGAGGAAGTCATACACGCCAAGAGGAGAAGAAAACCGCGCAGTCCCACCGGTGGGGAGGACATGGTTTGGTCCGGCAATGTAGTCACCGAAAGGCTCAGTAGAGAGGTGACCAAGAAAAATCGCGCCAGCGTTCCGGATATCTTTGAGCCAGGACTGAGGAGTTTTCACGGCAAGTTCGAGGTGCTCCGGGGCAATAGCGTTGGCGAGATCAACGATCTCAGCCCGGTCGCGGGCAAGAATAACCGCACCGTGACGCCTGAGAGAGGAGGAGGCAATTTCACAACGTTTGAGCGAGGCAAGTTGCTCGGTAAGCGCCTGAACCACGGCATAGGCGACGTGCTCTGAGGAGGTTAAACACAGTGGAGCCGCTAATTCGTCATGCTCGGCTTGGGAAAGCATATCAGCTGCAACGTAGGCGGGCGTAGCGCTCTCGTCAGCAATCACCAGCACTTCACTCGGTCCTGCGATCATGTCGATGTCAACCTGGCCGAATACCAGACGTTTGGCGGTGGCAACATATAGGTTGCCCGGTCCGACAATTTTATCAACTCGTGGCACCGTTTGGGTGCCATAGGCAAGTGCGGCAATAGCCTGAGCACCACCTATACGAAAAAAACTATCCGCGCCGGCAAGCCGAGCTGCAGCAAGAATGCCAAGATGATCACCTTGCGGTGAGGGGGGGGAGACGACCACCACTTCTTTCACGCCGGCAATTTTCGCCGGAATGACGTTCATTAACACCGATGAGGGATAGGCAGCCTTGCCTCCTGGGACGTACACGCCGACGCGTTCGAGCGGAGTGATGATCTGTCCCAGTGTGACACCCAGCGGATCCCGATAAGACCAGGACCGCTGCTGTTGTTTACGGTGAAAAGCCGTGATCCGTTTTGCTGCAGTTTGTAGGGCGGTTCGTTCGTGTCGCGGCAACGCGGCGAGTGCCGCCTCCATTGCTGTGGGTGTTACTGTGCAGGTTTCTGGAGTCAGCCGGACGTGATCAAATGTCTGTGTATAGGCAAAAAGGGCCCGATCCCCTTTCCTTTTTACTGTTTGCAGAATCGAGTGAACTGTTGATTCTACTGCTGCACTGATGCTCTCTCCCCGCACGAGCAGCTTTTGCAAATGCCGCTGACAGGCCGGGTCATCTGCCCTCAACAGTTGAACGACTGCGTTCTGTTTCTTTATTTTCTGCATTCTTCACTACTCTTTATTTTTCACTCTGGTAATGTCAGCACCGAGCTGCGACAGCTTCTCTTCTATGCGTTCGTACCCGCGGTCCAGATGATACACGCGAGAGATCTCAGTGTGTCCCTGTGCCGTAAGACCAGCCAAAATAAGCGAAACGCTGGCACGGAGGTCTGTTGCCATGACCGGTGCACCGTCGAGCAGAGCAACGCCGTCTATAACCGCTGTGTTTCCGTGAATACGAATAGCGGCGCCAAGCCGTACCAGCTCTTGAGCGTGAAGGAAGCGATTCTCAAAGATCGTTTCTGTAATCACACTTCGGCTATCTCCCAGGCATAACAGCGCCATCATTTGCGCTTGCAGATCTGTAGGAAATTCAGGGTAGGGTTGCGTAAGAATATCGACACTGCTTGGACGTCCGTTGCCGATCACACGAATACCTTCTGGTCCTTCTTCGAGGTGCATTCCAGTCTCCCGTAATTTACTGAGAAAGGTAGCGAGATGATCTGCTCGTGCCCCACGCACGAAGACATCGCCTGAGGTAATCGCGCCAGCAATAAGAAACGTCCCAGCTTCAACTCGGTCGGGGATCACCTCGTGCGTAGTGCCATGCAGTGCTTCAACACCCTCGATTGTTACTGTGTGGCTTCCTGCGCCAGATACCTGCGCTCCCATGGCGTTCAACATGGCAGCCAAATCTTCGATTTCTGGTTCGCATGCGGCATTTTCGATCACTGTTGTCCCTGCTGCGAGTGTTGCGGCCATCATCAAGTTTTCAGTCGCGCCAACTGAAGGAAAGTCAAGAACAATATGGGTACCTCGCAATTGCTTCGCCTCGGCCTCAACGTATCCGTGGTGCACGCGGATGGATGCGCCAAGCTGCTGCAAACCATCGAGGTGAATGTTCACTGGTCGTGCGCCGATCGCGCATCCACCCGGGGTGGATACGCGGGCGCGGCCAAAGCGAGCGAGCAAGGGTCCCAGGACCAGAAACGACGCACGCATAGTTTTGACCAGTTCATACGGGGCCTCGCAATGCTGTACGGATCGGGCACTGAGCGCGACCTGACTATCACTCAGCCAATCGTACTGCACCCCGAGGTCACGCAGGAGTCCGAGTGCAGTGCGGATATCCACCAACTGTGGCACCCGGTTGAGGCGGCATTCCTTCTCCGTGAGCAGTGAGGCAAACAGCAGCGGCAGAGCTGCGTTTTTGGCGCCGCTCACCACAACCTCTCCACGCAAAGACACCCCTCCACGCACCACAATCTTGTCCATACCATACACTCCCTGCGAACGCTGACATCACATTACGCATGACACTGCTCTTCTGAGAGTACGCACATCTACAGTTTACGCGCAACTACAACTCGGTCATGACCAGAGTAATCTGGAACTGAAAAACTTACACTCAGATTGGGCGGTTCTTGGACCAGACGCATGGTAGCCAGGCGCTGTCCTTGACCAATTTCCATGATGAGCCAACCACCTGAGCAGAGAAAAGCTGGACTCTCACTGATCAGCCGCCGATACAAATCCAACCCATCACGCCCGCCATCAAGGGCACGGCGCGGTTCCCAATCGCGGATTTCTGGTTGAAGAGTCGCGATCTCATCGTGCACGAGGTAAGGTGGGTTGGAAATGATCATCTCAAACTCTGCTGTCTTGTCTATTATTGGAGCAAAGAGATCACCCTGCAGAAATGTGATTCGCTGTGCCACGTCATGACGTTGGGCATTCTTGCGTGCCACCACTAAGGCATCTGGAGAGGCATCAGTTGCCCATAGCTCAGCCTGGGACAATTCTTTAGCGAGGGCAATAGCGATACAGCCGCTTCCGGTGCCGACGTCGAGTATTTGAATTGCGGATTGTCGATGGTGGATTGCGGGTTGCGAGATCAACCGTAAGGCGGTCTCGACAACCACTTCTGTCTCTGGCCGAGGGATAAGGACCCGTTTGTCTACCGTGAACGCCAGAGACCAGAATTCTTGCGTTCCGGTAATATACTGGAGCGGCTCATGCTGGGTGCGGCGTTGAATGAGGTGCCGGAACGTTTCAGTGTGAGTGAAAGAAAGAGGGCCGCGCAAGCGCGTATACAGACCAGCGCGTTCGGTTTCTAAAACGTAGGCCAAAAGCACTTCCGCTTCCAGGCGAGGATTCGCAATCTTGTGGAGAGTGAGTTCCGCGACTGCCTCAGAGAGCAAAGAAGATACTCGGACTTGTGCGAGCCTAGCAGGTTCGTGTTTCTTTTGTGAAAGACAGACCTGTTTTTTGTCTTTGACTGCCGCCCGCTGACTGTTGACCGCTGACCGCTGACTATTCATCAACTTGCTGCTTTGAGCATTTCGGCCTGGTGTGAAGTGGTTAACGCATCGACCACTGAGTCAAGGTCTCCGTCAAGAATGCGATCGAGCGCATACAGCGTCAAGTTGATCCGATGGTCGGTGAGACGAGACTGGGGGAAGTTATACGTGCGGATTCGTTCGGAACGATCACCCGAACCGACCATACTTCGGCGTGAGGCGGTGATGGCTGCCTGTTGCTCTTCGCGCGCTCTCTCCAGTAAACGGGCGCGTAGGATTTTAAGGGCTTTGGCTTTGTTCTTATGTTGAGACTTTTCGTCCTGACACGAGACAACCAGGCCAGTGGGGATATGCGTGACGCGTACCGCTGAGTCAGTGGTGTTGACACTCTGGCCACCAGGGCCGGATGAGCGAAACACGTCAATACGAAGCTCTTTTTCATCAATATGGACATCGACCTCGTCTGCTTCCGGGAGGACCGCGACTGTCACTGCCGAGGTGTGGATTCTCCCCGAGGCTTCCGTCTCAGGCACGCGTTGCACGCGATGCACCCCACCCTCGAACTTGAGCCGGCTATAGGCACCTTTCCCTTCGATCATGCTGATAATTTCTTTGAAGCCGCCCAAACCGGTCGGATTAGAACTCATCACCTCCACGCGCCAGCCGTGGTGCTCAGCGTAGCGGGTGTACATGCGGTATAAATTCGCAGCGAACAAACTTGCTTCTTCGCCCCCTGTTCCTGCACGGATCTCGAGCAGTACGTTTTTTTCGTCCAAAGGATCTTTCGGGATTAACAGGTGGTGCAACTCTGCTTCAAGGCGCGCATACTTCTCTTGCAGATCAACGAGTTCTTCCTGGGCGAGATCACGGACCGCGGGGTCGCTGTCTTCTAGTAACAGTTGACTGCTCTCAATTTCGTTGGCGACTTTTCGCCACTCACGAAAGCAGGTCACGAGATTTTCCAAGGACGAGCGTTCCTTGCCGAGTTTGGCGTACTCTTTCTGGTTACTGACGACCTCGGAACGTCCCAAGGCGTCTTCAAGCTCCTGGTAGCGTTTCTCGACCTCGGTCAGCTTGTCGAGCAACGTGCCGCTCTCGTTCATACGGGGTTCCTAAATAAGATATCAGAAAAACAAAAAGTAGGGGCGGTTTCGAACCGCCCCTCCTCAAATATATTGGTTCTAGTGGGGACAGCAGTTAGCTGTTCGGTGTCGGTGCTGTTTCTCCGATTTTGTATCTGCGGCGGAAACGCTCGACTCGTCCGGCGGTATCGACGATCCGCTGTCTGCCGGTATAAAACGGGTGGCACTGTGAACACAGGTCGATGTGGAGCGTCGGAGTAGTGGAACGCGTTTCAAAGGTGTTGCCACAGGCGCATACCACAACACATTTCTGGTAATTCGGATGAATCCCTTCTTTCATTGCAAACCTCCACTCGATAGTATTAACACCTCGCTAGCGAGGCCGCAAGGAGAATGAGAAAAAAGTTTGGGAAAACAGCAGCTTAAGTCAATTCCGGCTCAAGGCGGCCAGTCTCTTCCTGCAAAAAGGCCATCTGGCTCAGCGTCCTTGCCGATTGAGGGGTGAGTATGAAGGCGCGAATTCTCGTGACGGATGATGATACAGTCAGCGCTCAGCTTTTCGCTGAAGTGTTGGAAGATGAAGGCTATAGCGTTGACCAGGTACACACTGGAGAAGAGACTCTCGAACAGTTGCAGCGTGAGTCATACGACCTGCTTGTTACTGATGTACGTCTGCCTGGCATGAGCGGTCTCGATGTCACGAAGACAGTCCGGCGAACACATCCAGACCTGCCGATTGTGGTTATGACGGCCTTTGGATCTATAGAAACTGCCATTGCTGCTATTCAAGAAGGGGCTTTTGATTACGCTTCGAAACCCATGAATCTCGAAGAATTCAAGCAGACAGTCACGCGTGCGTTAGTCCAACGAAGATTACAAAGCAAAAAGGAGCAAGACGACAGAGGGAGAGAGGAACCCGTTGGTGCGATTATCGGCAAAAGCGTAGTAATGGTAGAGGTCTATAAGACCGTCGCTCGGGTAGCACCAACGAAAAGCACGGTGTTGATCCTGGGCGAGAGTGGGACAGGAAAAGAGTTGATTGCTCGAGCAATCCATCAACATAGTCCCCGAGCCCGGCACTCTTTTGTTGCCGTGGATTGCGGGGCTCTGAGCGAGACTCTTCTCGAAAGCGAACTGTTTGGTCAGGTGCGTGGGGCGTTCACCGGAGCTGCGACGGACAAAATGGGGGTGTTCGATGAGGCCGCTGGCGGGACCTGTCGCTCTTTGTACCGGATGCTGAGCCGGCATCAGATTCCCTCTCCTCGTGAGGAGAAATAGCGAGGCAAAATGTCTCATAGCCCGCCAGGGTACCACACTTTGCCATAGCCTCGTGGTCTGCTTGCTTGGTTCATATTGGAAAAATTTGCAGTTTTGGCTTGCTCTGGTTGCCGGCACTTCTTTTGCCTTGTTTTATGCAGATAAGGAAGTTAGAACGACATGGGCGAATATGTACGTGCACTGATTATTGATGATGATGAGACCTTCTGTCAGTTTTTGGCAGAGGTACTCGAAAGCAAAGGGATCGAAGCAGTGTGGACGACAGATGGCTTAAAAGGATACGAGATGGCAGGCTATCAGCATTACACTTTCTTTATTTGTGATGTTCGTATGCCTTCGATACAGGGGACCGAGTTAGCGGAGAAACTGAGAAATGATGATCCCGGCGCTAAAATTATTCTGATTTCGGCTTTCGCGGACGAGTCGTTGCTCAAGGTCACCAACAGTCTGGCTATTCCTCTCCTTTCGAAGCCATTTGGTCCGGCCCGACTGCTCGATGCAGTCTCGCAGATCCTTCACTCTTAAATAAAACCTCCTCTCTCAGGCTGGCTAGCCTGTGCAAAAATCAACTGTATAATTTGCTGAAATTAATGAGCAGAGGTAGGAAAGAGGCGAACCCCTAAAGGTCTTTCCCCATGCGGCAAGCGACAAAGGCCCATTTCGTCCGCAACACATTTCTGACTGGGTTGTTGATCCTGGTGCCTCTGGTAGTGACATATGTGCTCGTCGCTTTTCTGTTCGAGCGGTTGAGCGGTCTAGGAGCACTGGTCTTGAAAGGGTTGTTCGGGCCGCTCAAGCTCGGGCGCTTCTGGTGGATCGAACCTCTAGGGCCGGTCGTCAATTTCCTCCTCTCTTTGGCTGCTATTTTTCTGCTGGGTCTGGTCGGAACAAATATCGTGGGGAGGCGGATCCTGGCAGCCTTGGATGCGTTGCTTTTGCGAGTGCCTTTGGTCAGGAGCATTTACGGGGCGGTGCAACAGATGGTCGAGACTTTTCATGGGCCTGGCCGCAGTTTTCAGCGTGTGGTGTTGTTGCAGTATCCAAGCAAAGGGTTGTGGATGATGGGGCTAGTCGCTACCGAATGGCCTGACACACTCCATCTCGTTTCCTCATCTGAAAAGCTTCTCTCCGTCTTTATTCCGACCACTCCAAATCCGACGTCCGGATTCTTGGTATTAGTTCCCCCTGAGGATGTTGTTGAAGTGAACTATTCTGTCGAGGAAGCTTTCAAATTTATCGTCTCGGCTGGTATTGTTGGGAAGCCGTTTGCTCCTGACGTAGGCACTTCGCTGATAGAGATGCCGGTTGGGAATACCCCACTCCATAGTGTTTCAGGTGGGAGCGGGACTAAAAAGACAGGGACCTAAGCCGCCTCAGGCCCCACACAAGATGCAGACATGCCAGATATCATTGCTCTTCCGTGGCAAATGGAGTCACTCCTAAGGATTGTTTGATCTGTGCGACAATACGATGAGGCTCTTGACTGATATCAACAGTCAGCGCTCCAGGTGGCTCCTCTAGTGTCGCAAACTGGCTTCTGAGAAGGTTCGTCTGCATGAAGTGGCTCTTGCGGGCATGCATCCGTTGGTAGATGAGGTTGTAATCCCCCTTGAGGTAGATAAAAACCACCGCGTGCTTCTTTTTCTCACTCAGACGATCTCGGTATGATTGTTTCAAGGCAGAGCAGGCAATCGCAGCCGATTGATGAGTGCGGAGCAAATTATCGATGAGGTTTCGTAGCGCAGTCAACCAGGAGTCGCGGTCTTGATCGGTTAGAGGGATCCCCTGCCGCATTTTGTTGATGTTCGTTTGCGGGTGAAACTTATCGGCATCGAAGAAGTGCCAGTTGAGTTCGGCCGCGAGAAGTTGCCCGATAGTGGTCTTCCCGGAACCCGAAACACCCATAAGGATGACGATCTTGGCAGCGTAAGTTTCGCTCATATACCTAAGGCAACAGAAGGAAAGGGGCCAAGAAATCGCAACACTAGCAACAAAAGGGGGGCAATACTACACGAGGATTCTGTCAGCCTTCGTATCCTTGTATGAGTTCTTGTCGCGTATCCATCCCATAATTTGTTCTGCGCGTATCCATCCCATAATTTGTTCTGAGGGAATAGGGCTAAAAAATAGTATACTATAGTTTCGGCATAAAGGAAGGGGTACTGTATTGTATCAACCAATCGAAAACTACGGAATCATTGGCAACATGTACACGGCAGCATTAGTGGGAGAGCATGGGTCAATTGACTGGCTTTGCCTGCCCAATTTTGACTCTCCTAGTGTTTTCGCTGCCATTCTCGATTCTCAAAAGGGAGGGCAGTTTCGCATCAATCCGCGCCCGGATGGAATTACACACAAACAGTTCTACTGGCCGGATACCAACGTTCTTGTCACTCGTTTCCTCGGTGCAGACGGTGTGGGTGAAGTCACAGATTTCATGCCTGTAGGATTGTCTACCCACGAGGCACACTATCATGGCTTAATCCGCCGAGTGCAAGTCGCACGTGGGGCTATGACGTTTCGCCTGGAGTGTCGCCCCGCCTTTAACTACGCACGAGACTCGCATTATACACGATTAACTCCAGATGGAGCCCTTTTTGAATCCCGAGCACTCAGCTTGAGTCTCAGCACTGCAATTCCTCTCACTTTAGATAAACAGGGCGTGACCGCTGAGTTCACTCTGCAAGAAGGACAAGCTGCGGTTTTTGCGTTACGAGAGATCACAACTGGGGCAAACCGAAGCAGTCCTCTTCCCGAATCAGAGGCAATGGCCCTTTTTAAGCGGACTGTCGAATACTGGCGACGCTGGCTGTCGCAGTGCACTTACACCGGACGGTGGCGTGAGATGGTACACCGCTCGGCTCTGGTGCTGAAACTCCTCACCTACGAGCCGACTGGAGCGATAGTGGCGGCGCCGACCTGTAGTCTTCCTGAGCATATTGGTGGTGAGCGGAACTGGGACTATCGCTACACCTGGATCCGAGACGCTGCTTTTACCCTCTATGGGTTACTACGGATCGGGTTCACACACGAGGCAGGACAGTTCATGAACTGGATCGAGGCGCGTTGCCACGAACTAGGGCCGGATGGATCGTTACAGATTATGTATGGGATCGACGGTCGGCACACGTTGACTGAGGAGATATTAGAGCATTTAGAAGGATATAAAGGGTCTCGTCCGGTCCGGATCGGTAATAGTGCTTACAAGCAGTTACAGTTAGATATTTACGGTGAATTGATGGACTCGGTGTATCTTTATAATAAATATGGTGCGCCGATTTCCTATGATTTGTGGATGTATCTCCGCCGTCTCGTCAACTGGGTTTGTGACAACTGGCAACGCCGGGATGAGGGGATATGGGAAGTGCGGGGTGGCCAGCAGCATTTCGTTTACTCGAAGCTTATGTGTTGGGTGGCAGTGGATCGTGGTCTCCGGCTGGCCGATAAACGCTCGCTGCCAGCAGACCGGGAACGGTGGTTGAAGGTGCGGGACCACATTTATGAAGACATTATGGCGCAAGGATGGAGCCCAAAACGGCAGGCTTTTGTGCAGCACTATGACAACGAAGTACTAGACGCAGCCAATTTGATGATGCCTCTTGTGTTTTTCTTGTCACCCACTGACCCACGCATGCTCAAGACATTAGCAGCAATTGATCGAGCGCCGAAGCAAGGTGGGCTCGTCTCAAACAGTTTGGTATACCGTTACAATGTAGAAGAGACGGCTGATGGGCTACGGGGAAACGAAGGAACATTTAACATGTGCACGTTTTGGCTTGTGGAGGCATTAACACGGGCAGGGCGGGCGGACCGGGCCTATCTGAATGAGGCTCGACTGGTGTTTGAGCAGATGTTGGGATATGCCAACCATCTAGGATTATATGCCGAAGAAATAGGGCCTAGTGGGGAAGCGTTGGGAAATTTCCCGCAGGCATTTACGCATTTAGCGCTGATCAGCGCAGCGTTTAACTTAGATCGAGCATTAGGCGCAAGGTAAAGGGAGAACAGTGAGAAGCACTGCTGTGACCTTCGGTGCAGACGGTTGTGAGGTGATGGCATCGAGAGCAAAGAAGGTCTCTCCATGAGCCTTTTATCCGTTCGAGAGCTGTTATAAAGAAGGCGAATGGAAACGATTACGCACTGGGTTACGCAGCATGGCTATGCGGGAATCTTTTCGCTTCTCATGCTCGGAATCGTTGGCGTGCCGGTCCCAGATGAAGCACTCTTGATGTTTGGCGGGTACCTTGCTTATCAGGGGGAGTTGCAGCTACTCCCCACAATTGCTGCCGCAACTTTCGGTAGTATATGTGGCATTAGCCTTAGTTACGGATTAGGTCGGACAGTCGGATTTTATCTCGTGACAGAGTACGGACGCTTCATCCATATTACGCAAGAGCGGGTGGATCATGTACGCTCCTGGTTTGACCGGGTGGGGAGGTGGGGATTACTGTTTGGCTTCTTTATTCCTGGCGTTCGCCACTTGACTGCGATGACCGCTGGGGCCTCAAGACTGCACATATCAGTGTTTGCGATGTTTGCGTATACTGGTGGCTTTCTCTGGTCTGCCACTTTTATCCTGGTCGGCTATTTTCTTGGAAAAGATTGGGCTCGGGTATCGGAACAGATCCATCGCCATCTCACGATTGTCTCTGGCATAGCGGTCATCCTTGTCCTCCTCTACATTGGCTTTGTTGCTTATCGTCGGCGTTAGCGACCATGCCCAGCGGCGCGCAATGTTGAGAGGTCATAATTTAAGAGATCACCAACCCGCGTGATAGTGATATCCGCCGTTGGGTATTGCGCGAGGACCTCGGGATCGAGCGCGTAGTGTCCTTGCTTCGGAAAAACTGTCGTGACACGTTTTCCCCAGATTTGCTTTATTGCGGTGAGAATACGTAATTTATCATCTACTAAGATATAGTGCTCTGCCGGATAGCGCCGCTCGACATCATCCAGCTCACATTCCTTGTGCACATAGATCAAAACATTTTTGCGTACGGCGTCGAAGAGCCCTGAACGCTCAACCTTCCGAGGTTGGAAGACTACATCTCCGTCTGAGAGGATGACAGAAACCCCCCACTCATTACAACGGTCCACGACATCAAGGGAATTGGGGAACAGGCGATTCGCAAAAGGGTAATTCACTAGGAATGAGGAGACCGTGAGCAAGTGCGGATCGCGCGGATGCTCAATGCGATAGCGCTGGAGTGCGCCAAGATAATCGGCGTACCCGAGCTCGTTACGTAATTGCTCAAAGATTTCCCAATATCGTTGCTGGCGCTCATGCCCAACTTCACTCTCGAGATGACGCATAAGGTCAGCGATTACTCGATCGTTATCGAGCAGCGTATTATCGACGTCAAGGAGAAAGACAACTTCATGTACAGCCATGCTCACTATTCCCCTTTCT
>CAZCWX010000653.1:0-18664 GCA_964502465.1 uncultured Enterobacteriaceae bacterium | reverse complement strand
CCCTCCGAATGGCAGCACACCGTCACCAATCGTGTGGTGACTGACGATACCATCGTTGAGGAGGCGACAGTCCGGCTTGTGCATACGAAACAGATGGACTGGTTCTTGCCAGGTGTTCCACCTACCGGCAAGCCGATTGAGGTCGAGCTGGTCATCGTCATCCAGTTTCGCGACGGCAAAATGGCGGCTGAGCGCATCTATTGGGACCAGGCTGCGGTGCTGCGGCAGATCGGTCAGTTGTAGATATGCTGTCCGAGCCACGACCGTGAGGGGGCGGGGCGAATGCTGCGCGATGTTCGTGCTTCGACAGAGCCTATCCTGAGCTTGCCGAAGGACTCAGCACGAACGGCCCATCTTCACCGTGGTCAACTCCAGCTCTGTTCGCCCTGAGCGTGTCGAAGGGTGAACGGCGGGTTTGCTGTCTGTCATCTCCGACTGAGTGACCAGAAAATTGATATGTACCCTCCGAACTTCCCCTTCTTGCTTTTTCCGGCTATATCTCATGTCATTGCTATCGCCGAGGCAAAGGAAGGGGTATGAACAAACATCACTCCATTCTGGCTGGAATCGCACTCCTGCTTAGTGCTCTCCTAAGTCTAGGTGTGAGATCTCCTTCCAGTGCAGAAGAACCCTCCGCCATCGCTTTACAAGCAGAACAGGGCGATCTAATAGGCGCTGTTGCCGCATACCGTCAGCAGTATGATCCAGAAACGGTCCACGGTCTGATCGTGCTCCGTCAACTCGGCATTCAAGTGCTGCGCTTGGGACTGCGCTTGAGTGATCCACACGAACGGAACGTCGTTGCTGGGGCTCTCGGCCGTTGGGGAGATCTCGCTGCCCTCTGGGTCCTTGATGAAGCCGTGCGGTCAGATGAACCCATGGTCCGACGCACCGCTGCCGACGTGCTAGGAGACCTGGCTACACCAGGAGCGGTGTGTGTCCTCCGACGGCTGTATTTTACCGATGCCCAAGGACGACGATTAGCCCTCTCGGGGCTCCGTCGTACCAAAGATAAGACCGCCTTGCTGTATTACCTGGATGCTGTTGACAGCTCGGACTCGTCACTGCGGGTACAAGGTATCGGCGGGCTAGGGGAACTCCGCATACCGGCCACGTTTCCTTCCTTACGGAAATTCCTCAAGACGGAAACCGACCCTCTGACGAGTATGACCATAGCGCGGGCCTTGGCTGCGTCTGGAGACAACCAGGGATTTGTCTATCTTCAGGCGAAACTCAGCGATGAGGAAGAACAGGTGCGAGACGCGGTCGCCGGCCTCCTTGGGACCCTTGACGACCCGCGTGCGCTTCCCTTGTTACAGAAAGCGTTCCAGTCAGATCCTTCGGTCATGGTTCGCACAACCGCCGCTGCGTCGCTTGCCCATTTTAAGGATCCGCGTGGATTGCCACTCTTGCAACAAGCGCTCGATGATGTCGACTTTCGTATACGCCTGGGTGCATCCATCGCTTTCTCGCGTATGGACTATGGGACGGCGAAACCTCTCGTTATAAAAGCCCTGTCCTCCGAAGATCCTCTGGTACGTACCAATGCCTTCAAGGTTATTGGTGATGCCGACGATATGAGTGTTGCTCCGCTGGTTGCTGAGGCGATTGGTCGTGAGACCGATCGCTATGTGAAAGCGCAGGCATTAGGGACTTTGGGGCGCATTGGGGATCGGCAGATGATTCCGCTCCTGCTTGACCAACTGACAGAAGAGCGCGAAGAGGTCCGGCACTCCTCTGCCGAAGCCTTGGTGTTGATCAGTGATCGGCTGCTCGCAGAGAGAACAAAGGAGTCAGTAGCCAGTAGCCAGTCAGTACAGAAAGGCATGCAGACAACTGGCAACTCTTCACAGTAAGGAGGAACCCCATCATGGCTGCGTTCGATGCCCAGTGGATGGAACGCTGGCAGACCCTGGTGAACCAGGACAGTGTGACGAAAATTATCGGCAGGCATTTCTCCGCTGACGTACTGCTGGAATTCGGCAGCGCTGCATACGTGGTATCTTTTGTGAATGGATCAATGGCCCGGATTGCCCACGATATTGGTCCTGAGACGACATCCCAGTTTGCTCTGCGTGGTCCGCTGGAGAGTTGGAGCAAGTTCATCCAACCTGTTCCACCGCCGATGTATAACGATATCTGGGCGATGGCACATCCCCTGCACGGTCGGCTCAAGATTGAAGGCGATGTCAAGGTAATGTGGCAAAACCTCCGCGCGTTTACCTGGACACTCGACCTGATGCGCAACGTGAAAGAGTAGGGAGGACCGTACCATGGCCAAGGTGGAACCGATTACCGGTCGTTATATCTACGTGCCTTATGAAGGCGAAGAATATCGGATCTTTTACGAAGAGGCTGGTCAGGGGATTCCTCTGGTTTGCTTACATACCGCTGGCACAGATTCCCGAGAGTGGCGCCATCAACTGTGCGACCCGGACATCAACCAAAACTTCCGGGTGATCGCCCTTGACCTTCCCCGCCACGGGAAGTCCATCCCGCCAAAAGGGTGGTGGAAGGAGGAATATAAGCTGACGGCGAAGTTCTATTCTGAGTTTGTCATGGCGTTCTGCAAAGCACTTGGTCTGGACAAACCAGTGATTATGGGGAGTTCGATGGGAGGAAATATTTGCCTTCACCTTGCTCTCAATTTCGCTGATGAGGTGCGTGCCCTGATCGCCATCGAGGCCTGTGACTATTCTCCGGGCTGGTGGCTGGATTGGTTGTGGAACCCCCACATGCACGGCGGTGAAGTCTGCGCCACCTCTGTCTACGGACTCATGGCTCCACAAAGCCCAGAAGAGTACCGCCGAGAGACCTGGTGGTATTATGCACAAGGCGGTCCAGGCATTTTCAAGGGAGATCTGTACTTCTACAGTGTGGATCACGACTTTCGTGAACTGGTCGGGAAGATTTCCGGCAAGGTTCCCATTTATTTCATGACTGGGGTGTATGATTTTGCCTGTACGCCGGAAATGACGGAGCAGACGGCCAAAAAGGTCAAAAACTCAGAATGTATCATCATGGAGGAGATTGGCCATTTCCCCATGTGCGAAAATCCGGTAACGTTTAAGAAATATCTTCTGCCTGTGCTGGCGAAGGTTTTACCACATCGTTAATCCCCGTGGGGAAGGAGAGCTGCCAATGAAGTTCAACTTATTTATCCTGCCGACAATTCCCGGGACGTTTGAGGAGCGGGAGCAGCTACGGCCGATCGGGCGCAATAACGAAAAATATCAGCAGATGCTAGAAGAGGTGCGCGCGATTGCGCAGATGGCCGATGAGATGGGCTTTGATGCGATGAGCACCACCGAGCATCACTTCCATTCGGAAGGCTACGAAGCTTCTGTCGCACCGTTATTGTTATATACTGATCTGGCTGCCCGTACTAAACGGATCAAGTTTGCCTCTTTGGGGCTGGTACTACCGACCTGGGACCCGATTCGTGTGGCTGAGGAAGTGGCCGTCCTCGATCACCTGACCAAGGGGAGATTTATCGCTGGATTCGCCCGTGGCTATCAGGACCGTTGGACGAATGTCTTGGGTCAGCACTACCATGTGACCGGCGCACCGATGGATGGCTCTGAGGTCGATGCTCACAACCGTGCGGTATTCGAGGAAGTCTTCAAGATCATGAAAATGGCCTGGACCCAGGATACCGTCCGCTACCAGAGCAAATACTACGAGATACCGACTCCCTACAACGAAGGCATTCGGCGTTGGCCGGTGGCGAAAAACTGGACCGCACGGTTTGGTGCTCCAGGGGAAGTGGATGAGAACGGGGTCGTACAGCGTATCTGCGTTATCCCGAAACCGTACACCCAGCCTCACCCGCCAATCTGGCAGCCCTTCTCAGTAAGTGAGAAGACCATCCGCTGGTGTGCGGTGGAGAGTATTGTTCCGTGGATTCTTGTTTCGCACCCGCCCTCATTCCGTCACTTGTGTGAAGCATATAAGGACGAAGCAGCAAAAGCTGGGCGGCAGCTCGAACTTGGCCAAAGCATCGGTGCGTTCCGTTCGGTCCATCTCGGCAACACGTATACCGAGGCCTACACCTTAGGGGCTCATGCGCAAGGGACTGGATTCATCGAGTACTTTTCCGGTTTCGGATTCTTTGAGGCCTATCGTTTCCCTGGCGAGACAGGTCCAGTGCCGAATACCTACGAGCGCATGGTTGAGGCCAAATACGAACTCGTCGGGACAATAGATGATATTAAGCGTGAGCTCGACGACCTGCGCAAGAACTCCCACATCGAGTGGTTTGGCTGGTACTTCGATCAAGGGCTCATGCCCTGGGATGAGTGCAAGCGCCAGCTTGAACTCTTTGCGACGAAAGTGATGCCAGAGTTTACGGACTAGTCAGAGAGAAGAATGGGAGAACGGGGGGGGAGGGGCATGCAAGCTCTTTCTCCGTTGCTCCCTTCCCCCATGCTCTCATCCGTCTGTCGCCGCCTTTACTGCCGCTGAATAAAATCCTTGAGATAGCGATTCTCGAACTCAGTTTCTTCAAGCTGGGCCTTCACCACGTCACCGATCGAGATGAGGCCTTCCAGGTGTTCGTCAGTCATCACTGGGAGATGGCGAATACGGTTCTGCGTCATAATCCCCATCACATAACTCACTTCATCGTCTGGCACGCCGATGATGAGATCGGGAGTCATGACCTCCCGCACGAGGGTCTCTTTGATTCGCTCACTCCGAGCGGTACACTCGCGTAAAATGTCACGCTCAGTGATGATTCCGAGAATTTTTCTTTTTTCGTCGGTGACGACCAGGGAGCCGATGCGGCGGCTCACCAGTGCTGTCATAGCTTCGTGAATGGTCGCTTCTGGACTGATGGTTGCAACCTCTGTGCCTTTGCCGTGCAAAATGTCTCTAATTTTCATGACATTCCTGCCTCCTGAAACATTTCACGGACACCACCCATCATAGCCCCCTCGTTGCGCGTCTGGCAACAGGGACAGTCAAGAGACGGAAAATGGTTCAATCAGAGCACAACAGATCGGCACCTTCGCCTTATCACCCTGAGTCCCCTTCGCTCCGCTCAGGGCAGGCTTTGGCTTCACTCAGGATCAATGCCATGAAGGGTCTTGCAGAGAGATGCTTCGCTCCGCTCAGCGTGACAGCACCGAGGTACCCAGCTGGTGAAGTGGACCAAAATCGTAGGTCTGATTTAGTGCTTCATCAAGTTTGTATTTGGACGGCCTTTTTGCTATGACGTGCACGCCAATATATTGGAGTGCATAGTATGAAAATCCTGATCTCAGGTGCTAATGGTCAGCTTGGTCGGGCGTTGCGGGAAGTCCTCACTTCCTACGACTGTATTGCTCTTGACCACTCTCGCTGCGATATCGTTCGGCTCGATGTCGTGCGTCAGGTCATAGAGACCTCTCGTCCCGATATCATCGTGAATACGGCAGCCTATAATCAGGTCGATACGGCTGAACAAGAGCCAGACGCAGCGTACCGTGTGAATGCGCTCGGCCCGCGTAACCTGGCGTTAGTCACTGCCGCCCACAGTATTCCACTGCTCCACGTTTCGACCGACTATGTTTTCGATGGGACCAGTAAACGTCCGTATCATGAGTTTGACTACCCCAACCCTAAATCAGTGTATGGCGCAAGTAAACTCGCTGGCGAAGAAGCGGTACGGACTCTCAACCCGCGTCATTATGTAGTCCGCACCGCTTGGCTCTATCATCTGTGGGGACAGAACTTTCCCAAAACAATGTGTGCACTTGCCCAACAATCTCCTGAGGTGCGCGTCGTGAGTGATCAGGTTGGCTCACCGACCTATGCACCGCACCTCGCTGCGGCAATTGCGCAATTACTCTCTACTGACGCATACGGAACGTATCACTTGGCCGGACGAGGAGGAACGAGCTGGTTTGATCTGACGCGAGCATTGTACCGTCACCTCGGCGTCCGTACGCTCGTGACACCGGTCGCGACCGCAGAGTTCCCTCGGCCAGCCGAGCGTCCACGTTATTCGATCCTCACGACGCTGCAAGACCCAGAAATCCTCCTTCCCCCATGGGAAGAAGGGCTGGTGACATTTGCTCAAAAGATGCAAGAAAGTTCAGGAACATTATGAGGAATAGCTGTTGTGTCTACGAAAGTCACTGAGAGAGAGGTTTGATTATATTGAAGCAAGCACGGGTATCCTACCCTTTGCATTCGCAAGGATATGTACACTGTGACTACTTATTGGGTCGAGAGGAGCCGTTTTTTGCACTCCATATGTTATGGAGCAATGCATATCTGAGATTATTTCCCTCTACACCTGAAGATTGTTCTCTCTAATCATGACATGTAATCGTGATATGAGTTGCCTGTCATTTTTATTTCTGTAACAATACACTACTTTTCAATACGGGGTATGTACATGTCGCAGAGTGCTACACCACGAGCGGTTCTTTCGGCCCTTAAACAGCAAACAACTAAAGCCTTATCCTCCCTGCAACAGGAAATCGTTCGGCGAGAGCGAGAACTCGCAATGCTGAAAGCAGAGGCAGCGCGGTGGATGCGAGCTCTTGGCACCTCAGGCAGAAGAGCAGGGGGAGCGATAGGTTCCTTACAGGGGCGGAAAGGCAAACGGCCGCGACTCGATTGGAATGCCGTGCTTGCCGAGCTGACTCCAAATTTTACGGCAAAAGATGTCGCTCAGAAAACCGGGAAGCCGATGGAACAGGTGTACGCAGGTGTGTCGCGCTGGGTGAAGGACAAAAAGATAAAGAAAACCAAAGACGGATATCAAAGACTCGTGAGCGGCAGCACCTCTAGCGGATAGCGAGATCTCTTGAGCAGTCAGGAATATCGTTCTGTCGTTCTTTTGCTTTTCTACGGTGACGTCCCCGGCGCTTCAGTGGAGGGGACGTCAGTGAAAATGGCCCCCATGAAGTCGCACCCGTTTTGCGCACCATACTCCACCACCCAGGTCCCAGACAGGGGATCGAACAGTGATCCCTCTAGTGAATGACTGGCGACTGAGCCAGCGGGATTGATGACATCAACAAAGGTACTGGTATTTCCCTGAGGATTGATAGCCCATTGTAGCTCTTTCGTTTCTGTATCATACGAAAAATCTTCAAGCGAGGGACAGGCAAGGGCCCGTGGGATATCAAGCGTTGCTGTCGCTTGGTATGAACACGACTTTGCCCCATACGAAAGAATCCATGGTCCCGGAGCAGGGTCAATCAGAGAGCCGGTGAGGTCAGGGGTTGCCGGCTGTCCTGCAGGATCAATCAGAACAGCCCAGGGGCGTGCTGACTTGTACTGCTCGATTTCCCACTCGAGTTCTGCAGTTTCCGGATTGTAGCTGAACTTCTGCAAGCTCGGACAGCGCAGAGGCCGAGACCGGAAGGGCTGAGGAAAGGGACTGGAAGGCGAAAGGGTCTGGCCTCGATGGTTGTCTGTTGTGAAGGTGTAAGCCTGTGCACATGAGGTGATGTCCAACCCTTCCCAGAGCAACAAGAAAGTAAGCATACAGATAGCAGCCAGCAATCTGTAGCGAAGGGGATGGCTCAGCATGGGTATGAAGACCTCCTAGTGCGGCGGCTGGAGGGTGCAAGTGCAAGTACGGTGAGAAGGTTCTCAGGACTCCAGCCGCCGACGCTCTCAAGAACCTGCAAGGTCCGGGCCACAAAGTGAAAATGAGAATACTACAGAAAAATCAACACCTCGTTCGTAGCTGCTGGGGAAGAGGGAGAAAAGCGGCGAAGGAAAATCGGGTCACAGTATGCGGACAATCAGCAAATGTAGTGATTTCTGGGGGAAACCTGGTGGAGATGCCTCTGCCTGATCAGGCAACATTTCCCTTTCTCTGGGATGAACGTTCTCTCTAGCTGCGCACAGCCGCAAAACTCGTGAAAACTGCCAGCAGGGAAAGGGGGCCCCACCCGGCAGCACTCGGCGGAATAAAACCTCCGTACCCAAGTGAAGCACAGACGCCAGTGACGAGTATATACCCGACACCGAGCACGATGCTGGCAAGCAGCGTCAGCGCTGGACTGGGGAAGGGAGGGCCACCTACCGCAAAGAAAAGCACCACGGTTGGGAGCAGCAAACACGCGAGCGGTGAAGCCAGCTTGACGTGCAGATCGACCCGATACTTTGTCGCATCGTACCCATGCCCCTCTGTCTCGGCAATGGCCCGGGCAAGCTGCCACGTCCCAAGGTGCATAGTATCGATGATAGTACTTGGAGCTTCACCTAGCCGCACGAAGGGAGTGGCGGGTGTTTCCCGCAGCCCCTGATCCGATATTTCAACCCGTCGTGGCTCGACAAGTTCCCAGATGCCATTGCCAATGTGTCGAGCCGATTGCGCATCTGTGCGGCTTATGGGGAGCCCCTTCTCTCCGAGTTCATAGATTGATACTCCCTGCGCCTCTCCCAGTTTCGCATCGAGTTGGGTAGCTTGAGAGACATGGGTACCAGCCCAATACCAAATCGCCATGTGCACCAGACCTGCGTCTGGCCCGCGTCTTTTGATCTGTATATCTTTGATCTGGTCGGCCAAGGCGTTCGTGTGGGGAACGACAGCCTCATTGAGCAAAAAATATCCCGGCGCAATCAGGCCGCAAATAAACAGGATCGAAGCGAGCATATGGATGACAGAGAGGCCACAGGCGCGCATGGCGATGAGTTCTCTGTGCGCAGCGAACAGGCTGACTGTTAACGCCGTTGCCAGAAGGAGGGCCATAGGGATCACCCGCGAAGCCAGCAAAGGAATCCGTGCTCCGTAAAACTGCACTATGGTAAGGGCCTCCGTATGGTAGCGCGCGAACCACTCCAGACGCTCAAGCATATCAACAAGCAGATAGCCTACAAGAAGGAGCGAAAAACTGACGAAAAGGGTTTGCAGGTACTGACGGACGACGTAGCGCTGCAAAATATAACGCCGGGCACGAGGGAGAGGGGCTTCTTGACCAGGTGATGTCTGTTCAAAGAATCCATCCCTGATACGGCGATCCCAAACCACCCGCAGATGCTCCTGCCAGAGCAAGAGGATAGCGAACACACCGATGGTGATATTGGGCAGCCACACACCAAACCCGACGGTTACGATGTCTGCTTGTATCAGACCCTCACCAAGTTGGACGAGCCCATAATACCCAACAGTCATGAGCAGTCCGGCGACTGCGCCAGCGGCACGAGAGAAATGACGCCCACACAGGGAGAGAGGGACTGCGAGCAGACCGAAGACCAGACTGGCGACAGGATGAGAAAAACGACGGTGCAGCTCCGTTAAGGCTCTCCGTGAGGTCTTGCCCCCTTCTTCGTCCGACTGAGTGAGGATGACGAGCTGCTGCACTGATTCCCCGGCAAGCGAGTCTTTGACTGATCGCGAAGAATTGGTCTCCTGCTGGAGCGTCGTCGTGAAAGTGCCAAAGCGCATCATCGCATCTCCACTCCCGCTGCGAGGAGAGGTAAGCATTTCCACATCATGCAAGAGGAGCTGAGCGGGCCCGTCTTGTTGGGATGCTAATTCCCCGCGTTCAGCGAAAATAGTGTGTCCGAAGTCGGGAATCCAGAGCAACACGCCGCGCAGGTGATCTCCGCGAGCGGAAATCTCGCGGGCAGCTATCTTGATGCCACTGAACTCGTGGACGGTGCCCGGGCGGAGCGCAATGCCGGGGGTGGCCTGTGCCACTTGTTGGAGGGCAGCATCGAGAGAGCGGCTGGCCCACGGAGACGCAGAAAAGGAAAGGAACAGACCAATGGCCGTTGCGAGTGCGGCAAATGTGAGCACCGGGCCAACGAGCCGTCGGCTGGGAACACCGACAGCTTCCAGCGAGAGGATTTCCAGATCCGCCCTCAGGCGACCGAGCCCCACCAGTGCACCGATAAGAACGGCAAAGGGAAGGGTACGGGCGATGAGCGGCACAACTTCATAAAAAGCAATCCACGCGACGGTGCTGGCTCCGAAACCACGGTTGATGACCAGGTCTGAGAACCCTAAGAGATCCTTGGTGAGCACCAGGGTTGTCAGTCCGACAAGGGAAATGACCGTCGGGAAAACAAGTTCTTGTGCAATATACCACCGGAGCGTTTTCCCAAGGCGCCGGCGGGGGAAGGGTGTGGGGGACATAATGATATACGGGTCGCTCTTATCAGCCCTTTGCAACGCTCCTCCTTGATTCTCTCATCGTTTTCTCTTATACCGAGCACGGTGGCTTGTATACAATCCTCCCTTTTTCTCGGAAAGCGATGACGAGTGCCTCTCCACCCAACGGGGGACTAGCGAGTCATACGCTACGGCCGTTACAGAAGGCAATTGTCCTGAGTGCCGGTCAGGGGCGACGGCTGTTGCCATTAACCGCCGATGAACCGAAGTGCCTCTTGCCAGTCGATGTTGACCACCCAGTTCTTGAGTTACAGCTGCGTACGCTGGCCTGCTGCGGTATCCGATATGTCACTGTTATGGTGGGGTTTGCCGCAGAAAAGGTCGAACGGTTCCTCGCTGCTCATCCGATCGAGAACCTCGAAGTCCGTATCCGTTATAATCCATTCTTCGAGACCTCGAATAACCTTGCGACCTGCTGGCTGGCGATCCCTGAAATGACAGAAGACTTCGTCCTGTTAAACGGTGATACGCTCTTTCGGCCGGAGATCCTCAGCCGTGTGCTGGCGTATCGTCATGATCTTATTACCTTAGCGATTGACCGGAAGGCGGAATACGACGACGATGACATGAAAGTCTCCCTGAATGGTGGGAGACAACTCAGTGCGATTGGGAAGACGCTGGCCGCACATACCATCAGTGGCGAGTCGATCGGTCTTATGGCATTCCGCGGTGAGGGTATCAGCGCCTTCCGGACGGCGCTCGATGCGGCGATTCGAGCCCCGGCAGCTTTGCACCTGTGGTATCTGTCCGTTATTAACTCCATGTCGAGCATGGTGCAGGTGAATACCGCTTGCATTGAGGGGCTGTGGTGGACAGAGATTGATACGCCAGAAGATCTGGCGCGAGCACGCCGGCATTTCGCTCACGAGCGGGCGAAGCGGGAGCAGACAGCGCAAGTCGTCCTTTAAGGAAGGTGCTTGACGACCAGTCCTGCTGCGAGCGTAAGGACGAGAAACCTGCAGGAACAGCCCCGAGTTTGGGTATTGACGAGCAACAAACTGGGAGATAATGCCCAGGCCCTTGCTGTTGCTCAGGCTCTGGGGTGGCCCTCTGAGGTCAAACGTCTCGTATTTACTGGGCTGAATCATTTCCATTTCCGTTTGTTTGGCCCTTCTCTCTACAAAGTCGATATCGAGCGTTCCTCCCCTTTGGTGCCGCCCTGGCCGGATCTCGTCCTGACGATCGGTCGCCGCTCAACTCCGGTTGGCTTGTGGATTCGTAACCAGTCACAGAGTCGCACAAAACTCGTGCAGATTGGTCAATCACGAGTCGGATTCGATTGTTTCGCGCTTATTTGTGCGAACCCTCAATACCGTTTGCCTGACCATCCCAATGTCTTCCGACTCCGCTTACCGTTGCTCTACAGTGATCCCACCGCCATAACGGCTGTTGCCTCAGAATGGACTGGACGGTTCGTGTCATTCCCGCGGCCTTGGACTGCTGTACTGATCGGCGGATCGACCGTCCCTTTTGTCTTGGATGCTGGAGTGGCTCGTCACCTGATGCGGCAGGCTCGACAGGTTGTCACAAGGGAAGGGGGGAGTCTGCTCGTGACGACGAGCCGGCGCACGCCAAAAAAAACTGCTGACGTGATCGAGGCGGAGATGCCGTCTCAAGGATTCTTCTATCGTTGGACCGCAGGCAATCAGGAGAACCCATATTTCGCCCTGCTCGGCCTGGCTGACCGCTTCATTGTGACTGGCGATAGTATGTCCATGCTGGTCGAGGTTGTGCGGCAAGGGAAACCGCTCGCCATCTATCCGTTGCCGTCTCGATTGCGTTCGATGCGACTGTGGATTCGTCGTGGTGTGCAGCATCTGCTCTTTGGTCCGATACATGAGGGCAGTATGCCGAACTATTGGCGTCAGCGGCTTGGTGAGCGCCTCGTTCGTCTCGGTCTCTTGGAATATCAGCGTGACTTTTCCCTGTTTCACCAACAACTCATTGCTCAAGGGCTTGCCGTGCGTCTGGGTGATCCCTTCATTCCTGTCCGACACTTTCCCCCCGATGATCTCCCGCAGGTTGTCGAGCGAATCAAGGCCCTCTTTTAGGGAGGGTTGCTTGCTTGCGTCTGCGCTTCCGATAGCGATTCATCAGCTCTTTTTTATACAGTTCACGAATTCCGCACCCAGTCTGCTCTGCTCGTGACATCTTTCTGGCGTGTAGACCGAACTGGGGAACGTAACCGAGTGATTCCAACAGGCCCGCAGCGAGACTTTCAAAAATCTCAATTTGTCGTGGTGTCAGTTGGCGCTCCCAAGCGTGTATGCGCTCCGGGTTCGGGCTGCTACCGACGAGCGCATGTTGCTGGGCGGTGTATCGTGGGACTCGAAAGCCGGCTGCGCGGCTCATGGCGGGGTCATAATCGATAGCCAAAAGGCGACATAACCTCTGCAACGTAGCTTGGGGGTCCTGGACTAGCTCTTCGTAACTCACGCGAATCACCTGCTGTGGCCAGCGTGATTCTGCCGCAAGGCCATAAGCGAGTCGCTCTGCCCAAAAACGGGCGGCACTGTCGATTTCGTTGGGTCCCCAGTCGAGTGGCAGCACAGACGCGGCGACGGCGCGTCCATCTCTCACCAAGTGGATCAATTTCGCATCTGGGAACAAGGAAAATAAGGTCTGGGCGAATCGGCTGTTTGCCGGAGTATGATCGACCCATATGACCGGGGCAGGTTTGCCGACTTTCTGGCCGTAGATGGTTACGAGCCACTCGATCAAATCACGGCAGGTCAGCAACTCATGAGGAAGAGAGGCAACATCCACATCGAGATCCCAAATACGGAAACGAGAGCGCTTGGCAAATTTCCTCACAATCTCCGCCTTGTCGACTTTGCTGAACAGTCCGTTCCCCGAGAGACGAGGGATATCAAATTTGAACAACATCTCTGGTATGCAGAGATAATCCGGGTGACCACCCAACATGGCACCAAGCAGAGTGGTCCCGCTCCGCTCACAGCCACCAATGAATATTGGCCGCATAGGTCTCCATATTCTCGGGTGTCAGGCCGTGTCCAAGCCATTGCACCACAGGTTGTATTTAGTTATGCAGGTCATAACGTGCTCTGGAAACAGAGAAGGATTGTCCTTATGATGCCAGCCGTTTTCATCCAGACCAACCCCCGACAGTATATTGGAGCCGTGGTGTCAGCCTATTCGCTCCGCCGACACTCCGCACACCCTGACAAGTTCGCAGTGCACATCTTGCACACTCAGGATTTCTCGTTCCTGCAGGTGCGTGAAAGCCAGGCGTTTCTCCGTGATGGTAACCGCCGCGTGTGGAGGAATGACGATTTACAATCTTTCACTCCTCTCCGTTTCATGGTGCCCCAACTGATGGGCTATCAAGGTCGAGCAGTGGTGATCGATCCGGACGTGTTCGCCGTGGGAGATATTTATGAACTCCTTTCGCGGGATATGCAGGGCAAAGCACTGATGTGTGTTGCTCGCCCTGGTCATAACGATCGACCCGATTATCTGGCTTCGAGCGTCATGCTGCTTGACTGTGCACAACTCACGGACTGGCATTGTGAGGAACAGTTTAACGACATGTTTGCGTTCAAGCGCGACTACACCACCTGGATGCATCTTGGCCTCGAGTCGCGCGAGCGTATCGGCCTGCTGGAGCCTAAGTGGAATCATTTCGATCTCTTGAATGAGCAAACCAAATTACTCCACAACACCAAGCGACGCACTCAGCCCTGGAAAACCGGGCTACCGAGAGATTACACCGTGCGCGATAAAGGGTGGCGTACGCGATTACACAGAGCGGTCAAAGCAATGAGACGCCAGTTTTTTGGTGCTAGCCGTGCTACGGGATACTACGAGAAGCATCCAGACTCCAAACAAGAAACTTTCTTCTTTACTCTCCTCCGCGAATGCCTGGACCAGGGGATTGTTACGGAAGAGATGTTACGGGAAGAGATGCGTCAGAATCATCTTCGCCATGACGCACTGAAACTGGTCCTGCGCGTATCGGAAGCGTATATAGCTGCTTAGGAGGCTAGCGTTCCGCAAATCCAAGAAGTGTTCGAATCTTCTGAGCGACCTCGTTAGCTTCCTGAAGCGGCTGACATTCCCAGATTTCTAGAGAAGACCCAAAAGGGCGGGCGGTTCCTAATTGGATCAGCGTCTGATGGAGCGTGTGTAGATCCCGTCTGGGGCGGATAATACCGCACGCGATGAGCTGCAGGCACAGGAATTTTGCACCCTGCTCAAACAGCCTCCTCCTGTGGTTATTTCCCTCGTTTGTATAGGCGTACGCCGTTGTCCAGTCTTTAAGCCACGTCTTGAATCGCACTTTTAGCCGAGGTGGCTGTACAACTGCGGGGAGGGGATAAATGTACAGTGGCTTACCGACAGCGGCAGCCTCTGCTAGCATAGATTCGCTCTCCCCAGTTACAACAAGCACATCCGCAGAGGCCAAGTAAGCGAGATAAGGATTCTCCTGCTGCTCTGGCTGCCAGCAATGGACATAATTAGCTTCACCAAGTCCTTTCCTGAGCGCTTCAGTGACCTCTGCACCGGTCCGACGGCTTGTGATGGCAAATACAGAGCCACCCGCAGCATGTGCAAAAGCTCTAACCTCTTCGCCCATGCAGTGCGCTGTTGTCACGTCCAGTCGATGGCGCGCGGTTGAACCACCGACCAGCAGCATGACATGCGGATGCGGAGCATTGAGGAATAATCTCTGCCAGCGGTCGCCCGCCCGCGCGAGTCGTTCTGGGGTGACCTGGGTGAGGGGTGCTGCAATTTCGATCCGCCGAGGATGAGGTGGCAAACGGAAGTAGATGCAGGAGACGACAATGTCGAACAACTCAACAACATGTCCTCCTTTTCGTCCTAATTGTACCAAGCGGGTGCGACCCTCGCTTTGCTTACGGATCCAGCGAGCCACAGGTGCGGATCGCCAGCCTGTAGTAATCACTAGATCAGGCCAGGGAGGAACTAAAGTGGCCGAGCGGCTGGTGTCTAGCCCTATCTGGGTTGCAGCAAATGCACCAAACAGGCGCTTGATCGTGCGAGTAAGCGCTGTGAAATGCAGCTCTTTGATTTCATACGGCCAGCCCAGGGCTCCTGCAAGTCCGATTGATTGGGTAGTATTCCCTGGCCGATCATCTGTGAGCACCCATACGACTGGGGGTCGTTTGCAGTGTTGCATAACTCAACGTGAGTAAATCCCCTCTTGCCCCCCTTTGAAAAAGGGGGGCAGCGTGGTTCGATTGTGCTCACCACAGGCTTTGCGCGGGGGGATTTCTGTTAGGGACTGTGCCAATGTCATATGGTTCGATTGAGATTATCCGGCTCGACTCTTCTGTACTCCTGATGTGTCTAATCGGCCGACGGTACAGGGAGTAATCTCTTGTACCATGCCCCCTTCGACCCGATAGACTTTGTCTGCTGCTTCCAAGAGCGCGGGTTGGTGGGAAACTGCGAGAATCGTCATCTTCCCGCGTAACTGTTGCACAGTCGCACAGATCGCGGCCTCGCTCTTGGGATCGAGCGAGGCCGTTGCTTCATCAAGGAGCAAGAGCTGCGGATTGTGGATCAACGCGCGGGCAATAGCAATGCGCTGACGCTGACCACCCGAGATGGCAGCCCCACGTTCACCAACCGGAGTGTGTATGTCCTGCGGCATGGCAGTGACAAAATCCCAGGCACCTGCTGCACGGAGTGCAGACTCTGCGTCTGCTTCCGTCAGCTCAGGGTCGCCCAGCGTGACATTGGTGAACACGCTTTCGTGCAACAGAAACGTCTCTTGTGGCACATAGCCGACTGCACAACGCCAGTATCGGAGATCAACTTTATTGAGCGGAACCTCGTCAATCCACACCTCACCGGCTTGTGGCCGTATGAGGCCAACGATCAAATCGACAATGGAAGTCTTGCCAGACCCAGAAGGGCCAACCAGCGTTGTCAGTTGCCCGGCAGGAATACACAACGAGACCTGACGTAAGACTGTGTGATCATCGTAAGAAAAGTCTACCTGCTTCAGGCGAATCTCTCTCTTTAAGAGGGGTTGCACTGTTCCCTGTGTGACTTCACGCGCGACCTCAGACCGTTCGATGGTGTTGCGCAACGACCAGTACGCGCTTTCACACGAAACCATTGCCTGATATTGCCTCTGTACCTTGTGAAGACTATTCAACGTGCGGGCGAAAAGCAGGGTGAGCAGCAGAACGGTATCCAGCGGGAGCGTCCAACGAGTCAGTGCAACATAGAGACCAGCCGCAAGTACTGTGACCAGGAGCGGCTCCTGCAACGCACGAAGAGCTTCCCTACTGAGCACCTGCCGCTGAAGAGAACGGTTCAGCCGACGTGTTTCTTTTTCCAGGAGCGGCTTGACGAGAGGCTCGCGGGCCATCGCCTTTAACGGCTTCACTGCATAGAGGACATCGGTCAGCCGTCCCAGGACCGCCCTGAGCAATTGGGTTTGCCGCACGCCTGCGCGACGTGCCATACGGACGAGATGATTCAAGGCGGAGACGATCACCAAGCCAGCTACTGTCGCCGCGACTGTTGCCTGCCAGGACACGATGACGGCAAGTGAGGTATAGAGGGCTGTTTCTATTAACTGGGCAATGATCGTTGCCCCATGGAGATAGGCATCTGCAGCCCGGGTCGCTTCGGTGGCAAAGGCGTTGGCGAAGCCCCCGACTGGTTGACGAATATAGTATTCCCAACGGGCCGCTAACAGCGTACGGATGAGGGCGAGCCGTAAGTCAGTTGCGACCTGAGCGACGGTGTAGCCGACCTGCTTTTGGGCAAACAAGACGAGGCCTGCTTTGAGCACGACGCCGCCAACGATAATGCTGAGCAACAGCCCGATGCTCGGTTGTAGACCAACTGTGCCGAGGGCGTTGCCGATCGCGTGCTCAAGCCACGAACCCCCGTGCTCAACTGGACCTGGCGAGTGACCTCCGAGGGTTGCTCCGCTTTTGGTCGCGAGGCTGAGAAGGGGTAACAGGCTTGAAAGACCCACGCCTTCGGCAACTGCGGCAAGCATCAGGCAGAGCAGCATAACGAAGCTGCGCCGAGGGTAGGTGCGGGCAAAAATAAGGAGGAGACGCATGGTATAAGATCCCGTAGTGGGATCACTCAACTGGTTGCTTCAAGGATACGCTTGTTGTTCCAGAACTGCACCAGACGTGCAACGTGGAACAAGAATGTGGCAATCTGCCAGAGGACGATCAGCACAAAAGTCTGAATGGGAACTCCCATGATCAGCCCGACGGTAAAAAGCGGAACATTGATGTTGCGGCGGGAGATGAAAGTTCGCATCCTCTCGTCGAGCGGGGTGTAGCCGTGAATTGAGCGTCCTGTACGACGATTGAAAAGTCCCGCTACAATGCGATCGAAGAAATAAACAATCGCCATCCAGACGGCTGCCTGGAATACCGGTGAAGTCATGTTGCCGTTGCTCAATGCCCATGCCCAGGCAAAGTACCAAAGCGGTGGATGAATGATATCGAGACCATGATCGAGCAAATTGCCGAGCCACGAGGCACGAAAAGTAAGGCGAGCGAGCTTGCCGTCCACCGAGTCCAGGACACTCATCGTGTACGCCAATACAAGCCCGACTACCCAATGTCCTCTGGCAAAAAGAGGGACAGCAGCAAAGGTGATAAAAACGTTGAACAGCGTAACAATATTCGGATGGACGCGCCAGCGTGCCAACGGACGAACGAGTCTCCAGACCAGCGGTGGATAGACGTACTTGGTAAAAAAGTCCGTTGAGCCTTTGTAGTTTGACCAAAACAGAAACCGCTCGGCTCGATCCCGGCCCGCTGTGTCGGTGATGCGAAAGAGGTAGACGGGGAGATGACGGCGGAGTTTCTTGACGTAGTCAGGGACCTCGTTCAAGGGTAGCTCTCTGAGCATTCCCTGTCTCAATCCCGCCTCGGCGATCTCAGGGAGGCGTACTTCTGTAGATGTGGCTACGGGAACGCTCCCCTCGAGCCGCAACACAGCCGTGCACTCGACTCCTTCGCCGCCTCGCACAGCGAGAGCCCCGGTACACTCTCCGAGATACCGAAGGAGACGTGCATCGATAACCGAATCGGCTGCAAGGGCAAGGACAGGTTCATCTCCTGCCTCGCGGACTGCGCCTGCCAGCCGTTCTGGCAGTGCCCCTGGATTTCGCTGCCAACGGAGCGGAAGACGTCTGGCAAGGTCAGCAGGAAGAGTAGGTAGCGTGTCTTTTCCAGCGGGGAGTTCTATATAGACCACAGTTGGTTCAAGGCCCGCTTCGCTGATGGTATGAAGTTGCCGCTCAAGGAGCGTCATGCCAAAGATTGTTAATTTACTCTGCGAGTGTGTCGCATCGATCCAAATACGCAAGACAGTGGGCCTCTCTGTGCCTTTCCTTCTATTGAGATGAGAAACGATAAAGGTAAAATCTATGCGTCCTTACCACCAACGTCAACCTATCCTTGTTTGATGGGTGCATGACAATTTCTTGGGAAGCCATACAGGTGTCATAGCAATCTTGTGGTGTAGGCGTCCCGCCTGCTTGTGGTGCCGCCGTCGCGGCGGCACCAC
>CAZCWX010000652.1:0-2576 GCA_964502465.1 uncultured Enterobacteriaceae bacterium | reverse complement strand
GATGCGCTGTTTCTTACCAACTATGCCTTTATCAACGTCAACGACCCGATGACCCGCGTGCCCGGAATTGGTCAGGTCAACGTCTTTGGGGCCGGCCAGTATGCCATGCGGTTTTGGGTGCGGCCGGACACCCTCGCCAAGCTCAATATCACAATCAACGAGATTATCGAGGCGCTGAGCAAACAGAATAGTGTGAACCCAGCCGGTCAGATCGGCGCTGAGCCGGTGCCACCTGGGCAGGAGTTCACCTATACCGTGCGGGCGCAGGGCCGCCTCACCGACGTGGAAGAGTTTGGCAACATCATTGTCCGGGCCGACCCCGATGGTTCCCTCATACGAATGAAGGATGTCGCGCGTGTCGAGCTTGGATCGCAGACGTATAATATGCATGGACGCATCAATGGCGAGCCAGGCGCACTCATTGCGGTGTACCAAACCCCTGGGTCGAACGCCCTCGACACCATCAATCGCGCCAAGGCGCTGCTGGAAGAACTGAAAACGCGGTTCCCGGCCGATATGGATTATGGCGTATCACTCGACACGACGCTGGCCGTGAGCGAGGGGATCAAGGAGATTGTGAAGACGTTCTTTGAAGCCCTCGCCCTGGTGACCCTTGCCGTGTTCATCTTCCTGCAAAGCTGGCGGGCGACGTTGATACCGCTGCTGGCCGTGCCGGTCTCGCTGATTGGGACCTTTATCCTCTTTCCGTTGTTGGGCTTCTCGATCAATACCCTGTCACTCTTTGGGCTGGTGCTTGCCATCGGCCTGGTAGTGGACGACGCGATCGTCGTGGTCGAGGCGGTCGAACGTCACATTGAGGAGGGGCTGTCACCACGCGACGCAAGCTTAAAGGCTATGGAAGAAGTCTCTGGGCCTGTCATCGCGATCGCGCTGATCCTGTCCGCGGTCTTCGTACCGACCGCGTTCATCCCTGGGATCACCGGGGGACTCTATCAGCAGTTTGCGGTGACTATCGCGGTCTCGGTTGCCCTCTCGGCCTTCAACGCGCTGACCCTGAGCCCGGCGCTGTCGGCGCTCTTGTTGCGACCGCGCAAGGAAGGACGCGGGCCGCTCGGAGCCTTCTTCCGCTGGTTCAACCGCTGGTTTGGCCGTGCCACCAACGGTTATGTCAACTGGTGTGGTCATTTGATCCGCAAGGCAGGTTTTTCCATGCTGCTGCTTGTGGTCTTTGCCGCCCTAGCCGGCTGGTTCGGGTCGCGGTTGCCCACCAGCTTTCTGCCGCAAGAGGACCAGGGCTACGTCTACCTGAACGTTCAGCTTCCGGTGGCTGCCTCACTGCAACGCACCGACGAGGTGTGCAAACAGATCGAGGCGATCCTGAAGGAGACACCAGGGGTACAGACCTTCAACACGGTCGTCGGCTTCAGCATGCTCAGTTTCTCGAACACTACCTACAACGCGTTCTTTTTTGTCATGCTTGACCCCTGGCACGAACGCGACGCACAAGGGCTCACCGCTGACGTGATCATGCGCCGCCTCAATCAGCGGCTCGCTGGACTGCCCGAAGCGCAAGCCTTCGCGTTCTCCCCCCCTGCCATTCCAGGTGTCGGCACCTCTGGTGGTATTACGTTCATGCTGGAAGATCGTTCTGGCCAGGACTTCGCCTTCCTGGCGCAGAACACCAACCGGTTTCTTGAGGTCGCCCGTACCCGTCCCGAGTTTGCGTCCTTGACGACGACGTTTATTCCCAGCGTCCCGCAAGTCTTTGTCGATGTGGACCGCGACAAGGTGTTAAAACAAGGGGTGGATCTGGGTACGGTCTACCAGACGCTGCAGGTGTTTATGGGTGGCGCCTTTGTGAACTACTTCAATCGCTTTGGGCGTGTCTGGCAAGTCTATGTGCAAGCCGAGGGCGAGTATCGCACCGCGCCTGAGAACGTCGGCCAGTTTCGCGTCCGGAATGCGGAAGGACAGCCGGTGCCGCTGTCGACGCTCGTCAGTATGCGAACCGTCTATGGGCCGGAGTTCACCATTCGCTACAACGGCTACCGGGCCGCGCAGATCAATGGCAGTGTCGCGCGGGGGTACAGCACGGGTCAAGCGATGGCGGCGCTGGAGCAGGTCTTCGCCGAAACTATGCCGAGTGAGATGGGCTACGACTACATGGGCATGTCATTCCAGGAGAAAGCGGCGGCGGAAGGGGTGCCTGTCATTTTGATCTTCGGGCTCTCACTCTTGATGGTTTTCCTCATTCTGGCAGCACAGTATGAGAGCTGGACCCTGCCATTCAGCGTGCTGCTTGGGACACCGATCGCGGTGTTTGGCGCGTTCGCGGCGCTGTGGCTGCGGGCATTTGAAAATAACGTGTATGCCCAGGTCGGCCTCATTATGCTCATCGGTCTCGGGGCGAAGAATGCCATCCTCATCGTCGAATTCGCCAAGCTCGAGTATGAAAAAGGTAAGCCTCTGGTCGAGGCGGCCCTGACTGGCGCACGGTTGCGCTTGCGTCCCATTTTGATGACAGCTTTTGCCTTTATTTTAGGGACAGTGCCGTTGGCGATCGCGTCAGGGGCGGGCGCACAATCACGACAAATCCTTGGGACAGCGGTCATCGG
>CAZCWX010000651.1:0-4407 GCA_964502465.1 uncultured Enterobacteriaceae bacterium | reverse complement strand
GGATTGAAAGGTTAAGGAACCATCCAAGAATAACTTGATCGATTTTTGTGGTGCAGGCGTCCTCGCCTGCATGGCTGGGTGCAGGCCAGAGGCCCGCACCACAAGATGAGAACGTTCAACTTATTACTATGCTTTACGTTTTATTGAAAGGAGGAACCATATGATTCACCCAGAACGCATTGCCCACGTTGTTATTAAGGTGCGGGACTTAGAGCGCTCGCGCAAATTCTATACGGAGATTCTGGGGATGCAAGTGATGAAAGATGTCCCCCAAATCGGCGCGGTTTTTCTGTCTTTCAACGGCCGCGACCACCATGAGGTCGCTCTCTTTCAGATCGGACCGCAGGCAGAGGCACCCAGAGGGAATCAGACTGGACTGCTGCACTTCGCCTTCCGTCTGCGCAATGAGGAGGAACTACGCGCCGCGTATCAAGAATTTAAAGAAAAAGGCGTTCCTGTTTCTTTCACGGTCAACCACGGCGTCACCAAGAGCGTATACTTTCATGATCCCGATGGAAACGAGTTGGAAGTATACTGCGATAATCCACCGGAAGAGTACATCCACCTGCCGAATGCGTACCTCGGCATGGACAAGCTCGATTTCGCGCCACAGGATCCAGGCCTCGCGGACGTGCTGGCAGCGATGCGCCACTGATAAAAGCTGTCAGCGGTCAGCAATCAGCAAGGCAAGTAGGCTGCAAGCCATGGGCTAGAGGCTGTAGGCTTCGGAGAAGACCCCTTTGCCTACATGCCTCTAGCCTGAAGCCGCATGTGGTTTTGCTGAAGGCTGAGAGCTCCCAAAAGGAGGGCCATCATGCCCATGCGTTTTTCTATTCTCACTTTGGGTGACAACTACGAGCACCTGCGGTCGCATGAGCAGTTTTACCGTGAAGTGCTCGAAGAGGCCCAGTATGCTGAAGATCTTGGTTACGAAGGATTCTGGGTAGGAGAGCACCATTTCCAGGCCAGCTACCGCGTTTTTCCCTCCCCCCAGATGATACTGGCGGCCATCTCTCAGCGCACCACAAAGCTGCACCTGGGAACTGGGGTAAGTGTGCTCCCGGTGAATGATCCCATCCGGCTTGCTGAGGATATGGCCGAGCTCGATCTGCTGAGCCACGGACGAGTATGTTTTGGCGCAGGCCGAGGCTATCAGCCCCACGAGTTCGCCGGATTTCATATTCCCATGGAATCAGCCAAGGAGCGTTTCTGGGAGTGCCTGGAGATTATCCGCCTCGCCTGGACCCAGGAGCAGTTTTCGTATGCGGGTCAGTTCTATCACTATGAAGATATTGCCTTGCTGCCTCGGCCTATACAAAAACCCTCCCCGTCTATGTGGGTGGCCGCTGCCTCCCCTGGCTCGGCTGAGGAAATTGGCAAACGAGGCTATGCCTTCTGTGCCGCGCCCTTTGCTTCCAGTCCCTCTCCCGAAGAGATTGCCGCACAGCTGGTACGCTACCAGCAAACTTTCAGCGAGGCTGGATATGGGACTCCTCCCAGTGACCTACCGCATGTGTTTTGGACCCACGTAGCCGATACCACCGCACAGGCGTTGAAAGAGGCTGAAGCCGGGATGAAACGGAAATTGGGCAGCTCGACGAAAGTGTGGGTCAAACCAGGCACGAGCGGGTATGAGACGTTTGCCAAGTTAGGGCAGTTCTTAGCGACGGCCACGATTGAGCAACTTGACGCACTCTCGATCTTTGGTGATCCCCAGCGGTGCTTGGAAAAAGTCAAAAAATATCACGCTGCCGGGGTGACTCATCTCCTGGTGATGTTTGATTGGGGTGGCATGTCACAGCAGACGATTTTTCATTCGATGGAGCTGTTTGCCAAATACGTGATGCCACATTTCCAGCAGCCCACACTCCGAGTAGGAGAAAATGCTGCGACTCAGGTACATTCTTAAAACAAAAGAGGTGCGATATGTTTGAAGGCGCGCTATCTGGTCTCAAGATCGTTGAGTTGAGCGAACGGGTGGCTGGTCCCTTCTGTACCAAAGTCATGGCAGACCTGGGTGCAGAGGTCGTCAAAGTTGAAAAGCCTGGGACCGGCGATATCACTCGCAGTCGCGGTCCCTTTCCTCACGACATCCCACATCCCGAGCGCAGCGCCCTGTTTCTCTACCTCAACACCAACAAACATGCGGTCACCCTGGATCTCAGCAAGTCAGAGGGAGTAGCCCTCTTGCGCGAGTTGGTGAAAGAGGCTGACATCCTGGTAGAAACTCAACCCCCGGGATTCCTCGCTAGTCTGGATATGGGGTACGACCGTTTACATCAGATCTTCCCTCGGCTCATCGTCACCTCTCTTACTCCCTTTGGTCAGACTGGTCCCTACAAAAACTACAAGGCATATAACTTGAACTGCCTCCACACAGGGGTGGTGGGGTATGAGACTCCGTTTAACTTTGTCACTGATCCCGACAATGAACCACCGGTGAAAACTGGTGGGCAGCAGGCTGATTTCCTGGCCGGCTGGACCGCGGCGACTGCAACCATGTGTGCCGTCTTTCACCGCGACCTGACCGGTGCAGGTCAGCATGTCGATATTGCCGAAGTTGAAGCCGTTGCCCATATGGTCCGTCCAAACTTTGCGCTCTACTCTCATGAGCCGCCAGATGGTCCGAACCGTCGTCGCTTTCTGAGCCGGACAAAATGGGGGCTGGCATATGTGTTTCCCTGTCGCTCAGGTCACGTGGCGCTTCTCGCACTGACCGACCAGCACTGGGAGAGTCTCAAAGAGCTGATGGGTCGTCCGGAATGGGCAGAAAGTGAGATCTTTGCCACTCTTCTCGGACGCTTCCAAAACATTGATGCCTTGGAAGTTGGCGTCGCCGCGTGGATCAGTGAGCAAGACCGTGACGAGCTATCGCGGCAAGGCCAGGATCTCCATATCCCGGTGTTCCCGGTGCGCGATATGCGAGAGGTTGTGACCGCCGAGCAGTACCGCGCACGTGACTTCTTTGTCACAGTCGATCATCCGGAAACTGGCCCTCTCACCTACCCAGGGGCGCCGTTCAAGTTTTCTGCCACCCCTTGGAAGATCCGTTCTCCTGCTCCGCGCCTAGGAGAGCACAACGCCCAAATTTATGGCGAACGACTCGGGCTCAGCGCCGAGCGCATAGAGCAATTGCGGAGGGACGGAGTGATTTGAAAGAAAGCCATCAGTAAGACAGGCATGAGGCCACAGGCTATAGACTTTAGGGTTTCCCTGTCGCCTCATGCCTATAGTCTAAAGCCTTCCCCATTCTTGCTGAAGACTGACTGCTGAGAGTTACAAGCTACCGCAGGAGAAAACCATGACACAACTTCCTCTCGAAGGTATTCGCGTCGCTGACTTCGGTTGGATTCTCGCCGCGCCTCAGTGTACCGCTTGGCTGGGGGTAATGGGCGCAGAAGTGATTCGTATCGAGTCTTCCCAACGCCTGGATGTGATTCGCCTCCTCGGGCAGAATCCCAGAGACTTCAAAGGCCCCAACGGCTCCCCACTCTTTAATGGCCTGAACTACAGCAAGAAGGGGGTGACCCTGAACCTCGGTCACCCACAAGGCGCGACCCTTGCTAAAGAGATCATACGGCGCAGCGATATCGTGGTCGAGAATTTTGCCGTCGGTATGATGAAACGCTGGGGATTAGCATATGAAGACCTGTGTCAGATCAAACCCGACATTATTATGGTTTCCGGCTCACCGGTTGGGCAGTATGGCCCGGATAGCCATTGCGTCGGCTGGGGACCGATCACGCAGGCCTCTGCCGGTATCTGTCATCTCACTGGCTATCCCGACGGTCCGCCTGTGAGCCTCGGGGGGACCTGGCCAGACTATATGGTCGGCGTGACCATGGCATACGCCGTCCTCGCAGCCCTCTATTGTCGCCGTCGTACCGGGAAAGGACAGTACATCGACCTGGCCATGGCTGAAGTCGTGACTGCGATGCTGCCTGAAGCGATCATGGATTATATCATCAATAACCGGGATCAAGGTCGCAGAGGCAACCAGGATGACGTGATGGTCCCTCACAGTGTGTACCGCTGCCAAGGAGAAGACACATGGGTTGCCGTTGCCGTGGAAACCGAGGAAGAGTGGCGGCACTTCTGCCAGGCAGTAGGTCACCCAGAATGGTGTGCGGATGAACGATTCATAGATCGCAAAAGCCGGAAAGCGCATGAACCAGAACTCGACGCGCTCATTACCTCATGGACACGAGAACGAACCCAGATCGACATTATGCACCTGCTGCAAAAGGCTGGTGTAGCTGCCACGCCGGTCTATGATACTGAAAGCTTGATTGCCGATCCTCAATTTCAGCATCGCGATTTTCTTGTGACGTCCGGCCATCCGGTGACCGGGAACCTCCCGGTAGCAGGAATCCCTGGCAAGTACAGCGCCATCGACCAGCTGCGCTA
>CAZCWX010000650.1:0-2506 GCA_964502465.1 uncultured Enterobacteriaceae bacterium | reverse complement strand
TCGTGATGCTCGAGATGCACGAGAGCGTCTTCGATATGGTCGACCTCAAACGAGCAATCCACGCACCCCTCCTTCCATCCGGGACCGAGCATGAAATGTTTGACGATCAATTGGCTGCGTCCGTCGAAGAGATCGGCGAGCGTCTCCTTGCCGTTTGGCCCGTCGAACACATACTGCTTCTCCATCCTGACCCACGGCAACTCGCGCCGCTCGGCGCTCAATTGATCACGCAGCCGCGTGAGTTCCTTTTCCGTGGCTAAGAGTTGCTTGCGCGCGACAAGCCACTCGTCGCGAGTAACGATTGGGTTGTGGTGCATCGTTCGCTCTCCTTTGCGTTGAGTTAATTCCATTAGGCGGTAGCCAGATATGCCGCGAGGCGATCCAGCGAGCTGGTCCAGCCACCCCGGGGCGCATCGCGCGCCGGGTGGGATCGGTGAGGGCTGCGAAGGTGGTGCTGAGGTGATCAGGCGACATATAGCAAATAACCTTTCAGACATATAGCAAATAACCTTTCAGTTAAATAGCTATAAAGTTAAATATACTCACGACAGATGGTCTATCAAGCGGCGTTGGGCCCTTCACTCACTCCTGACGCTGTTGCTCACGTACGAAGCATAATTTTGTCGATAGCAGCGCGGAATCTCATGTCCGAAAACGGCGAGCAGGACGCGCGCAGATTGCTTATACTGACATCATGTTGCTTGATCCTGACCGTTGTTACCGGGCGCTCAAAACACATGATGCGCGCTTCGACGGCCGCTTATTCGTCGGTGTATCCTCGACGCGCATCTATTGCCGTCCGGTGTGCGCCTCGGGACGGCTGCCGCGCCGTGAGAATTGCTCGTTCTATCCCAGTGCGGCGGCTGCGGAGGCCGCCGGGTATCGCCCATGTCTGCACTGCCGGCCGGAGCTGGCGCCAGGCAACGCCAGCGTTGACGCCAGCGCACGTCTGGCCCAGGCGGCAGCGAACTTCATCGAAGATGAGATCACGAACGGAGGCAATTTGGAGACGCTCGCGGAGCGGCTTCAGGTGTCCGACCGCCACCTACGCCGCGTTTTTCAGCAGGAGTTCGGTGTCGCCCCGGTCGATTTTGCCCAGACCCAACGCTTGCTGTTGGCCAAACGGCTGCTGACTGATACCCGACTGCCGGTGACCGAGGTCGCCTTCGCCAGCGGTTTCCGTAGCCTACGTCGCTTCAACGCCGTCTTCCGTGAACGCTATAGGCTATGCCCCTCTGCTCTGCGGCGGACTGCCGTCGCCAGGACTGCTAACGATGAGTTGGTCTTCGAACTTGCCTATCGTCCACCATTTGATTGGCACAATCTGCTCGATTTCCTCGATGAGCGACACATCCCTGGAGTCGAAGCAATCGCAGGCGGGACCTATCGCCGCACGGTAGCACTCTTTCACCATGGGCAGCTTCACACGGGCTGGATCGAGGTGCGACGCACGGAAAAGAAGCCCACGCTACGGGTGTGCGTGTCTGCTTCGCTCGTCAAAATCCTGCCCGGCGTGCTTGCTCGTATGAAACGGCTCTTCGATCTCTCCTGCGACCCGGAGGAAATTGCGAGGGGATTGGGACCGTTGGCGGCGCCACGTCCCGGACTGCGTTTGCCTGGCGCGTTTGACGGATTCGAGATCGCGGTACGTGCCGTACTCGGGCAACAGATCACTGTGCGTGCGGCGCGTACGATGGTGAGTCGTTTTGTCGAGGCGTTTGGCGAGCGTTTCGAGACTCCTTTTCCCGCGCTAGAGTGGCTTTTTCCTGCCGCACAGCGGGTTGCGAACGTTTCCCCGAGCGCAATTGCCGCACTTGGCATCGTCGGAGCCCGCGCCCGCGCGGTTGTTGCAATTGCGAACGCAGTAACCGCCGGTTCGCTCCGTCTGGAGCTGGGGGGTGATGTCGCCAACACGATCGAGCAACTCAAGACGGTGCCCAGAGTCGGTGAGTGGACGGCGCAATACATCGCCATGCGGGCGCTGGCGTGGCCGGATGCATTTCCCCACACCGACTGTGGAGTCATGAAAGCACTGGGGGAAACGAATCCTCGACGTGTGCTGGAACGCGCAGAAGCCTGGCGTCCGTGGCGTGCCTATGCGGCTATGTACTTGTGGATGGACAATGCAACTCCGGTCTAGCCAAAGCGAACTGCAGCGTGATGGGGTCTTTATCATGGCCGCTTACGTACGCCAGAAAAAAGAACGAAAAGACATGCTCAAGAAGAAAGAGGAACTACCCAATGAATGTAACGACTTTTCAACAGCAGCGACGTTTCATCGAGACCCCTTCAGGGCGTATTGCTTATATCGAGCACGGGAGTGGTCCAGTCGCCCTTTTCATTCATGGCGTGCCGCTTAACGGCTTTCATTGGCGCCATGTGATAGCCGGTGTCTCTGGATCGCGGCGTTGCATCGCGTTTGACCTCATGGGACTGGGCTATACAGAGATCAGCTCCACTCAAGATGTCTCATTCACGGCCCAGGCCCAGATGATCACTCACTTTC
>CAZCWX010000649.1:0-23055 GCA_964502465.1 uncultured Enterobacteriaceae bacterium | reverse complement strand
TGTTGGCAATCAATCTCAGCACCCTGGTGCGCAATGGCTACACGATCTCCGCCCACAGTTTAGTCATCGATGGGCTGTGCCCGCCGTGCGTGTCAGAAGGAGCGCCAGGAACACCCTCCTGCGAGGCATACAGGTAATATTAATCACCAGAAAGCCTTCTTGCAGGGGACTGTCAGACAGACTTCGAGTCATTCCCGCGCGAGCGGGAATCCAGCAGCCGTTTATGCGGTCAGAGGCTTGGCATTTCCCCGCTACTCATCGATAGCCACTCTGCGCTTTCTTTGCCTCCTCCAGGTAGTGTTTCTTATCCGCCGCCGTTGCGGGTTTGTGCCTGACATCCCCCTCTCCAAGGTCCCGCGTCCAGCCGGCAAACTCCAAGAGGATTCCATCTGGATCAAAGAAGTAGATCGAGCGAACAAAGGTGGAGTCATTTACTGTGGAACTCACTTGCCGTGGGGTATCATCGTGGTTCATGATCTCTGTGACTTCGATGCCCTTGGCGATGAGTCTCTCGCGATACTCCTCGATCTTCTCATCTGGCACATCGAAAGCAATGTGGTTCATGGAACCATGTGCCGTGATGAGTGAGCCCTTGCCAGCAAGCGCTTTTGGTGAGGCGATGCCTGGCGCTGCCTCAGGGGCATTGGGAAACCAGAAAAAGGCCAGGGCATCTCCCTTGCCGATGTCGAAGAAGAAATGCTGACCCATGCCACCAGGCAGATCAATGGTCTTTATCAGCGGCATCCCCAAGACATTGGAGTAAAACTCTACGGTTCGCTCCATGTCTTGACAGACCAACGCCAGGTGGTTCACGCCTCGCAGTTCAAACTCCTGATTCGCTCGTTGCGCCATTGCTGTTTCCCTCCTTTAACGCAAAGGCTCCTTTGGCTTATAGCAGAACGGCTTCTCATCGCAAGCCGAACGAGCACGCTCACGATAAATAGCTTGGTCTTGCTACTCCGCCCAGAGCTGCTCACCTGGTACCCACATGGCGTGGAAGCCCACGGGCACGCGCTGCGGTAGTTGCACGCGGGCAACTGGCCCTGCTGAAAAGTTTTTGGCGTCGAGAATGATAACCTCCGAAGCATTGGTGTTCGCGTCAATCACAAAGGACACCACGTAGCCGTCATCTTCATCGCGGGCATTGAGGCGTGGGGCAAAGGGCGCTTCACTGCCAATACGCCCTGGCCCAAACCGATACTGTTCTGAGGTGCCTTTCTCGATATCGTACTTCACCAGACCATCGAAGTTCGGGACATAGGCATTATAGGCGTAGCGTGACCTCCGCCCCAGGCGTTGCCGGTTCATTGTCGGCCACTCGGTTTTCGCATCGTCGAGTTGCTCTTCTGTGGTCTCACCGCTCTTGAGATTAAATCGCCAGCGGTAGAGTTGCGCCTCGAGCCGCAGAAAGGCTTTCATGCGCGCCAATTCACTAGCTTCGGGTGCACTCTTTGGCGCGGCCTCAAGCACCCGGCAGGCGTCCATGATGATCTCGTCGCCTTCTTCCCAGGCATTCACGACGTGATAAATGAAACAGGGCGTCGCCTCAAACCACCTCACACTTTCCCTGTTGCCGTACCGTGGGAGAATGGCAAAGCGGCTGGGGAGTTCAGGATAATAGGTGACTTTGTGGACGTTGCGTTCGAGTAATTTTGGGTCCCAAAATAACGGCAAATCCATCAAGATCGAGTAATGTGCGGTGATCGCCATGTCATGGGGTAACCGGGGTCCCGGCAGATCAATGGGGGTGTGATGAATCAGTTCACCCGTAGGGGACACAACATTATACGTCATGAACGGCAACTTGGTGGCGTAGTCAAAAAACAGCAATTCGCCGGTATGCACATCGACCTTGGCATGGGCCGATACCGTCCGCCTGAGCTTGCCACCGAACGATTCAGGGCCGAGAGTCTCAAGCGTCCGTGCATCAAGCTTGTAGGGGGTTCCACACTGATACCATAGCGCCAGGGCATAGCCGTTGTGGAAGACGAGATCAGTATTTGCCGTATCTTTGAGCCAGCCGTCAGAACCATTCCCTTTAGGAATGGAAGGATCTGGCCGCTCCATCAAACCTGGCCAGATAGCATGTCCAGCTTTCTGCTCTTCCAGGAAACCGCCTGTACGGATCCAACGGTTGCGATAGGTCGCTTTCCCATCACGGAAAGCAATGGCATGCACCATGCCGTCGCCGTCGAACCAATGATAGCGACCACGGGGCTCGAAGATAGGGTTTGGCCCGTTGCGCAGATAGATGCCGGCAAGATCTTTGGGAATCTCACCGATCACTGGGAGATCATCAGCAATAATTTCCTTACCCACTGGTGCGAATGGTCCTAGCAAAAAAGGATTTCCATTCGGTGCCAGACGGAGCGATAGCTCGTTTTCCACTGTGAGCATGGGAGCCTCCCCTTTTACTGTCCTCATGAGATTCCCCTATAGTCCACCTTGCCGATCGCCTCAAGCGGCTACGGACAGGGAGGCGACTCCTGTTTCTGCCTCCATACTTACGTCCCGCGCTATGGAGGACTCGCAATGACTTGGTCCTGTGAGTTTGCAGACGCCCTCTTAGCGAGGACGTACCCGCTTGAGGACCTCAGCAGGGAGAGAGTCTGGATAGTCCGTATAATTCGGGTAGCGTTGCTGAAATGCATGCAAACTGGTTTCGGCTTCGCGCTGCTTTCCCGCACGGAAGAGCTCACTAATGTGGGCCAACCAGGCTTCAGGAGCAAGGTCTTTCGCTTGCTCCTGTTCTCCCATGAGGCCCCTGAACTCGAGCGATTCACTTTCTTTCACACGAGGCCGCGCTGCAGCAGTCGCAGGGGCGGTCTCTCTGGCAGCAGGGAGAGAGAAAGATCCTGGAGGCGAACCAGCTAGAGGCGCGGGAACAGATGGTTGCGAAGCGACAAAGGCTGCCTCGTTTTCCTCTTTTGATTGCACCATATCCTCAGCGACCTGCGGTGCGGCAAGGGTTGGCTGAGATGCAGGGGTTGAGAGAGGTGGCAGCTGTTGCCGAGCAGGTGTGCCCATTTCTTCTCGCACCTTGGTGATGACGCCAATACTTACCAGCAGTGCTGCTGCGAGCGAGAGCGGAACAGCCCAGCGGCGAGAGACAAAGCCGAAGAAGCGATTCTTCAGCCGGCGCGGGCGTGATTGGGCCGTTCGGCGGGCGGCGGCGAGCACCGTCACATCGAGAGCCGCTGGCGGTTGGTCCTCAGGCATCTGCTGATACAAGCGCGACAGCTCTTCCTCGCCGGGCAAACGTTCAGCAGCGGGCGGTCTGGGTGGCCGACGCAGATTCATCTTTCACCTCGCAGACCACGTCGTAAGCGCGCAAGCGCATAGCGTAATCGGCTTTTGGCGGTTTCCCGCTCTACACCGGTTGTCTCGGCAATATCTGCAATACTCATCCCAGCTTCTTCTCGGAGCAGAAACGCCTCACGCTGGGCCTCTGGCAGCGCCTGGATGAGGTCCAACAAACGCGCAATTTGTGTACGGATATATACCTGATTGTCTGGCTCCTGATATGCCGCCACTGAGAGTTCCTCTACCTCCGGACCAGTCCCGTCGTTCCAGGCCGTTACGCTGGCCGAGGATTGACGGCGATAGTAATCGATCAGCCGGTGATGGGCCAACCGAAAGAGATACGTCGTAAATTTGGCCTGCACCGTATACCGTTCGCGGGCGTGAATAAGACTGAGCCACACATCCTGGAACAACTCTTCGGCCAGGGCTGAGGTCGGGCACTGACGGACGAAATAACGATAGAGCGCTCCTTTGTAACGATGGTACAACGCTGCGAAAGCGTCAAGATCGCCATTGCGGTATCGCAGCATGAGCACCTCGTCGGTGTCAGGAACATCCATGGTGGATGTCACTGTAGCAAGCCGAGGCGGTTCAGACCTCCGCATTCAGCCTCGCACGTTCGCTTTCCCTACTAACAAGCATGGTGTTCTTACCGCCGCGCGTCTCACTGGGTCACTGTTCCCTTGGTCTGACTCAGTGACTGCGCCAGTTGGATCAGCAAGAGCAATTCGCCCCGATAGCCAAACGGATCATCCCCACGTGCCCCACGGGCAAGCGTCAGGACCTCCTCGTAACCGAACGTCCCGGTATAGGTCCCACCACGGAGCAACTGGCCAAAAGCTGCCACTGCCGCAGCGAAACGGAAATGCTCTGTCGTCTGAGTGATCTCAGTGATCATGGCCTCCTTGCGTAACGGCCACTCGCGCAACTGGCTACTCTCACTGTCTGGGGCCTTATGGCGTAAGCGCAGAAATCCTAATTCGGTTGTATCCATGACAGCGGCCTGAGAAGCTGGGGCATACCGCAGCGGTTCCAACCGCGAGCCTTGACTCCCCACCAAAGCGATTTCATACAGAACAGTGACGGTATGACCAGCGCCAATCTCACCGGCGTCAACCTTATCGTTCTGGAAATCTTCGCGTCTCAGGGCGCGGTTTTCATAGCCAATCAGCCGATACTCAGCTACCACTGCCGGATTGAACTCAATCTGGACCTTGACATCCTTGGCGATCGTGTGAAGCGTGGCGGACCGTTCATTGATCAGCACTTTTTGCGCCTCCAGCAGAGAATCCAGATAGGCGTAGTTGCCGTTTCCCACATCGGCCAACTGCTCCATCAGGTGGTCGTTGTAGTTCCCAGTGCCGACCCCGAGGGCGGTGAGCGAGATGCCGGTTTTGCGCTTTTCGGCGACCAAGTCTTTGAGGGCGGCAAAACTCACAGTTCCCACGTTAAAGTCTCCATCCGTCGCGAGCAGCACACGGTTCATCCCACCTTTGATAAACGCCTGTTCTGCCATCCGATAGGCCAGACGGATGCCAGCCCCACCATTGGTTGACCCGCCGGCGTTTAAGGACTCGATCGCGTTGTGAATCTTCGCGGTCTGGTCACCAGGCACCGATTCCAGTGCAACCCCTGAAGCACCAGCATAGACCACGATGGATAGACGGTCGCTCCCGCGGAGTTGGCGACTCAGCAAAAGCAAAGCAGACTTGACCAAATCCAGTTTGTCGGGCGATTGCATCGAGCCTGAGACGTCTATCAGGAAGACAAGATTCGCTGGTGGGAGTTCCTGGGATGGCACCTCATAGCCTTTCAGACCAATGTGGAGCAAGAATGTATGCGGGTTCCATGGAGTCGGGGCGGTCTCGGTGATGAGCCGAAATGGCGTCGTCGCATCCTCAGGTGGCGGATACCGGTAAGAAAAATAGTTGATCATTTCCTCGACGCGAACCGCGTCCCGAACCGGAAGGGCTCCGCTGCGAAGGAACCGACGCACGTTCGCGTAGGAACCGGTGTCGACGTCAATACTCAAGGTCGATACCGGATGTTCGGCAACCCGCTTGATCGGGTTGTTGTCAAACTGGGCGTAATTTTCCCGGTGGACCGGTTCACTCGGGAAGTGGAAGTCCATCATAGCGGTTTCAGGCGGTTGGCCTGGACTAAGGGAGCGCAATTGGCTCGCCGACGAAGAGAGCACCGGTGTCCCCACGGCAGGGGCTGCCGAGAGAGATGTGGGGGCAGCGTTCTGCTCAGATTGGACCAGACCTGAGGATGCCACAGACTGTTGTGCTGTTGCGTTTTTCTCTTTTGCCACCGTACCAACATCCATAGGCTGACCCTGGTGCAGAGACTCCTCTCGTTGCTCGTTGTTGGCTGCGTGCTGTGTGATGGAGGTCGGATCAGCACAGGCACCAAACAGCATGGCAACAAGCAAAACTATCGATAGCGATTCTCGATGACAGGTCGGCATAGTTCTTCCCTTCTGCGTTCGTCTTTCTCTCTGCGCCAGCCAGTGGATATGGAAGCAGGCTCAGCTTTTCTCCTATAAACGCAGGCAGGGCGATTTGGGGTTAATTTTTCGGGAACAGCATTTACATTTACCGGCTATTGACTATTATGAGCTTTATTCTCCCTGGTCCTGGGGGAGTGGCTAGAGAACGAATGGGTTGAGCCGATGGCATATGCGACCACTCTTCGTCATGAGCGCTTTGCGTTTGCTGACCTATGCGAGGTTTTCGCCAAAGCCAACGAGGAAAAATCGGGAGATCATCTCGCAGGGATAGCCGCTCGCTCCGAACGTGAGCGGGTGGCAGCGAAACGGGTCCTCGCCGACGTGCCACTCACTGACATTGTTGCCCAGCCGCTGATCGACCCCGACGAAGATGAGGTCAGCCGCCTGATCCTCAACACGCTTGACCAAGACGCCTTTCGTTCCATTGCACATCTCACCGTTGGTGAGTTCCGCGAACATCTGCTAGACGATGCTGTCGGAGAAGCGGCACTGCAGCGATTACACTGGGCGATGACCCCAGAGATTGCCGCAGCCGTTGCGAAGCTGATGAGTAACAAAGACCTGATCCTGGCCGCCAGTAAAATCCGCACAGTCACGCGCTGTCGCAACACCATGGGTGAGCGTGGTGTGCTCGGCATCCGTTTGCAACCGAATCATCCCAGCGATGATCTCGGTGGGATTCTTTTGTCCACTGTCGATGGTTTGTTATTTGGCTGTGGCGATGCGGTGATTGGCGTCAACCCGGCGACTGACTCGGTCGCAATGGTTGCGCGCATTTTGCACGGCCTCAACCGTCTCATCGACACCTACGATATTCCGACCCAAGCCTGCTGTCTGGCACACATCAGCACCCAACTCTCCAGCCTGGAGCGCGGGGCGCCGGTGGACTTGCTTTTTCAGTCGATCGCCGGGACGGAAGCTGCCAATGCCAGCTTCGGTATTAACCTGAACGTGCTGCAGGAAGGGCGTGAGCGTGTCCGAGAACATCACCGCAGTCGCAATGTCACTTGGGCGGGTGAGAACGTCATGTATTTCGAAACCGGACAAGGCAGCGCGTTATCAGCCCAGGCGCATCATGGTGTGGATCAACTCACCTTAGAAGCCCGTGCGTACGGTGTCGCACGGGTCTTCGAGCCCTTTTTAGTCAATAGTGTCGTGGGATTCATCGGACCGGAATATTTGTATGACGAGCGGCAGATCATTCGTGCCGGATTAGAAGACCACTTTATGGGCAAATTATTGGGTCTGCCGATGGGTTGTGATGTGTGCTACACCAACCATGCCGCAGCCGATCAAAACTCAGCTGATAATCTGCTCCTGCTCCTCGCAGCCGCTGGCTGTAATTACTTTATGGGCGTTCCCTGTGCCGACGATGTCATGCTCAACTACCAGTCTACCAGCTTTCACGATGCGTTGGGCGTCCGCAAACTTTTTGGGCTGCGACCGGCTCCAGAGTTTCTGGCTTGGCTTGAAGGCATGGGAATTTTCCACAATCAGGAACTCGTCCATACTATCGAACCAGTCCATCAGCGACTCATACAAAGTGTGAAGACCATCGAGGAAGGAAACAGATAAACCCAATGGCAATAGTGCCCCAATCTCAGTCCCTTGCACGGTCGGATCTCGAGCACGCGGTGCGGGCTCGTACTCCGGCCCGCTTGCTCGTTGGTCGTGCCGGTCCTGCCTACCGTACGGCGACTCAGCTTGTGTTGCGACAAGACCACGCTGCCGCCATCGACGCTGTGCACGCGGAATTCGATCTGGTCCGCGATTTCGGCCAGTCCTTTGTTGAGCGCTGGAGATTGTTTGAGGTCACTACTCGTGCCAGAAGCAAAGCTGAATACCTCTTGCGCCCAGATCTGGGCCGTTCTTTGAGTGACACGGCTCGGACCGAGGTGTTGAACAGATGTCCTGCTAAAGCAGACTTACAAGTCGCGATCGGTGATGGCTTGTCTGTGGCCGCTGTCGTCGCTCAGGTGCCGCTGTTGCTTGACGCCTTAGAACGAGGTGCTCGGGAGCGTGGATGGCGCTTCGGCCAGCCTTTCGTGATCCGCTACTGCCGTGTCGGGGTACTCAACGACATTGGTGAGTTACTTGATCCTACCGTTGTCATCTTGCTTATTGGTGAACGACCAGGGTTGGCAACTGCAGAAAGCTTGTCGGCATACATGGCCTATTGCCCGCGGGCTGGCCATACAGATGCCGAACGTAACCTGCTCTCGAACATTCACACCCGCGGTGTGGCGCCTACGGCCGCGGCGGTACGGATTCTGCACCTGGCAGAACGCTTGCGACAATGCCAAACCAGTGGTGTGGCAGTCAAAGAGAAGGAACCTGACCGCAGAGAGTCTGACGGGCTCTCACCATCAGACTCGTACCGCGTCCTACCCGCAGTCATCGAAGAAAAATGAAGGAAAAGGGTCGGTCATTGTGTCTTTCCCTTCCTGTCAACGAACGCTGCCCTTGAAACACTATTTGTGTACGCGGATGCGGTATGAACCGGTGCCGTGAGCCTTATGGAAATGGCGAATCTGCACGAAATACTGACCTGGGATCAGGTCGACAACCATCCTCGCATTCAGACCAATGCCGCTGTCATCATCTTCGGCGATCAGATTGGTCTGACTGTCCGGCCCGAAGAGTTTCATGACGACATCGGTTTTGCCACTGGTTGTGACGCGATAGCGGCCACCCGAAGTGACAGTAAATTGGAACAGGTCTTCCTCTCCTGGCATACCGATCCCAGCCTGTGTGGCGGGAGCGCCAACGTGGAGCTTGACGGCTGGCGCGGCAGTACGCGGATAGGCTTCTTCACTGGCAATGAAGGCTTGATCTATCGTGGACAGCACTTCGTTGGCTTTTGTCCCGACTCCGTTCTTCGTCCAACGAGCGGGAAAGAAGTAGAGCATGATAGAGTCGGGATCGAATTGGGTTCCTTTAATTTGATCGATACTATACTTCTCTAGCACGTTATGGCGAATTTGCGCCGGTGTCCAGCTATTGGGCGGTCTACTGAGATCACGAATGACCACCTCTTCGTTCCATTCGAGGCCTCCGGCTGGGTTCTGGTGTTCATGTCCCAGGCCAATGGCATGGCCAAATTCATGGCCGGCAGTCCCGCCATCAAGAAATCCGAGGTTCATCGTCGGTTCGCCCTGAGGAATTTTCTTGCAGTCCGTGCCGACATACGACCACGCCCCATCAGTCGCATCAAAGGCAATGCGAATCTCCGCGTCTGGTACATTATTGAAGGCAAACGTGAGATTGGCATGCTCGGTCCACCACTGCGCTTGTTGTCTTACCAGCGCTCGCTGTTCCGCGGTTCCGCCCATGAACCGCACCCGCAGGGTTGAGCCGTTGATCCACATCTTTCGGAACTCGAACACCGCACGCAAAACATCACGGCCGCGCACACGCATGGCGGGTTGATTGCGAAAGAGATCCTGCGGCAAGACCCGATCCTGGCACACTTTAAGAACCCTTGGCATATGCTCCCTCCTGTTGTGTAGTGAGACTCTCGTTGTGATCTGCGAGGCATGCCCTCCGCTGCAAGCAGCGATTGCGGAAAAGGTCTGCTCGCACCAATTGCCCCCTTTGGTTGGACAATAACACTATCACAAGCCACTCTGCAAACACAGAGGACCAAAGGAACCTCACGTGCTGTGTCAGACATCAAGTAAATGCCCGTGAGATAAACCAGAAGAGGCCAAGCCCGCAGAGTCCAGCCGAGATAGCATCAACCGCCAACCGGTAATCTGCTGCGGGAAACCGTTGCACGACCAACGTCCCAACACTCCACAGTGCAGCGACAATACCCAACTGACCAATCTCCACACCAATATTGAAGCCAAGAAGGGCAGGCACCAATCGGTGCGTTGGCAAGCCAATGTCCATCAGTACACTGGCGAAGCCGAAGCCGTGAATCAGCCCAAACAGCACCGTGAGCAACGGCCTCAACCGTGCTGCCTGCTCCTGCGTCTCGACCAGGGGCAAGAAACAAAACGTAAATATTGCCAAGCCGACCAGGGTGGTCGCCGGGAGGCCAAGCCCTGTGACCGCCACCAGTCCCATCAGTATCACGCTAGCAACAATGGCAATGTTCCTATTTGCGCCGGTGGTCACCCCGATATTTTCGGCGGCAACGAGCGCAATGGTAAAGCCGATCAGCGCCTCAATGACCGGAACGTTCGGTTCGACAACGCCAAGCACGGCAAGGCTGAGCGTGATGCTGTGACCGAGGGTGAAGCCGGTCACCATAAATGCAACCTCGCGAAAGTGTCGGCAGAGCAGTAACAGGGCAAGCAGAAAAGCAATATGATCAATACCGATCAGGATATGCTCAATCCCCAGGAGGAAGTAAGCGAAAAACGGTGTGCCTTCAGACTCGGTTTGTCTTTGCCCACTGACGGGAATCACTCGCTGGCGTTCGTTATTCGTAAAGAGATACTCAACAGGTGGGGCGTCTCCAGCACGCACCCGTGCATAGTGTACGTGCGATGGAGCTGCGTCAAAAAAAGCGCCGTTGGCAATCGTCAGAGGCTTGTCAGCCGGACAAGCGAATTGCCACTCCACCCGCAGGTAACCCTCCCGCGCTGGTCGTGTCTGCGGTTCGATAATGGTATGGCAGGCTTCGCCGTCTACACGCACAGCGATACGAGGGGTCAAGTGGTTCACTAATAGTGTGTTTAGGTCGAAAGCAGTGTCCTCAATGAACCCTAAACGGGTAGCCTCCAACGCCTGGACGCTAAAAGTCAGCCGGACTCGTCCGTCCTGCATATGCCAGGAGGAGAAGGACTGGCTGCGGGTGTGAGCTGCTACGAGGCAGGCGAACACCAGGTCAGCGGCGAAGAAGAACAGCACGATCCGCCAGCCACGACGCCAGGCAAGGAGACTCTCCTGTGACTGGGGATTCTCACTTCTTTGCTGGGAAAAGAATAAGGTGAGGGGGAGGTCAATAGATTTGTTACCGATCATACCCCCCATCCTGGCCTTCCCTCTTCACCGGGGAAGAAAGCAAATCAGACCGCAGGATAATCTCTGCCTCGCTGCGTAACCATTGCAGATATTCACGCAATGCATCGTCCCGAGCACGCCGGAGGTAGACCTTTTCAACCTGCGCTCTGATGTCGTCGAACGGAGGGGGCTCCCCTGTGCTCCCTGCGGTCATCTGCACGTCACGCTCCGAGGGAGAGTGGACGAGAAAGGGGAGATTCTCTTCATAGAAGGCGCGGAGCACGTCATCAGCGGGTTGTTCGCTGGTGTGCTCCGCCACAACGGCGGCAAGCATCGCCTGGGTGATGGCTTTGCGAACGGCGCGGTCTACATCAACAAGTCCAATGGCAATGCCATGTTGAATGAGGAGTTCTTCGTCGATGAGACGGGTGAGGACATGCGCACGGTCTGCATCGGTGATATCCGTACGTTTATCGCTCGCTAACATCGCTACGGCACGGGCATAGTCTTCCGCTGTGATCGGTTTGCCGTTCACCAGGGCAATACCATTGTCCGTTAGTGTGTTCGTATGTGGATCGCTTCCATTGAACGCCAAGACAATGCCTAAAGCGATACCGCACACTGCTCCAACGGCGAGCAGTAATAGCGCACGCCGGCGCATATAACATGCCTGGTCAGCCATCTTCCTCCTTTTTGTTGCTGACCGGAGCCTGTGGCGAGAGTACGATAGTAGCGCTCTGGCGAAGACGATCGAGTTGTCGTTGCAGCGCCTCGTCTCGCTGGCGGCGGACGTACTCTGCTCTCACTTCTTGTCTCACCGTTTCATACGGCTGTCCGGACTCGGGTTGAGACTCCACCAGGTGCAAAATGTGATAGCCCAGTGGCGAGTGCACAGGAGGAGAGACTTCACCTGCCCTCATAGCCAGAGCCGTCTCTGCTAACGTCGGACCAAGGTACCGGCGTAACACGTGCGGTGGCAACGGGGTATCTGGCACGGGCACGCTGTCTTCATCACCATACCGTTCGCGTGCTTCCCTGAAACTCATACCACGAGCAAGCGCAGTCGCCGTTTGCTCCGCTTTGACTCGTGCTTTGTACGAGTCCCCATTATCAGCAACAAAGAGGTGTTGGACATGCAGACGTGCTGGCAGGACGAAGACTGCTCGGTGAGACGTATAGAACGCGTGTAACTCCTCTTCTGAGGGTTCTCTTTCAAGGACGTCTGTGACGATGGCATCAATCACAGCCATTGCGATTGCTTTGCGGACCGTGAGGTCAGATTCGAGCAGTCCGATCTCGACTCCCCGCTGAATCAGCAACTCCTGATCAATGAGAAAATCCAGCGTTTCTCGGTAATGCCCGTTGGGGGTCTCGCTCGCAGACCGTTCCAGGGCGAAAGCCAAATCCTGTACGGTGATTGCTTTCCCGTTGACGCGAGCAAGCGTATTTCCCGACAGATCCTGAGAGAAGCGAACAAACGCACCACTCATGGCCAGGAAGATGCCGACTGCGGCCCCTATACCCAAGGCGATGTGTCGCTGCTGCATTGCTCGCGTGTCTCGAATTGCTACTTTATAGCGGTTTTCACTCGGGTGCATCCCTGATTGCTTTCCCGTTCGCTCTGAGCGTAGCCGCGATAGCGGCGGAGTCGAAGAGTGAAGGACCGGCCTTCGACTTCGCTTCGCTACGCTCAGGCTGAACGGCGTGTGGTCTTGGATGCATGCAAATGCAAACCGCTATAGATTTAGCTCCCCGCGTAGCGCACATAGATCGGTGAGGACCAGGCTCGGTGTCCAACCATTGAGAGACACTCATCTCGTTCCTCGGTCCGATAGTTCCCATAGCACGGCGTTACGTCGATCATCTTGCCTTTCTCATCAAACGTCGATCGCAGATTTCCCCCGTTCACTGTAGGGGTTTCTTCTTCAATGGCCCGCACGTAGTACACCGTGTCACGGGTAAAGTCCGGGTCGTCAAACTCTACTGCGCACCCCGCACGGTTGCGCTCGCAGGTGAAGACCTTCCACTGATCCTCGATCAGATTATTGACCGGCTCGTCCTTGCGTACCTGCGGACGAATGCGCACCACCTCGATGCGGTCGATGGCGTAGCGCTCATCGGCAGGATGGTAACACTCTCCCGACCCTAACTTCTCAAGGCGCTTGACTGATAACGCCTGTTGGACCCACTCCGGACAGCCGGGCTGTTGTTTGAAGGACCCCACCGCCCGTACGCGGAACTTGGGCGCCTGAATCATCTGGGTCTCTCCGCCCATGGGGGTGACCATGTCGTTTCCATCTTTGTCTTTGCCATTGAGCAGATCGAACCACAGCAAGATACGGGGGCCGCTGGTACCGTACACTTCTCTGCGCTTCAGCGCCTCCCAAATCGCCTCCCGATTCCGGCCTGTGGCATGCACAGCCGCCAGCCCACCCAAGTTCCAGAAGGACGCCTGCCGCTCGAACTCGGCTGTGCCAAAACCCAGCGGCAGGTTCTCGACGGTAATCGATCGCGCCGCTGGATAGGCTCTCTTGCCGAACAGTAACGCCTGCCAGTACTCACTGCGTTCGCCAAAAGCTTCGGTGGCCGGCTTGCGGTTATACTGTTTGAACCCGGTCCCCGGGCGAGACGTATGATTGTCGCTCGACGAGATGAACCCCCACTTGTAGCGCAGCGGCGCTTTGGGATCATCGAAGTTGCGGATCGCCAACCCATATTGGACTGACTTGAAGGGTTGGTAGTTAAAGGCTGGCAAAAAGATGTCCCGCGCCTGTCCGGCGTCCAGCCAGTCCTTCACCTCTGTGCCAGGGACCGTCAGCCAGCCGGCGATGGTATCAACCTGAACAAAGTTCTGCCTGGCTTCGGCCGCCCGTTTGTCACACTCGGCCTCATCCAGACCGAGGGTCTGACAGCGTTTGCGAATGATCTCCCCCGCCTGCCAGCAACTAGGTAGGTAATTGGCTTGCGGTTCAGGACAGTACGGCGTGCCATTCGCATCAAACTTGCGGGCCTGGAAGTCGCGATAGTTCTCCGCGTTGCCGTGGCCGGAATACACCTCAATGAGGCTCATCTTCTCGGGATCGTGCTGCGCCTTCACCAGTTGAGTATCCCAGGACGAGTCCGGAGGCGTATAGATGCCCCAGACGCTGCCATGAGGGGCCACAATGGTATCAAAGCCCCATTCATCGAGCTTTTTGAACAAGGTGCCAGGGTCGGCAGCGGTTTCGAAACAGTCTTGCGGCAGCTCTCGGGTATTGATGTCTTTCTGGCAGTTAGGGGTAGTACCCATCGCATGAACCAATCGATCAAACGCCTCATAGTACGAGCGGTTGGTTGGGTCAGCGTCTTTGATCCTCTGGGGAACACGGGCAAATTGACTCCGCAAGGCATCCGTGGCCGATCCAGCCGCGCCGATCGGCCGCGAAGGAAGCTTGTCCGGGGCGGTGTCACGGAAAAAAACGTTGTGATGACCGTAGTGATCCTTGGCAGTCGTTCCCATCTGTGTCCATTCCCACCCCATGAAGGCTACCAGATCAGGGTTTTGGGGATCACCAGACACCGCGTTGCATTGACGAATGGCTTCGAGCGAATCTTTCCAGTGCTGCGGGGTGTAGGACTCAGCGTGGTCAGTCATCCAATAGAAATCGAGTTGGGAGATATAGCGCGCATAGTCACAGGCATCCGCCGGGGGATGCGCCCCGCGTGACCCCTGCATCAGCGGCAGGCTAAAGCGAAACGCGTCCACTGAATAGGTCGAGTGCACATGCATATCCCCGAAGAGGATCTGTTTGGTGTCCTCGATCTGTAGTGCCGCTTTTGCTCGATGCTGTCGGGCAGCGCGGGATGCGACTTCCGCTTGCGGTACGGGGTGTGACGCGACCGTGCCCGGATCGAAGGGATCCCCTTTCCAGTACCCCTCCGGATCAGGAATATAACCTGGCTGTGTCCGTGGATCGGCGGGTTCCGCAGCGGAGCCACTTTCTCTGAAGGGTGTTATCACCAATACAGCAACGACGATGACCGCTCCTACCAACGTCATGCTTCGCTTCGCCATGAACTCCCCCTCCTTTTTGTTGATGCAATGACACCTGACTTGTCACCAGACACGCAAGCAGAGCAACACGAGGGCAAAAAACTGACCCTCTGTATCTCTCCCCCACACGCTCAGTTTCTTGCTTCCCAGCTCTCTGGAGGGGGCACGGGAGGCCGTACCCCTTTCGACCGAGGCGTGACGAGACCCTCATCAATGTGTGCCGTCAGCGAGTAGGTTGCTGACAGCCTGCTCGACCACTGTGTCCTTGAAGAAGTCCGGATTCATCCCTGTCCACAAGGTGGTAGGGTTGGTAAACACAAAGTCGCGGAAGTCCTCTTTGGTAATCACGCCATGTTCAACCAGTTCATGGGCTTCTTCTGTGACCTCCGTCATGTCAGGAACATCCCAATGGCCAATGTCGGAGCTGAAGACCGCCCGAATCTGGGCGCCAAACGGATTGGCCTTGGTATTGAACGCCGTAGCATTCATGGGGTCGTCGGCTTCACAGCCGAAGTAAAAATGGGGAGCGAAGAGATTCTTGATGTCTTCTGCTTTTTCGATCTCGCACCGCTGGAAGTCATTCTTCATCTCCGGCGCTTCTTTGGTGTTGATCGTCGCCCCACTCGCCTTACTCAGCTGATCCAGCTTGCCCTCTGTCACCCGCCCCCCATAGCGCTGGCACAAGTCCAGCAACACCTCAGTATTCAGGTTAGCCGGGTTATAGTTCTCCAGGGCTTCGGGGTTGCGCTTGTTCCAGCGTGCAATGAGGTCAGCATAGATGCGTGCCCCGGTGCTGACGCCGCCTTCGAGGAAGGCAAACTTCAACGTGGGGAACCGACGGGTCACGCCTCCAAAGAATAAGGCTTTACACAATGCCTCACCGGCCTCGGCGAAGTGGCCGATGTGGTTATACATGTAGTTGGAAATAGAGGTGCGGCTGCCCCAGCCCATGGCAACCGAGTGAAAGGTCGGCGCAACCTTGAGTTCGACGCACTTGGCCCACACCGGATCATAGTCGTAGGCACTGTCCAAGCAAAACGTATCAAGCCAGTAAGCATAGCGGGCCGCCTCTGGGGCGGTGCGCGCCACAGCCGGTACGGGACGGATGACGTGCCCCGCCAACATGACCGCTTTCAGGCCCAACGTCTTGACCGCGTACTCCAGTTCCTCGATCGCTTCCTGGGGCGTGTGCATGGGAATGACGCCGACCGGGATGAGGCGATCGCCATATGCCCGGAAAATGTCAGCGTGGTAGGTATTGAACGCCCGGCAGGCCGCTCGCCGGATTTCTTCGTCGTCCAGGTGTGGAGCAAGGAGACCAAAAGTCGGATACAGCACTGTCACGTCCAGTCCTATATCATCCAGCCGCTCATAGAGGAGTTTAGGCAGCATCGCCGTTGCGCGATCGAGCGTATTCTTAGCCGGGAGCGCCCACCAGGGCGGAATGGTGGCGCGTCGATCCCGGCGTTCCTCAGGCGTCAGGCGATGCCAGGTCAGTAACCCTCCCAAGCTTGCTGCCATGCCTGTAGATCGTTCCGTTTTATACCGCTCGACCATGCGCGGCCCGCCCACTTGCCGCAGGCAGTCCATCACCGCCGGCTCAAATTCTACCGTATGCCCATCCGAATCGATCACCGGGTGGGTGAGCCGGGCACGGACCGCTGCCGATTTCGAGGCCTGAGTCGTTGCCATACGAAGCCCTCCTTTTGGCAATTTCTGATGTAACCAAGTGGCTACATTTGCCCTCTGTACCCGATTGGTTATAATTTGTCAAGAGATTTATCCACAGTGGGAAAGGACTAAATAAGATATGGGGATCCATGTACCCACGCCCCAACACCCACGTGTCTCCGTGCAGGAGAGAGGGCGTCGGAGAAAGCAAAAAATGACCACAGCTCTGAACGGGACCGAGCAGAGTCATCGCCCGCGGGGGCGCGAAGCAGTCATGGCAGCAGTCCTTGATGCCGCAATGACGCTCTTCGCCACTCGTGGCCCAGCGTCAGTCTCCGTGCGGGACATTGCGGCAGCGGCTGGCGTCAATCACGCATTAATCCACCGACACTTCGGCTCCAAGCAGGAAGTGCTGCGAGCCGTGCTCGAACGGGCAGTCAATGAAATGGCCGCTACTATCAGTGAGATTGCCGACAGCCGCACAAGCCTGGAACGACGCTTCAAGGTCGTCGCTGAGCATGAGGCATACTGGCGAGCACTGGCACGGGCGATCCTGGATGGCGAGAACCCGCGCGCGCTGCAGCGCGATTTTCCCAACGTGCGACGGATGATTGAGTTGCTCCAGGCAGAACAGCAACAGCCTCGGAGACAGGAGGAGCAGTCCCCTCCTCCTCCACCGTTGGACGCCCGGATTGTGGTTGGAACCGTTAGCGCACTGATGCTGGGCTGGTTGGTGTTCGAGCCGTTCCTGCTGGTTGCTACAGATCTCGATCAGACGGATAAACAGCTGGTGCGAGAGCGCGTCGTTCTCATGCTCCAGGCGATGATGGCACGCGCTCATTAGTCCCCTGACACAACGGCGGGCTTTGCACCCCTGTTGTCCATCAGATGGCTTATTGTAGTAAGAAAAGGAGCCCCCATCTCATCTTTCTCTCTTTGTGAGCTGAATGAATAAACTTAGATGGTTCCTTGCTGCTGTAACTCTCTGAGCGTGTCCTCAGTCAGCCCAAGCAATTCGCCATAGACTTCAGCATTATGTTGACCAAGGAGCGGTGCGGGTTTCACGTCCACGGGCGAATCCGCCAGGTGCACGGCACACCCTGGCATCGTGATTGATCCCCTGGTTGGATGCTCTGTGGTCACAATCATGCCGCGTTCGTGCAGATGAGGATGGGTCAATACGTCGTGCGAGTCGAACACCGCACCACACGGTACGCCGGCTTTCCCTAGTGTCTCCATCACCGTGAACTTGTCGCGCTTTTCTGTCCAGGTCTGGATGAAGGCGTGGACCTCGTCAAAGCGGTCGTTCCGCTCCGACTGGCTCGTATAACGCGGATCGCCAATGAGATCGTTCCGACCAATAACATGCAGCAGGCTCTCCCACATCTCGCGTGAGGTAGCCATGAGGTAGACGTAGTCATTCCGGCCACCGGGGTGACAGCGATAGATGTCAGTTGGCGCAAGGTGCCCGAGGCGGTTGGCAGAGCGAGCAACAGTCACACCGGTCTGTTGATGATGCCGCATGGGCACGCGCCCATAATTCACCACTGCATCCTGCATCGATACTTCGACATGCTGTCCACGACCGGTTTTTTGCCGTTGCAGCAGGGCAGCGAGAATACCGACGGCACAGTGAATGCCCGTACCTGTATCACCAATAGTGGGTCCTGGCTTGAGCGGAGGGCCGTCGGGCAAGCCAGTGATGCTGAACGCTCCCCCGGCAGCCTGAGCAACGGCATTAAAGCTCTTGTAGGCACTCCAGGGACCGTAGGTACCAAACCCTTTAATGGTAGCGTAGATGAGTCGAGGATTGCATTCTTGGAGCACCGTATAGCCGAGTCCAAGGTCCTCCATCGTACCCAGGGAGAAGTTTTCTATGACGACATCCACACGAGCGGCCAGCTGACGAAAGAGATCTCGTCCGGGTTCGCTTTTGAGATTGAGGGTGATACTGCGCTTGTTGGCATTCAAGAGGAGGAAGAAGTACGAATCAAGGTCCGGCTTATCGGTAAAAAGCGAACGTCCGGGTTCGCCCGTGTGTGGAGGCTCGACCTTGATCACATCGGCCCCAAGGAACGCCAACAATTCGGTGCAGGATGGCCCTGCTTCGAAGTGGGTCAAGTCAAGAATACGTACCTGCGCCAATGCCGACATCGCTTTCCCCCCTTTATCGAGTTGCAAGTCGCGCCACTGTACCACCTCTCTCGAGATTCTGCCAACCTCAAAGCATTGCAAAACAGACGCGGGACGGAGATAATCAGATCTGAAAAAGCGAGAAGGAGGACCCAAATGAACGAGCATACCTATGAGCGAACGACTCAAGATGTCGGTAACATTTTGATGATGGAACACGTCAATGTCACTGTGCCTGACCAGGCAACCGCGCTCCAGTTCTACATCTCAGGGCTCGGGCTTACCCGTGATCCCTATATGATGGTCGGGGTCGAGAATATGTGGGTCAATGTGGGCCAGCAGCAATTCCATTTACCCACACGTGATCCTCAAGTCGTTGCGGGTCATGTGGGATTAGTCATCCCAGATCTTGAGAGATTACAAAAACGCCTGAAAAAAGTGCAAGACCGACTAGCTGATACCCAGTTTTCGTGGTCGGTCGAGGACGGATATGTCGCAGTGACCTGTCCCTGGGGGAATCACATGCGTTGTTACGAACCTGGTCCCCAATTCGGTGAGATGACGTTAGGCATGCCTTATGTCGAGGTGTTGGTTCGGCTTGGTACGGCTGCGGGGATCGCCCGGTTTTACCAGGAAGTCCTGCAGGCTCCGGCTACGGTCAAGCCCGCAGAACCAGGCGCAGTGACCACAGTGCGTATGGGTTGTGACCAGGCTCTGATTTTTCGGGAGACCAACGCCGAGATCCCAGCCTATGATGGCCACCACATTGCTGTTTATATTGCCAACTTCTCGGGTCCGCACGCATTTCTGCAGCGCCATAAGCTCATTACAGAAGAGAGCGATGCGCATCAGTATCGGTTTCAAGACATTGTTGATCCTGAGACAGGCCACCTGCTCTGCAAAATCGAGCACGAAGTGCGCAGTCTGTATCATCCCATGTGGGGACGGCCGCTGGTCAATCGCAATGCAGCGCAGAACATTCGCTCCTATGCGCGTGGCCGTGATGCGTTTGTCTAGCGCGATGTGATGAGAAAGCCCGTGCGCCCTTCGACTACGCTCAGGGCAGGCTTCGCTTAGGACAAGCGTGTCGAAGGGTGCACGTTCCATCATGCCATAGCCTGCAAGCTTGTCCGCTTACCGTGGTGCCATGCGGATCGCGCCATCGAGGCGAATCGTCTCCCCATTGAGCATGGGGTTCTCGATGATATGGCAGGCGAGGGCTGCGTATTCCGACGGTCGCCCGAGCCGCGCGGGAAACGGCACACTGGCGCCAAGCGCTTTCCGAGCAGACTCTGGCAATCCCATGAGCATAGGCGTCTCGAAGATACCCGGCGCGATTGTGCAACAGCGAATACCATCGCGGGCCAGGTCTCGCGCGACGGGAAGAGTCATCCCCACGATACCTCCCTTTGAAGCTGCATAGGCGGCTTGCCCAATTTGCCCTTCAAATGCTGCCACCGAAGCCGTGTTGATGAACACGCCACGTTCTCCGTCCGCATTCGGTTCGTTTTTAATCATTTGAGACGCGGCGAAGCGAATCACGTTGAAGGTGCCGATCAGGTTGACCTCAATGGTCTTGCGGAACGGTCTGATATCAAGAGGCTCCCCCTCTTTCCCGAGGGTCTTTCCTGCCGTGGCAATCCCCGCGCAGTTCACCGCGACATGGATGGCGCCAAAGCTCCTGGCGGCGTGAGCAATAGCGGCAGCGAGTTGCTCATCATTCGTGACATCAGCTTCGACGAACAACGCATGGCCGCCGAGTTCTTGCGCAACGGTTGCACCTTTTGAGTTCCCCAGGTCAAGCACAGCCACCTTTGCGCCTTTCGCCACAAACGTGCGCGCGGTTGCTTCGCCGAGTCCTGATCCGCCGCCGGTGACGATAGCAATAATGTTTCTCATGTCCATTCCGTACTCCTTCCTTCAAATTAGGTCATAGTGTTTTAGTATCCACTGCGTTTATCTACCACGTTTGCCAGTGGTTCCCCTCGCAGAAACCGCCCCAGGTTCGGCTTGAAAATCGCCAGCGCGTGCTCCCAGTAGTGCGAGCGTAACCCGGAATAGTGTGGGGTGAGCACCACGTTAGGCAAACTCAATAACTCGCTGTCTGCTGGTGGTGGTTCTACCTCAGTCACATCGAGACCAGCACCCGCGATCCAGCCTTCTTTGAGCGCCTGAATGAGCACAGCTTCCTGGATAATCGCCCCTCGGCCAACATTGAAGAGATATGCGGAAGGTTTCATCAAACGTAGCTCCCGCTCGCCAATTAACCCTTGCGTTTCGGGAGTCAGCGGCGCGGCGATCACCACAAAGTCTGATTCCTGCAACAATTGCGGCAGTCCTTCCGGTCTCAATAATGCATCCACACAAGGCGGGAGGGTCTCCACTCTGCGTTTGGTGGCGATCACCCGCATCCCGAGCGCTTTTGTTCTCTCAGCAACCGCGAGGCCGATATCTCCGAGCCCAATAATTCCGACCGTTTGGCCATAGAGTTCTGAAAAGGTGGGATAGCGAGCGAACATCTCCTTGCGCGGCCATTTTCCTTCGAGCTGAAAGCGGTACGCGTCGTGCAGCTTCCTCGCCAGCATAATCATCATCCCCAACACATGCTCGGCAATAGGGATACCGTATAATCCGCGCGAGTTGGTCACGATCACAGCGCTTTCGACCATTTCAGGAAACAGTACGTGTGTCGCGCCAGCAGACGAGAGATGGAGCCATTTGAGTTGCGTTGCGATACGGAAATCTTCTGGGCTAAAACGCACGGCGAACAACACATCCGCATCGGCTAACTCTGCTCGTCGTCGTGCGGGATTCTGTACCAAGGTCATGGTGACTGGAGGAAACTCAGCCTGCAATTGCTGTGCTGCAGTTGGAGGAAAATCTGGAAAGCCACTCAAACCAGAAGCCCCAGCAAACGAAATACATACTTTAGTCATGGTTAGCCTCTCTGGAATTCTATTTCCTTGCCCGTTACGTCTTGTCGGTATCAGCCGCGCGGTTCTCTGCTCTCTTGAGCAACCGATAGCGCCAGATCAAGAAGCCAGACCGTCCCCTCTCTTGCCAATAGTCAGCGACTTTGTACAGTCCATCATAGCGATAGCCAATACGAGGAGCATAGGGCGATCGGGGTATCGCGCCACGAATGACCCGTACAGGGAGGTCAGCGTGTTTGTTATACGCCAGCGCCGCATTTCCCTTGGCCAACAATTGATGGCCCATTTGTCGCCCGCTCTCAGGATCCCTCCCACCGTGCCCGGTATAGAGAATCTCGTCACCGTAATCCTGGTCATCCTCATAGCCGCCAGAGAGGACGATTGAGTCAGCGCCCTCTCGTGCTTGGCCAGAAATCCCAGCCACACGTGGGCGATGCACACCAGACTGAGACAACTCCACTCGCGAGGCAAACCAACTCCCCTCAGGGTAGCTGGGGATATGGCCGAAGATCCGCTCCCGCATGCGAGCATTTCACCCCCTCTCGGCAAGCCCTCTCTTTTCGTAGACGCACTCTTATGAAATTTGACGATCAACCCCGGTAATCCCTTTGTGGTGCAGGTGTCTCGCCTGCACTCCTGGGCAACCGGGACAGTTGCCCCACAAGACCACGGTGCAAGGATACGGGATGAACACCGGTGCCATGAGCGCATGCGTTTGTCACAATGCATTAGTCTGCATAGTTGAGTCGCAGTCCTGGGCGTGGCCAATCGATTGCGACCAACCGCCCGGTCCCCGAGAGCGTGACATAGGCAGTCCGCAGATCTTTGCCGCCGAAACAGATATTGGTGGTAATCGGATCACCAGACATCGGAACATGCTCGAGCGATTTCCCGTCAGGAGAGATGACCGTGATGCCGCTGTTGATGATGGTAGCAACACAGACGTTTCCGGCACTATCAACCGCGAGCGAGTCCAGAAGTTGGTAGCCAGGAGGGCCAACCAAGAGCGTGCCACCGCCTGGACCAGCGAGGATTGCTGCCCCCGCTGTTTGTGCTGGGAGCAGTTCACCTGGGCCAGCGATGTCCCACCACCACACCCGGGCGGTGAAGGTCTCGGCCACATACAGGCGCTTCCCATCGGGCGAGAGGCCAACACCATTTGGCACGTCCATGGGAAAGACCACTTCCTTGATCAACGAGCCGTCAGCCTTGGCATAAAACACCCCGGTTCGGTCACGATCACGCTCACGGATTTTGCTGGCGTCCGTGAACCAAAAGCCACCAGCGTTATCAAAGACGAGATCATTGGGGCCACGCAAACGACGTCCATCACAGGCTGTATACAGCGTTTCCACCTTGCCAGTTGCCAGGTCAACACGCTGAATACTCCCCCCCTGATAGTCATGCGGTTGATGACCGGGGATGAGGAGCCCATCAATCACATTCCACTCGAAACCACCGTTGTTACAAATGTATACCTTGCCATCAGGACCAAGCGCTGCGCCGTTTGGTCCACC
>CAZCWX010000648.1:0-25756 GCA_964502465.1 uncultured Enterobacteriaceae bacterium | reverse complement strand
GTGTTTGCCCCATTGAGCCTGGGGTCAGTTGCGTTTACCAACCTCGAATCGTTAGGACCGTGGCTGGCCGGTACGGTGAACGTCACTTTGCTCGGTCTGGCGTTGTGGTGGCGTTTTGCCCAGGGAAAGTGGCGAGACATTGATATTTTCGCCACCCAGGAAAAAACACGGTCGGTAGCACTGTCTTCGCAGAAGGTCGCGGGATAGGCGAGGGGCGCATGGTCGTCACCGGTCCCAACTTAAGGTGCAGGTAACTGATTTTCCACATGAAAGCACACGGTCTGTCTAGCTCCTCTGCACTGCTGCCGCAGGATTTTCTTTGCGTTATCCTTTGGCCTTCTGCCCCCAGGAGGTCACCAATGGCGCAACGCAAGCCGAGGCCCCATACCAATCCCGATTTCCGGCACCGGGTGCCGGTCCCCATGCCAGCCGTCGAAGAAGTGGAGCAGCAATTGTGGACCCTGCTCAGTCCCTCGTTGCTGGCTCCGCGACGGCTGGAGCGCCGCGACCCCCACCGGCCCCAGCGCGTGATCCGTCTGCGGGCCCGGTTGCTGACCTTGCCCGTGATGGTAGCGATTATTGTGAGCTTGGTGTGGCGGCGGTTGGGGGCCGTGGCCGAAGTGCAGCGGGTCCTGGCCCGCGAGGGCCTGTTGTGGATCCGGCCGCTCCAGGTCAGTGAGCAAGCCATTGCCAAACGACTGGACACCCTGGCGGCGGCGGCCCTGGGCGAGCTCTTTGCCGAGGTCTGTGCACGGCTGCAGGCGCAACCCCTGCCGACCTGGCCCGGGCTGGAGGACTGGGCGCGAGTGCGCGCGCACTTTCCGCTGATTGCCCTGCTGGACGGCTCGACCCTCGAAGCCCTGCGCAAAAAGACCCAGGCCTTGCAGGGAATAGCAGGGACGGTGTTGGCCGGGCGCATGATGGTGATGGTGGAGGCCTTTAGTCAGCGGCCCTGCTGGCATCTCTATACAGAGGATGCCGCGGCCAACGATAAACGCTTTGCCCCGCAGATCTTGGCCGCCGTGCCCGCGGGGGGCTTGGTGGTCTTTGACCTGGGCTTCTTCAGCTTCTTGTGGTTTGACGACTTTACCGAGCAGCAGAAATACTTCGTCACGCGCATGCGCCATAAGACGGCCTATCGCACGTTGGCGGTCTTGAGCCAAAGCCCCTACTATCGGGATGAACTGGTCAAACTGGGCCAGTATCGCTCCAATCCCTGCCGCCACCCCCTGCGGATGGTCTCGGTGTTGTGGCACGGGCAGTGGTATCGCTACCTCACCAACGTGCTCGATCCCCAGGTGCTCACGGCGCGCCAAGTTTGCGAGCTGTATCGGCGCCGCTGGCGGATCGAGGATGCCTTTTTGCTGACCAAGCGGGTACTGGATCTGGCCTACTTGTGGACGGCCTCGCCCAATGGCATCCAGCTCCAGATTTACGCCACGCTCATGTTCTATGCCGTGCTGCTGAGCGTTTGCCAACAGGTAGCGCAGGCGCTGCACGAGCCGCTGGAGCGGATTTCGGTGGAGATGGTCTTTCGGGCCTTTTATCACTTTAGTCGCGCCGTGCAGCGAGGCGAGAGTGACAATTTGGTAGAGTTTCTGTGCACGCATGCCAAACTCTTGGGTCTCATCAAGCGCTGGCGCTCGCGGCACCGCGAGCGCCAGCACCAGGAGCAGCTAGTGTGGAGCACCGCTTAAGTTGGGACCAGTGCACCCCACCCCACCCCATCATGCCAAGCCGTTGTGGTAACCGAGATCCCCCACAGCCAACATCATGTCCCATCCAACCAGCCTCCTGTAAGCGAGCAATACGATGCAATAAAAAGTATAATCAGCCACAGTTCTGAAGCTGTCAAGCCAACGACACAAGCCGTATTTTCTTGACAAATCCCCCTCTCCTGCAGATCATAAGAGGCGAAAGGAGAAGCCACCATGGCAACAAAGACAGTTAGATCCATCCGCGCTACAAAGGCGGCAACTTCAGCCGCAAAGAAAGGGGCACGCACAGCCAAGAAACCGCTCAAAAAGGCCGCCCGCGTGGTGAAACGCACTGCTCCCGCAACGCGACAGCCTCTTATGGTCACAAAGACGATTGATCCGGGTTGGGCATGGGATGACCGTCTACCGTTGGCCCAAGCAAAGCAGGTTGGCAACACGATTTATGTGTCCGGCCAAGTCGCTTACAATGCCAACAGGACCCTGGTGGGCGAAGGAGATATGAAGGCACAAACGCGCCAAGTCTTTGAAAACATCAAGGCCGTGCTCGCTGCCGCAGGAGCCGGGCTCGATAATATCATCAAGATCAATACGTATATCACCGATCAGAGCAAATTTATGGATATGCTCACAGTACGCACTGAAATCTTTGGCGCCAATTCACCGGCGAGCACGGCTGTCGTCGTTGCAGGTTTAGCATTCCCTGGCCTGTTGATCGAGGTGGAGGCGATTGCAGTAAAAGCGTAAAAAAGCTTTTAGTTTTTAGCTCTCAGCTTTCAGCCCCGTGTCCGCTTAGTCTCTAGAGTCTCTAGGGTCTCTAGAATCAAGAAGTCATCAGGATCCAATAGACTCAACAGACTCAACAGACCCAATAGACCCCACAGAAGGAGAGATTCTAAGTTTTGGACTCAAGACGCGAGACCCTAGACACTAGACTCTCTGGCGCGAATGCGCCGCGTCCGTTCCCAATCGATCGCACCACCTTCGTCAAGCACAACGCCATACTGTTCCCGTGCGGCCTGCAACGAAACATACCCATTCAGCACGTCTTGCCGCACGCATTCCGGATCACGTTCGAAAGGCGGGAAAAACCCCCCGCCGCCTGGAAGACGAAGCACGACCTTTTTCTCTGGTGGCAGCCAGTATTGTGCCTTAGGATGCGGGCGCGTGCCATTCGACAAGAAAAAGTCACCAAGCCCACCGTTCTTCCCCTCAGCGAAGCCGAGGGCAGGGAATTTCGTACGATCGTACATAGCTGAGTGCACAACAGGCTCAGCGGTCCGTACAGACAGTACCATCTCTTGTCCGAGACCTCCTCGATACTTCCCCGGCCCACCCGAATCTGCAATAAGCTCCCGCTTTTCCATCACCAGTGGTGAAACATTTTCAATAATTTCTGCTGGTACGCCTTGAATGCCACTGGGGAAAGCAGTCGCCGAGATTCCATCTTTATCCGGCCGAGCGCCCATACCGCCGGAAGAGAAAAAGACATAGGTAAAACTCTTGCCAGTCTGGTCCTTGCCAGTGAATTGCGTAATCCAAATGTTGGCTGCACCATCAGCTAACACTTTGTCAGGAATTGCCTGAGCGAATGCGCCGAATACTGCTGTCGAAAGGAAATGACCTATGATGTGTCGTCCGCCCACTGGTGCAGGAAACTGGCAGTTCAAAATACACCCTTCAGGCGCACGGATATGCACCGGGCGGAAGCTCCCTTCGTTGTTGGGAACATGCGGAGAGATTGCACATTTCAGAGGATACGTGGTGTATGCCACACAGTAAGCAAAGGGGACATTGATGCCACGGTCACATTGCGGCGAGGTACCAGCATAATCGACAGAGAGGTCTGAGCCCTGCACGGTCACAGCGATCTTCACCGTAATGGGCTCGTCGAATCCATCCATGTGGATTTCGTGGCGATAGGTACCCTGGGGAAGCGCAGCAATCGCTGCTCTCATGGCCTTTTCTGAAGTCGTGAGGATTGCTTCTGACAGTGCACCGAGCGAAGAGAAATTGTATTCGTCCATGAACTCCAGCAGCTTAGCGCCGCCAACTTCGTTGCTGCCGACTTGTGCCATTAAGTCACCCTCGACTAATGCTGGTGCCCGCACATTTTGTTTGATCATCCGAAACAGATCTGTATTGGGTTGGCCGCGTCGGAAGAGTTTGAGAATCGGGACGTAGATTCCTTCCTCGAACACCTGCCGGGCATCCGCACCGAGCATGCGTCCGCCCACATCGACAGCGTGACACGTATTGGCGAACAAAGCCACTGGCTTGCCGCTGTGGAAAATCGGCGTTACCACAGTGAAATCATTGAGGTGCCCAGAGGTCAGCCACGGGTCGTTACTGATCAGGCTATCGCCTTCTTCCAGAGTTTCCCAAGGATATGCCTTGAGAAAGTGTCGTACAGCCAGTGCCATGGTATTGATATGCCCAGGCGTGCCAGTCACTGCCTGAGCAATCATGTTCCCCTGCGTATCAAACACACCGGCGGAGAGGTCACCAGCCTCACGGACCACCGTCGTAAATGACGCATTTTGGAGTGCAGTGGCTTGCTCATTGACAATCGAGATCAACCGGTTCCATAAGATTTCTAGCGAGATGGGATCGATTGTGTCTGAAGTTTGGCGCCTAGAATTCCCGACCGATTCTGTTTGAAAAACTGTGCGAGTCATATCTTTTTTCACTCCTGTTTGAACGGTAGGACGAGAAGCATCAGAGGTCAAGTAGAATCTGAAATTGCCGGATGACGACTGATAATGCCAAAGCTCTTCTGGAAGACCGAGCTTGCGAATTCGTTGTGCCGGTGATTGTGTTAGCAGAGGCATGCTGGATGAGTGAATATGGCAAAATCAGCATCCCGACAGTCAGCGACTTCCTGAGGGCAGTGGACGCCGATCCCCGCGTTGTGGTAGTTCCGCTCGATCGCACGGTGTTAGACAAGACTGTGTCCTTGACCGCGATTACGGAAATGCACGACCGGCAGATCGTTGCGACGGCCCTGATCCTGGGAGAGCAGGGGGAGACCGTTGCGGTGATCACCAAAGATACAAACCTCCACGATTCTCCCATAGTTCTTTCTACATGGGCACACCTCCGTGCGCCCCTACATCATCCTTGGTCATCAGTCCTTACCGCCCGTAAGAAAAATCAATCAACCAATTGATTGACATTCAATCTTCTGTTCGTTATCCTCCTCGTGGTTTAACAAGACCGCAAAGAGAGGACGCGTATGCGCCAACCTGTCACGATCGTCAGCGATTCGAGTGCCGACCTTCCGCCTCCTGAGGCAGCCAAACGCAACATTACGCTTGCCCCCATTCAGATCGCCCTGAGTCGCGAGTATTTTCGCGACGATGCTCTACCTCGCACAGACTTTTATCAACAACTCACAGATGAGCCACGCTTGCCGACAATTGTGGCCCCGTTGGCACCAGATTTTGCCATGGCGTATCGTGAAGCAGCGAAATATGGTGAGCACATCCTCTGCTTGATCAATCCGTTTGAGTCCTGTTCGACCTACAGTGCGGCCTATGGCGCAAGCATGACGGTCAAGAAAGAAGATGGCCTCATAGTCGAGGCCCTCAACACTGGACGCGGGCTGACTGGATTAGGGGCAACGTGTCTTGCTGCGGCTGAACTTGCGGCACGAGGCGTGAGCCTGGCAGACGTCGTCAGCGTCATCGAAGCGGCAACTCCACAGATCGATTGTTGCTACGCACCAGCGACGACAACCGCATACCTCAAACGCGACGGTCGCATCTCGCTCTACGAAATGCAGGTTGGCAGTCTTGCAGGCATGCTGCCGCTAATTCGTGTCTGGGGCCGGATTGCAGTGATCGACAAACGGTCCACGCAAGCAGAAAATACCGCCTGTATGCTTGACCGTGCTGAAGAGAAACTAAACGGGCGTGCAGCGATTGTCCTCGTCACTCATGCAAATAATCCTGCCGGAGCCGAAGAGTTGGCGGCACGTGTTCGCCAGCGACTCCGCTGCGCCCAATTACTTATCACTGAACTCGGCCCTTCGGCAGGCGCTTATTGTGGTGCTGGAACCGTAGGCATAGGGTTTTGTCCGAGTCTCGTTTAGGGAGGGCGGCATGAAATTCGGCATCTTTTACGAACTCTCAGTGCAGAAACCGTGGAACCGTCAATCAGAGTTACGCGTCTATCAGGAAGCGCTGGAACAAATCGAACTGGCTGATGAACTCGGCTTTGATCAAGTTTGGGCGGTCGAACATCACTTCCTCGAAGAATACTCCCATTGTTCGGCACCAGAAGTTTTTCTGGCCGCAGCAGCGGCACGCACAAAGCGCATCCATGTTGGACATGGTATTGTATTGTGCTTACCGCAAGTGAATCATCCTGCGTGTATTGCTGAAAGAGCTGCGGCGCTTGACCTCGTCTCCAACGGCAGATTGGAGTTTGGCACTGGTCGTTCCGCCACCTGGACCGAACTTGGCGGATTTGGCGTTGATCCTGACAACACCAAGGAGATGTGGGATGAGGTGATCCGCGCGATCCCGAAAATGTGGACCGAAGACGAGCTCGAATGGCATGGCAAATACTTCAGGATGCCGCCGCGCAATATCGTCCCCAAACCCATCCTTCGCCCCATATGACGTTGTCGATGGCTGGGCAAGACTACCTTGACCTGGTGAATGGCAAGCTCAACCCGCAGATGGCGTTCATGAGCGGTAAGATGAAAATTAGCGGGGACATGAGTCTGGCGATGAAGATGGCAAGTCTGTTTCCACGACCCTCTTAAGGAGGAGTAACCCATCCGGCCTATGCTGTCCAAGAAAACACCAGCACGAGAGCCGCATAACGAGCACGAAGAATCAGGCTCGACAAAAGAGCGGATTCTTCAAGTTGCCGAAGAACAATTTGCCCAAAAGGGGTTTGAGGGAACTCGCACCCGCGACATTGCCGAGCAGGCTGGCATTAATATCTCCACCCTCCACTTTCATTGGAAATCCAAAGAAGAATTGTATACTGCCGTGTACCAACAGCTCCTCAACCGACGAGCGAAGCTGTCTGAGGAAGTCTTTGCTTTGCTCACTGCTGCCCCGGCCTCCCCCGAGTCCTGGCAGGAAACCATTCAAGCGGTGGTGGAGAGAATGTTTACCTTCTTTCGCGCACACGAGTATGCGGCTCGGCTTGAAACCCATTATTTGCTCGCTACCGATGTCTCACACAAAGTATTGGACCAGAGCCAGGCAGGCTCGCTGCTCATGTCAGTCGCAGAGCGGCTGCGCTTACTGATGCCCGAGAAACTCACACGACAGCTTGATGTCGAGCTCACGATCATGACCATCAACGCCTTTCTGCGTGAGTATTTCACCAATCCAGTTGCCTTTGGCCGGCTGCTCGGCGAGCGCAGTGCAGAAGGATGCGAAAAACGGGTTAAACTCCACGTGCGCCAGATGGTCGCACGGTTATATGATTTGCTATAGTCAGGACAGCTTCGGCAGAGCGGCTGATTGGCGCTTGACAAGGAGGAGCAGATCCCTCTAAGCGTACTGTGTCGTTTTCTCCAGAAGGCCGAGGTGCACAGTGACACAACTTACTCCTCGTGAACGCCCAGAGAACTTCCCGGAGCACGACCCCAGTTCAACAAAGGAACGGCTGCTGCAGGTCGCTCAAGAACTCTTTGCCCAGAAAGGATTCTATGCCACCTCGACCCGCGAGATTACGCGACAGGCCAACACCAACGTGGCCAGTCTCTATTTTCACTGGCGTTCCAAGGAAAATCTTTATCTGGCCGTCTACCGCCGCCTATTCCAACAGCTGACACAGATGTCAAAGGACGTGGTTGACCTACTCGAAGAGGGGCTCCGTACCCACAAATCACTGGAAGCCGTGATTTATCCTGTCGCCGACCGCGCCTTTGATTTCTTTGCGACCAATCGCGATCTGGCCCGGCTCAACTTTCATCGTATGCTCGAGGGCGGGGCCTTAGCAGTGAAGGTCGAGCAGGAGTTTGAAAATCCTCTCTACCAAGCGATGGCCCGGTGTTATCATCGGTTAACTGAGGAAGGGCTGATTCAGGTGAGTGACCCCGAATTTTTACCGTTTTCATTAGAGATCTTGCTGGACCTGTACTTTGTGAACCCTGAGCGCCTGGAGCGGGCGTTGGGACTGAGTCGCACCGCCCTGAGAATGCGGATGCGGACCCATTTTCGCGGGACGTTTGTGCGGCTGCTCGCAGGGGGCTAAATTTTTCTCCGACGCTTAAGCGAGCGCTTGACGAAACCTACCAAAGCAGATAAGACCAGGGCGGATTTGGATCGTCAGACCATCTCCGCGCAGAGACTGGTTTGTACGTATCATAGGTAAGCGCATCTGCGATGCAGACTCAAAAGGAGTACTCCCTCCTTCACTCAACAATAATCACTCATTGACACTACTCGACAAGAGGAAAGAACAGAAGACATATGGCAGGAAACATACCGGAATGGCGAGAAGAAACACTGCACGTTGCTGATACCGACCTTATTGTCACTCAAGCCGGGACAGGCCACCCTGTCCTCGTGCTGCATGAGGAGCTTGGGCCCCCAGGGTGGCTCCGCTGGCATGCGGAGCTGGCCCGCACCCACACGCTGCTTATCCCCCAGCATCCTGGTTATGGCACATCGCCACGGGTCGAGTGGATCAGTAACATCCGCGACCTTGCCGGCTTCTATGCGCGTGTATTGCGGGAGCGCAACCTTCGTCCCATCGACGTTATCGGCTTTTCCATAGGAGGCTGGCTTGCCGCCGAAATGGCCGCTTGCGATCCTGCCCAGTTCCGTCGCATGGTTCTGGTCGCGCCGACCGGTATTCGGCCACCAGAGGGCGATATCATGGATATGTTTACCGTCACTGCACGGGCCTATCTCGATGCCAGTATCCATGAGGTGCAACACACGCCAGAGTTCGCCAAACTATACGGTGGCGAACAAACTCCTGAACAATTCGAAGCGTGGGAGGACGCCCGCGCAGAAACCGCTCGCCTCGCCTGGCAGCCCTATATGTTCAACCCCAGCCTTAGTCAGTTGTTAGGAAACGTGGCTGGCCTCCCGACTTTACTGTTCTGGGGCAAACAAGACAAGGTTGTTCCCGTCAGTGCTGCTGAGGTGTATAAGAAGTCGATCACCGGAGCCGAGTTGGTCCTGTTTGATAACTGCGGTCATCGGCCGGAGATCGAGAAACAAGCCGACTTTACGCAACAGGTACAACGTTTTCTGGCCTGAATGAAGCAGCAAAGGAGGTATTGCGATGCATATCATGTCGTTCTCCGAACGTGCGTACATCCATGTTCCCGAAGACGCAGTGATTGAAAATGGGAGTAGCTATTTCGGTGTACCGAATACGTACTTCGAGGCTCCCAAAGCCAGCCGGCTCTTTAATGAATATCTCGACGAACGCGTTTATGCCGAGGAACTCGGGTTTGACGGCGTGATGCTCAATGAGCATCACCAGACCCCCTTCTGCATGGGGTCGGTGATGGATGTCGAGGCCGCTATCCTTGCCCGGATCACCAACAGAGTGAAGATCGTCCTGCTGGGGAATCCCCTGCCGGTTGGGGACCCGCTGCGGCTGGCCGAAGAATTAGCCATGATTGATCTCATTTCCGGTGGTCGCTTGGTGCCAGGGTGGGTGCGAGGCGCCGGCAGCGAACAGATTGCCAACAATATCAATCCTGCCTTCAACCGCGAGCGCTTCAATGAAGCCCATGATTTTATCATTCAAGCGTGGACGAAGCCGGGGCCGTGGCGGTACGAAGGGAAACACTATCACTACCGCTTCGTGAATCCGTGGGTATTGCCGCTGCAGAAACCAGTGCCGCAGATTTGGATTCCTGGATTGATTAGCCCGGAGACTGTAGTGTGGAGCGCGAAGCACCGTTACCCCTATATTGCGCTGGGAACGGCACTGGAAGCGACGGTTGAGATGGTGAACCTCTATGCCGATGTCGCGGCGCAAGAGGGATATCAGGCAGGGCCGGAGAACTTTGGCTACTTGCAGAACGTCGTGGTCGCTGAGACCGAAGAAAAAGCCCAAGAACTCGCCCGGGGCTTCGTCTTTGGTGGCGGGTTCGGGTCTTTCGCCCGTGCGGAATGGATGTTCCCTCCAGGCTACAACTCGAAGGAAGCCACCAAACGGCTAGCGAAGGCGATGGTCGATCCCCGGACAGGAACGGAGATTATCCGCTACACACAGGGGACAGTCGATGTTGAAGAAGTCAAACGGAGCATTGACGCCAATTTCACATCGGCATTAGACAGCGGGCTGATTATCGCTGGCACGCCAAAGACGGTGATCAAACGGATCCGCTTCATGCTGGAGACGTTGCGGCCCGGCATTTTTGCGACGTGGTACCACCATGGGCCGATGACATTCGAGGATCGCAAGACCTGTCTACGGCTGCTAGGGCAGGAAGTCTTGCCCGCCATGCGCGAGATCGCGAAAGAGTTGGATCTGCCCGGACCTTTTGAAGTAACACCAGGCTCGCGTCCGCTCCCTACTTCTGGGAAGCGAGATTCGGTCGTCGGAGTGACCGCCACGGCCGCATAGTGCATTGCTGCATAGTGCATTAAGGTACCACACCACTGTAGTGAAGGGGGTGGTGACCATTGAACATGATTAGCCAACTGCGGCGACTCCGGGCCGGTTGTAACGCCACAGACTCTGAGTAGGCCAGAGAGGAGGGGGCTTTGCAGAGCCCCCTTTATGGTCGGCCAGTAGTATGTGGTCTTGCAACGGCAGAGTCATTTTCGCCCTTGTGATAGTCAAATCCGTGAAGGGCGGTCGCATCTCTCGCTCCTATTGTTTAGCCAGTTCTTGCTCGTGCACCTTCACGCACGCATGCCTCAATAGCATTCCTCCTCCTCAAAAAGAACCATAAGCAGGCATTCAGCCCACAGCGAGGCGGCTGAATGTCTGCTTATGCAGGCAAAAAATCGTACTCTGACAAAAAACGGCACCCTTGTGGCAAAATCAGGGGTGGCCAAGAACAGGAAATCTGCTTATTTCTTGATGCCTTGGGATGGCATATCTCTTGCACTTTGAGAACAGTAATCTCTGCAGCGCAAATACGCCCAAGAGGGAGTAAAGTTCGCCCGACTTTGTGTCGATGTGTTTTGCAGGAAGAAGGAGCTATCTATGCTGCCCACGTGGATATTACTTATCACGATGTTTACGGTGCTCGTGATCGTCGTTGCAGCAGCGCGAAAAAAACCGGCCAAGACACCCGCAGGAACGAAACAATTAATCAAAGAAGTAACAAAAGAACCGGTGGGACCGGACGAAAGGAACATGCCCGCTCCAGAAGCAACTGCTTCTAAGGTTGAAACCGTTTGTGAAAAAGAGACTCTCACCGCAACCAAGGATGGGGGTTGGGTCATTAATCCAGGCAGTCCCTTTCGCTTAACCCTGTACGGAATTGACCACCCAATGGTCGTCCAGGTCAAATATCTGCTCGATGAAGGCGGAACACAAAAGCAGGCCGCTGAGAAAGTACACAGCCTGTTCTCTCTCATCCTCCGGTCCAATCTACGCTGTAAAGAAATCGACGCCTATATTGCAGAATTTCGGCCAATCTATCTCAAGACCCTCGCTGACTTACAACGTCTCTCTTCTGAATGGACAACAGCCACAGAGAAGGACCGCAAAGACCTACTGCTCTCCTTTCGAGAGCAAGCCCTCACCTCTCTGGATATCCGACCGCGCTGCAACCTCGTCACACTTTTCGAAGATGTACTCGGTGACATGAAAATTGACGATGCGCTGCTCGACCGCTTCGATTACGATGCGCTGGAGTTGTATATGCGCTTCGCTGAACCCCATGGGAAACTCCACGTGCTCTCCCGAAAACACAGCGACCAGGCTGGGTTTGAAAAACTAGTAGACCTCGGCCTCGCCGTTCGTGGAACAGATATCCCCATGCCCACCCTTGTGGACACCCTGATACTGAAAGACCTCAAGGCAATCGTAGCCGACTTGGAACCTCCCGCATTTACAAGAAAAGCCCAGGCTGTCGCCTACCTGTTCTCCCTGCCAGATGCCATGGAACGAGTAGGCAGAATAGGGGCTTTCTCTGACCTCTTTCAATTACGGCCTTTTCCCGAAGAGTTCGCTCAGGTCGATCTCCAGCAGGTCGCCTCTGCGTGGCGCTACACCCGTGAGATCGCTTCCCTCATCGCCGAAACCTACGCCAGAGGATATGACGCCATAGAACAGAAACAACTCCACAAAGAACTCGATACCGAAGTGACAGGGTGGGCAATTATTGTCGATGAGCAGGCCTGCTCATACTGTAAGCGAGCTGCAGAGCGCGCGCATCCTCCAGGCCAAACACCGCGAGTGCCGTTGCATATCGGCTGCCATTGTCACATTGCACCGCAGTATGCGCCCCTCTCCAATCCGACTTATGCCGCTGCAGAGGCAACAGCGTAAATTCAACTCCCTAAGAGGCTGTCTGGGAAGTATAAGGAAGGGTGTCATTGCGAGGAGCTGGAAGCGACGAAGCAATCTCTTGTTCGGGCAAAGATTGCTTCGCTGCGCTCGCAATGACTCGATGCTGCGGCTTTTCAGACAGCCTCTCTAAAGATCCTTTGCTGTGTTGTCTTTTTGCTTGAGTTTATGAGGTTCGTTCAGCGATCAACTGATCAAGTTCTTGCCTAAGACGGTGCAACACTACATCGTAGCCGAAGTGACCGATCTTCATGCTTTTTTTCTTGAGATTGACAGTGGTTGGGCCACACCATAGCCCTAGGTCGGCATCATCCGTCTCCCCTGGACCATTCACCCGACATCCCATCACCGCAATGGTGATCCGATGTTCTTTAGCGTAGGAGGTGAGTTCCTTGACCTGCTCCGCCAGTTCAACAAACTTTTCGTTCTCTACGCGGGAACAACTGGGGCAGGAAATAATATTGAGACCTTTGCCAAAGTCCGGGACCGAGACAAAACGCCCCTGTCGGACATCTTCAAGAATGTGGAAACCGGCGGTTACTTCTTCGTGTTTGCGCTCATTAGGGAGGGTTAACGAGACACGAATCGTGTCACCAATACCGTTGGCCAGCAGTGTTTCAAAAGCCAGACGGCTCTTAATAATCCCATCAGGAGGCAAGCCCGCTTCCGTCACTCCCAGGTGTATGGGCACCTCAGGGCGAGCTTGAGCAAAGCGGGTATTCGCTTCTACCACTTTAGTCGGGTCTGAATCTTTTAACGACACGACAAAACGGTCAAAGCCCAAATCCTCCATCAATTGACAGTGATAGAGGGTAGAGTGGATCAACGCCTCTATCTGGTCACTTGGATACTGCTCCAGAAAAGCCGGAGCTACTGAGCCACAGTTGACCCCAATCCGGATAGCAACATCCTGGTTACGGGCAACATCCACCAACCAGGCAACTTTTTGTGGGATGGTTTTGCCTTTCTCAATGTGATGGAGGTGTCCAGGGTTGTAGCGGATCTTGTCTACATACGGCGCAACCAGATCGGCAATCTTGTAGTTTTCCTGCAGATCAACTGACAGGGTTGCCGTTGTTTGTGCGCGGATCTCTTTCAACGCTGCTGCCTCTTTTGGGTTATCGATCGCGATGCGCACGACCCCTGCTCCAGCGGCTTCAAGCTGATGGACTTGGGCCACTGTCTCGTCGATAGCTGTGGTTTTCGTAGCGCACATACTTTGCACCACAATCGGCGCCCCCTCACCAACCTGCACTTTACCGATCCGCACCGCTCGTGTCGGCATTCTCTCCATGCCTCAAACTCCTCATTGAAATAAGGTGGGGCCAGCGTAACCGAGGAAGCCGTAACCTGCAACTATCCCGGCCTGTGCACGAGGGGCATAACTATGACGAGAGGGCTCGATATTTTTTGATGAAGGAACAGAATACGTCTAGTGAAAAGAAGATCGCGAGTGACGGTTAATGTCTTACCGGCATCTGCACAATCGGGGCATGAGGAGAATACTGAGCATGCGCTTGCAACTGTTGCTGGATTTCGCTGATCCAGTGCTGGGCTTTTTCTGCATCAATCTCTCCAGCGTCCAGTTTGCGAGTCACTTCATCGAGAAAGTGTTCATAAAATGTTTTCATCTTGTCCTTTCTTAGCGATCGCAGGTGAACGGGTCAACAACAAAAGCCTTGTTAGGCGGCATGAGGAAGACGCACTCCCTGCCGTCCTCTGAGATTTCCCTGGAGACGGTGCTGCAGTCCTCGACGGAGATGACGCGGGTCAATGCGAAAGGCGTTGCAGATCGCACTAAAACTACACAGCCATTCCTCTTCATCCGACTCGATCCACTCTGCTGCTTCGCGGAACACTTGCTGCGCTTCGACACTAGACTGTGCCGCGTAACGCAAGTAACAGTCAATAGCGTCTTCCAAGATTGCCCAGAGCAACCGGTGTTCTCCACTCACTTGGATACGCACCGCAACTGGATCACTATACTGGATGGGAATCAGGTCTGCTAATGATATCCGCTCTTGTTCCTGCTCTTCTAGTTCCACCATACGACCTCCTGGTGCACTCAAGACGGAGCACTCGCCGTGAAGTTGGCTCTTATTGCGTTTGGCTTTCGACCCTTTGATCGGCTGACTGTGGGTCTGATGAGAAAGATTAAAAAGCCCATGATTCACAATATTTCTCAGAGGAGCAAAAAATGAGCCAGCCAAGAAAGGTGTTTTTTCGTCATTCTTGTCCAGAATGGTCAGTATTTGGACACCTTCCTGTTCAATAATTGACAGACCTCGTCAGGAAAAGACGCTTTGTGTCATCTCTTTCCTGACGATCTCATCAGATGATAACGTAAGGATCATGAATGCACAGATTGTCGAGGGTCGGGTGATTGCTCAGCGTGTTTACGACGAGATGAAACAGGAGATTCCTCAATTGATCCGCCAAACCGGGCGTCGGCCGGTGTTGGTGAGTATTTATGTCGGCTCTCACCCAGCAATCGAGGTCTATATCCGTTCACAAAACCGGAGGGCTCGCGAGTTGGGTATCGAGTACCGCTGGTATCACCTCCCGGACACAGCGGAAGAGCGCGAGGTGCTGCGCCGCCTGGACCAGCTGAATCGTGACCCTGAAGTGACTGGCATCATTTTGCAACTGCCCCTCCCTCCCCATCTACGGCGTTCAGTGCTTGTCAATGCTATTGACCCCTTGAAGGATGTAGATGGTACCCACCCAGAGAACGTGGGGGCAGCGCTGATCGGTGAGATGCGGGTCGGTTCGTGTACCGCCTTAGCCGTTATGCAAATGCTCGAAGCGACCGGGACGGCTATGGAAGGCAAGGAAGCGGTCATCGTCGGCCATAGCGAACTCGTCGGCAAGCCAGTGAGTTTAATGCTCCTCGACCGTTTGGCTACCGTCACGATCTGTCACATTGCCACTGCACGGCGCGGACTGCTAGCCGATCACGTGCGTCGAGCTGAGATTCTTGTTGTGGCAGTCGGATCGCCCGAAGTGATCAAGGGAGAGTGGATCCAACAGGGGGCGGTAGTGATCGATGTTGGCATTAATCAGGTAGGAAAACGTATTGTTGGTGATGTCGAGTTTACCACGGCCCAGGAGAGGGCGACCTTTATTACTCCGGTACCTGGGGGGGTGGGTCCAGTAACCGTGTCAATGCTGATGCAGAACACAGTTAAAGCGTTCAAAGCCCAGATAGCTCGGGCAACTGCAGAGTGAAGAGCGACAATTTACGGCGGTTTGCATTGGTATGAAGAGGTGATTCTTGGGTTCCCTCTCCCCTTGCGGGCTTATCTTTACCCACATCTTTGCCACTTCCGAGAGAGTCAGGTAACTTGAGGGCAAATGATCCCACAATTACTAGCTCACCACGTCGGGGCAAGATCGAGGGAGCAGGATGGCAGCGATGGTTGTCGAGCACGAGGACTGGATTGAGACGGAGTTTGGGACGGCCGACTTGGGCGACGACCGGCGTACGCAGCGGTTGCTTACCCTCATGGGCCAGGTGGCGGCGCGCCCGGGGGCGTCGCTGCCCGAAGCCTGTGGCAGTCGGGGGCAGCTCAAAGCCGCCTATCGGTTTTTGGCCAAGGTCAAGTCCCTCTTTTCCTGTAAAAGCTAGGCAGCAGACGCGGCACTCCGGCGGGGTTGGGGTTCAAGCGGTGGAGAGGCAGAAGTCCCCTCTTGGTCGTCTAGCTGAAGCCGCCGTCGCAGGCTGCGGATCTGTTGCTGCTCAAACTCACTAAAGCACTTCTTGCTCCAGCGCTCACTAACCCGGATCAAGACGGCAAAGACCAGCTTGACGACACTCCCCTCATCCCACAAGTGGGGAATGACCTTGGTGCGCCGCCGCTCCTCCTCAAACGCCCGTTCCGCCAGGTTCGAGGTGCGGACATACTGCTGATGGCGCGGAGGGACGTAGAGGTGATTGAGACTCGCCTGGGCATCGTCGAGCAGACACCGACAGACTTCGGGAAAGTCGCGCTGATAGCGGGGGACAATGGCTTGCCGGCGATGTTCCGCCGCCCCGACGGTGGGCGCGTCCCGCATATCGACCACCAAGGCTTTGAACTCCGGCCAGGCCTGCGGGGGCACCTTCTGTTGCAAGTTCTGCATCTTGTGAAACCAGCAACGCAGGCGCAACGACTTGGGCCACATCGCCTCCACCGCCTTGATCAGCCCCGCTGCCCCGTCGGTGGTGATCGTCACCGGCGTCTGCAGCCCCCGCTTGATCAGGTCCCGCAGGACTTCCAGGCAACTCTCGTAACTCTCACTATTGGCGGTCGAGAGACTGAGCAGCACTTTGCGCCCATCGATGCAGATCGCCCACACACAGAGCACCCCCGTCTTACTCCCCCAGCGACGCAACGGTTCATAGACCGCATCAATAAAGAGATAGGCCACCTCATAGCCACTGAGATCGCGGGTGCGGAACGCTTCATACTCTTGGCTTAAACTCTCCGTCAGCTCACTGACCGTACTTTTCGAGAGCACGAACTGCCCCAGGGCCTGTTCCAGCCCCTGCTCAATATCCCGCTGCGACATCCCGCCCACGTACATCTCCACAATTAACCGCTTGAGCACCTCGCTCGTGGGCGCCAACTCCGTCCAGAGCTGCGACCGATAGGGCTCTTCGCGCCCACGTACTTGCGGCACCTGCACCCGTAGTACCCCTTCAGCCGTCTTGAGCGTGCCATTCTCATACCCGTTGCGATACCCCTGGCCGCCTTCCCGCCGCTCATAGCGGGCGCGGCCTAACTCTTCGGCCTGCTCACGCTCTAACGCTTCTTGTAAGACCCGCTCGGTCGACAGCCGCACTAAGCTACTCAACAATTCCTCCCCACTCTGCGCCTCTTGCTGGCCCTGTAACAGCGCCCAGAGCGCCTGGGCCTTAGCCTGACTTGGTGCTATCCTTTTCCTCATACGGGAGTCCCTCCTTCTGGTTAGTGGTTAATCTTACTGGCAATCCGATTAACTACCGCAGAAGTGCCTCCCGTCTACTCCCCCTTTTTACAGGAATTCTAGGACATGACCTTTGGCCAATGGGGCCATTGAGCCCGAGGATCTCTGGGCCAGCCACGTCGCCGCGACCTACGAGCGTGCGGCAGCCGTACCGGTGGTGTTGGCCGTACCGGACACGACGGAGTTGGACTGGGGAGTAGCGTCGGCGACCGCGGGGTTGGGGCCGCTGGGCGCGCCTAGCCATCAGGGGCTGTTGGTGCATACGACGCTGGCCTTCACGCCCGAGCGGCTGCCGTTGGGGATTGTGGCGCAAGCGGTGTGGGCGCGCGATCCCTGGACGGTCGGGCAGCGCGTCACCCGTAAGCAGCGGCCGATTGCGGAGAAGGAGAGTTACAAGTGGCTGGCGAGCCTGCAGGCCGTGAGCGAGGCGCGCCGCGCCTGTCCGCAGACCCAGTGGGTGAGCGTGGGAGATCGGGAGGCCGATGTCTATGATTTGTTTGTGGCCGAGCGGCCGGCGGGCGTGGACTTGCTGATTCGGGCCGCCTGGGACCGGCGAGTAGAGCACCCCGAGCAGTATTTGTGGGCGACGGTGAGCACCTGGCCGGTGGCGGCTACCCTGACCGTACACGTGCCCCGCCATGAGGCGCAGCCCGCTCGGCAGGCCACGCTGCACCTGCGCTTTGGGGCCCGTGACCGTGCGCCCGCCCCGCCATCGGCGCGCCGAGCACCTGCCCGCGGTGAGGGTCTGGGCGGTGTATGTCCTCGAAGAGCACCCGCCCGCTGGCACCGAGCCGCTGGAATGGCTGCTGCTGACCACCACGGCCGTGCCGACCGCCGAGACGGCGGTGGAACGGGTAGAGTGGTACGGGGTGCGCTTTGGCATTGAGGTCTGGCATAAGGTGCTTAAGAGTGGCTGTCGCATTGAGGCCCGCCAGTTGGAGAGCGCCGACCGCTTGCAGCGCTGTCTGCCGCTCTCCAGTGTCCTGGCGTGGCGTATCCTGTATGCCACCTTGCTCAGCCGCACCCTGCCGGAGTTGCCCTGCACGGTGCTCTTGGCACTGGAGGAATGGCAGGCGCTCTACTGCGCCATCCATCACACCGCCACACCGCCGCCCACGCCGCCCCCCCTGCGGCAAGCCGTGCGCTGGACCGCGCGCTTGGGCGGCTTTCTGGAGCGGCCCAACGACGGCGAACCGGGAGTGACGGTGTTGTGGAGAGGGTTTCAACATTTGGCCGATCTCACGACGATGTACTGCATTATGCACCCTCCTTCTCCTAAGTCACGAAAATGTGGGGCAAGATAAGCCTTGCGGGAGAGGGCCAGGGTGAGGGGAAAAGGAGCGGGAATGAGTCTATTTATCCAAACGAAAAGTGCTGTCAGCAGTGTTTATTATGCTGGACTCTCTTTACATCGGTTCTTCTTCAAGTTGCACCGAGACCGGTATCGATTTTCCCCCGCGCGTGACTGAAAAAACGACGGTATCACCAGGTTGATAAGACCGTAGCTTATCACTGAACTCTTGGGCATCACGGACGGGCTGATTGTCCACCGCGACAATTAAGTCACCAGGGGGGTGACGATTCGTGTACATATCATGGGCAATAGCAAGAGGAATGGCAAACGGTCCGGCAGGGGACATGGCCAAAACGACGATCGCTGCCTTAAAGAGGGTACTGCCTCCCGTCGCCGGGGTATCAGCACCTTGAAATCCAGCCCGGGCCGCCGGACTGCCCTCAACCACGCTGAGTACTTTTACTCCGACGGGTCCCTCCTCTGCGGTCGCATAGAGGACCCCTAAGTAGGTGCGTCGATTCTGCTGGACCAACGAAGAGGGAATGTGTGGTGGGATACCGATATTGTCAGGCTCCCCCATCCCCAAGGCACTCTCGCTTGGAAGAGGAGCAACTTCTGGTTGAAAAGGAGGAGAGACGGGATCTGTCATTTCCTGAACAGGGATTTCTAACACCTGTGGGGCACCAACCGTACGTCCTTGACGGTTGGCAAGGCCAGCGCCGTTTTGCACGTTTACCTGTGCGAGCAACAAGACAGGAGAGGCGCACAGGTAAGTGAGGATCACAAGCCAGAGGAGTTTTCTGAGAGTTTTCATCCCCGCGCCTCCTTATTATTTCTGGTGGTAAAACTATAATCCTTTAATCAGCGTCATTATTCACGGTGTTGGAGATTAGTGCAAGCAGACTCAGTCACAGGAGTCGATGCCGTGAGTGCCCTTTCTCCGGCTCTCCAGTTTTTACTGATTTGACGCTACGCCGGCCGAAACTTGACCAGGGTGATCTCTGGCGTCACCTCATCGAATATTGCTTCTACTGGCATGCCCACCCGCACCGCGTTTGGTGTACATCCAGTAATGTTCGTGGTGATACGTGGCCCCTCAGCTAACTCGACAATCGCAATCACATAGGGAACATCCTCGGCAAAGGTCGGGTGGGTCGGTGCCTCGGCAATGGTGTACGAGTAGACTGTGCCTTTGCCTGACACTACAGTCCATTTCAGGTCCGACGATAGACACTCAGGACACACTTCACGCGGATAGAAAATATTCGCCCCACAACTGCCGCAGCGCTGAATCTGCAACTCGTGCCGCTTGGCTGCTTCCCAGAATGGTAGGGAGGCCGCAGTCGGCCGGGGCAAAGGTTTTTTGTAATCTGCCATGAGATTGCTCCTCTCACTCGCTGAATAAGCAGTCAGGAGTCAGCCAGACAAGAAAAAAGAACTGGTTTTAGCTGAAAGCTAATAGCTGAAGGCTGGTAGCTCTTATTGAACCCCCAGCACCAAACTGCACTGTTCGCTCATAATGCCACCGTTGCCATTGACGTAGCCAATGGTCGCATTTTGCACTTGACGCTCGCTACCGCGTCCCATCAGCTGCCGCACGCCTTCGATCACATGACTCATCCCGCCCGCCAGACCAGGTTGGCCAAAGGAGAGTTGACCGCCATGCGTGTTACAAGGAAAATCTCCCTTGTAGGAGAGGTTATGCTCCTCGACAAAGCGACCCCCCTCACCTTTTCGACAAAAACCAGCGTCTTCAAGCGTGACGATCACAGTAATGGTGTAGCAATCGTACGGCTGGACAAAATCCATGTCTTGAGGCGACACTCCAGCCATGTTGAACGCGGCTTCAGCTGCGGGCTTGACCAAAGAGGTGGTCAGGCTACGGGCACGAGTGATACCACAATGCCCGCCAGCCTCGCCCGCCCCCAGGAGATAGACCGGCCGGTGCGGACTCTGTTTCGCTCGTTCGGCGCTCGTCACGATAAAGGCGCCACCGCCAGTGCAAGGACTGACGATTTCCAGCAGATGCAAGGGATCAACGATCATACGGGAATTGAGCACATCATCGATCGTGATCTCTTTATTGCCAAACAGTGCGGTAGGATTCTTACAGGCATTCTTGCGCTGATCAACCGCGACCTTAGCCATCTGCTCAGGCTTGGTCCCGAACTCCGCCATATGCCGTCGGGCAATGAGGGCGTAGCCTGGGTTCGCAGCGATCAGTCCATAAGGCGCGTCAAATTCCGCATCCAAGCGAGGAAATGGCGGCGGTTTCGCCCCAGTTGCTCTGGTCCCCCGGGTATCACCGAGGACGCACAGCACGTTATGGCACATCCCTGCCTCAATCGCCGCCGCAGCTCGCCACACCATGCCCGCAGCCGAGGCGCCGCCCAACTCAATCTGACTAAAATATCTGGGCTGAAACTGCAGGTACTCGGCGACCACTGACGGCCACAGGACGCTATAGTCACCAAGAGCCCAGCCGGTCAGCAAGCCGTCGATGTCTTTCTTTTCCAGGCCGGCATCGGCAATAGCCTCTCTCGCCACTTCGCTAATAATACCAAGCGGCGTCTTGCTGCCGTCTCCTTTTTGTGGCGCCATTTCAGCGAACCCGATGATTGCGGCTTTTCCTTTGATACTCATGGTTCCCCTCCTGCTTTCTGACAAAAGACATAGCACTCTTCTATATCGCACTGCCTGGTTCTGTCAAAGCAAAAATCGCAGTGGTTCAGACATCGTTTGACAAGCTGGTCCACTCTGTCCTATTACTCTTGACCATGCTTTCTGCGCATCAGTTACTCAACGAGATTATTACCTCTTTGCGGAATGTCATCGCCCCGGCGATTCCTGACCCATACCCTAAGGCCCAGGCGTACATGGCTGCCGTGATCTTGGAATTCGTCTCACGACAGGTCGAGGAGCGATACGACATTACCACCGAAAAAGAGCAGGCGTTGAACGAGTTGTTCCAAGACCTATCTACCATGCTTAACGGCATGCCTCTCGCCGAATCGAGCGCCAGTTCCCAGGAGGCACGCCTGTGTCGGTTGATCGAATGGCTGTACGGCGAAAAAAATCGGCTCGGGCCAGAGGTTTTCACCACAGCGAATCGGCGGATTCGAGAAGCACTCAGGCAATTGTTGGATCAGGAGTTGAAGATAGCCGGAAAGACCGAATAACGAGTGATAAACAATGCGGCCTGAAAAAGAGAAACTGAGAGCTGAAAGCTGACCGCTGAGAGCTAATCCCATGCAAGAATCCCCACAAGACAAAATCCTTGCCTATCTGCAAAGCAAACTTCCGCAGGCTCGGAACATAACCCTTACCCAGTTCACCCAAACCGCGGGTGGATGGTCACACGAGATCTACACATTCTACGCGAACTGGCAGGAAGGCAATCAGGCAGTGACACGCGGCCTGTGTCTCCGTAAAGACCCTGGTGTGAGCCTGCTCCGCAATGTATCCGATCTGAAAGAACAATACCGAGTCCTCCAGGCACTCGACCCTACGCCAGTGCCAACACCGAAAGTCTACTGGTACGAAGAAGACCCATCGATTGTAGGTGGACCGTTCTTCGTCATGGAAAAGGTCGAAGGGGAGGTACCCAACCCCTGGTCAAAGGTCGGCAAGCAGTATTACGCTGCAGCTGCCAGGCGCGGGAAACTCCCGCGTAGTTTCGTCGAAGCCTTAGCAGCACTGCATAACCTTGACTGGCGAGCCGCAGGACTCGACTTCCTTGGGGTACCAGGTTCAGGCACAGACTTCGCCTTACATGAGGTCGCAAAGTGGGAGTCCTTGATCCAGCAATCATTACGCAAGCCTGAGCCCGTCCTCACCGAAGTGCTGATGTGGCTCAAAACGAATGCACCAAATACCCAGCGCCTAGGGTTTGTTCACGGTGCGTACCGCACTGGCAATCTGATCATCAATGACGACGCGATCGCTGCCATCATTGACTGGGAACTACAAGTGATTGGCGATCCGATGTACGACGTGGCGTATGTGCTGTCAGACCTCAACCGCGAGGGCTCACCACTGCTTTCATGTGTCGTCGAACGTGAGTTTTTCCTCGACTACTATCAACAACTCACCGGCCTCACAGTGAATCTCGATGTGTGCCGTTATTATGAGATCCTCTACATGATGCGCAGCACCGCGTTCTGGCTGAGTGCCTCTGGGCTCTTTGCCGAGGGAAAGAACAAAGACTTACGTCTGGCACGCACGACGTACTCAGTACCAGCGGTCCTTGATATGGCAGCGAAGGCGCTGGGGTTTTGACATTACCCTTCTACAAGCTCAGGGTGATTGGAAAGGAGAGACGTAGCATGCTGCGTCTCTACAGAAGAAAGTGAGAACTGTTCGTGCTGAGCTTGTCGAAGCACGAAACACCTATCGAATTCCCTCTTCCGAGGAACCAACCAGAGGACCTACCCAGGAGGAACGTATGATTGATTTTCAAACCGGCAACGTCCAGGCAAACGGTATCGATTTCCACTATCTCACAATGGGGACTGGTCCGCTGATTCTTTGCCTGCACGGCTTTCCTGATAATGCTTTCACATATCGTTATTTACTGCCCACTCTCGCCTCGGCTGGTTTTCGTGGTGTCGCGCCATTTATGCGTGGATATGCACCAACCGGGAAGCCTAAGGACGAGCGTTACCAGTCTGTCCTCCTGGCTCAAGATGCCGTTGCACTGATTCCAGCTTTGGGAGCAGACAAAGCGTTCGTGGTTGGACATGACTGGGGAGCGCTTGCCACATATGGCGCTGCAGCGCTTGCACCTGAACGGGTACAGAAGATCGTCACCATCGCGGCCGCACACCCTGCCGCCATGCTTGGCGCTTTGGCTATCAATTATGACATGATTAAAGGCGGCTGGCACGCCTATTTTTTCCAGATGCCATTTGCCGAGCAAGCGGTCGCTGCCAATGACTATGAGTTCCTGGAACGGTGGTGGCGCGATGCGTCTCCAGAATACGATCTCCCACGAGAGATTATTGAAAGCGTGAAGGCCACCTTTCGTCAGCCTGGCGTTGTCACGGCGGCACTCAACTACTATCGTCACACCTTTAACCCGGCGAGTCGCGACCCCGCCCTGACTGCACTGCAAGAAAAAGTCTCAACGACCCCTACTTCGGTTCCAACGCTCGCCTTGCACGGCACTAAAGACCGCCCCGGTCGCTTAGACGCCTTCGAGCGGATGGAGCAATTTTTTGCCAAAGGGGTAGAAAAAGTGATTCTCCCAGGAACCGGGCATTTTCTCCATTTAGAGCGACCAGCAGAAGTGAATGCGAAGATTGTGGAGTTTCTCAATGTGTAGGGGCTTGATTTATCAAATCATCGCGGGTCGGATAGATTTGCCCCCTACAAAGACGCAGCAGGAGAGTCGCTATGGCCAAAGTCCAACATTGTCTGATGTGTGCCGAGGAACTCTACAAAATGAGTAACTATGGTGAGCCAGCCGATGGCGTCTGGCCGCCAATGGTCGAAGATGAAAAGTACGGCACCCTGATTCTCTGCCCGCACTGCGAAGCCGAACACCTGACCTTTATCGACACCACCCCAGGTAATCCACCCGTGCGCCGTATCCGTATGTTGAAACCACCAGCGTAGGACAGTTTACGAAAGGCAATTGTAACGGGTAAACAGAGAGGGCGATGGATATTCTTCCGTGCCAACATGACCAACATGCTGTTGTACAAATCGTGCCAGCAACCAACTTGCTCAAGACCTTAGATACCAAATACCCCCAAATCCTCATTTCAGAAGGTATTGTTCCCGAGGACTACCACGGGAAGAAAGTGTTTCGCTCTGCTATCGAGACGATCCGGGGAGAATATATTGCCTCCTCTATCACTGCACGTCACGCAATGGTTCAGTAGGCACTCAGTAATCTGAAAGATCGCCACGATATTGCAGACTTCGAGCATACAGGAGGAACGAAGCGATACGATTTTGAGGTACTGTTTAGTCTGCAGCCTCGCACAGCCGGAGCACTTGAGGTAAAAGGCGGAGAGGGAAACAGTGTCAACATTTCCGAGCGCCCGATTTGGGCAGAAGAATTTTTGGTTTGGTGCCATCTCGATGGTGCGATTACTAACCAACCTTCGCACGGTGCCTACGCGATCATCTTCAACCGCCTCGTGAGTGAACTCGTCAAGCGCCACAAACGTGTAGACGCGCTTATCATCCGCGACGCACTTTGTGGTACACCGCTACGACCCTGCCCAAAGTATGTACGTCGGATTGATCCCTCTCGTATTGCTCCTGATATCTTTTTATTCCCACAGCGCGTTCCCAGCCTCGATGATCCCATACCGGATGAGCGCCGCTCGCGTCGGAGAACGCGCACAACCTCGAAGGACCGAGTCCTGGTGTTACGGAAGAAGAAATAAAGCGGGTCCTCCCCCACAAAAAGAGAGCCGACAGTAGAAGAAGATTACGCGCCACTGGAGAAAAGAGCCACCATGACCAGGCGCATCGATTTCGGCAAAACAGCCCGAGTTGTAGTAGCGACTTTAGTCGCGTGTCCGATGGCGGGAATGACTGAAGTCGTCACTACATGCTCAGAAATTCACCCCTGACAGACCACGAGAACCATAATCTGATACTGAAGCTCCGTTATCCATTGCCTGTACAGCAACATCTACAATCTGACAGACCACGAGAACCATAATCTGATACTGAAGCCGAACCGCTCGACCCGCACTCGTCAGGCGTGTACAATCCGCCTCCACCACGAACCTGGGGAGGGAGACTATGACGTCTACGGTCGTGACCAACGCTGCTACAGGAGCATCTTCGCGCATCTTCTACGGCTGGTGGATGGTGATGGTCTCGTCGATCGCGATGGCCGCCGGTCCAATCCTCATCACTGGCACCTTCGGCATTTTCGTGAAACCCCTGTCCGAAACGTTCGGATGGAGCCGGAGTGGGATCTCCTTCGGGTTCTCTCTGGTCGCGTTCATGGTCACTTTCTGTGCCCCGGTGGTTGGGACCCTTGTTGATCGATTTGGTCCGCGCAAAATTATGCTGTGCGGTGCAGTCGTGTTTGGCAGCGGGTTTCTCTCATTTTGGTCCCTCTCTGCCTCAATCTGGCATTTCTACGCTTTGTATCTGTTGACAGCGTTAGGTGGAGTGTGTCTGACCTCCATCCCTTTCGCGGCCACGATCTCCCGTTGGTTCGTACGGCAACGCGGCCTCGCCCTCGGGATCATGGGAACTGGAGTTTTCGCAGGTGGCATCTATGCCCCACCTCTGGTCACCTATGTGATTACCCATGCGGACTGGCGCTGGGCGTATGTGACGCTCGGAT
>CAZCWX010000647.1:0-6077 GCA_964502465.1 uncultured Enterobacteriaceae bacterium | reverse complement strand
CTTAGTGCGGTATCCCACAGCAAAGCCAAAGAGGAGGGGTATATGCAGCTCCCAGCAGACAGCTATCTTCCATTGACGCCTGACTTGCGCCTCTGTCGGTTACTAAACGGCATGTGGCAAGTATCGGGTGCGCATGGGCGGATTGATCCGCAAGCCGCCATCCAGAATATGATTGACTACCACGATGCCGGTTTTACGACTTGGGACCTGGCGGACCATTATGGTCCAGCCGAAGATTTTATCGGCGAGTTCCGGCGGCACTTGCAGTCCACACGCGGCGAGGCAGCCCTTGCCAATATCCAGGCATTTACCAAGTGGGTGCCACGACCAGGCCGTATGACTCGCAAGATCGTGGAGGACAATATCGCCATTTCCCTGCGTCGCATGGACGTGGAAACGCTGGACCTCCTGCAGTTTCACTGGTGGGAATATGACGATCCCGGTTATCTTGACGCGTTGACCTTTCTGGCTCAATTGCGTGATGAGGGGAAGATTCGCCATCTGGCGCTCACCAATTTTGATACCGAACATCTGCGGATTATTACGGAGCGTGGCATTCGTATTGTGTCCAATCAGGTGCAGTTTTCCCTCATTGACCGTCGCCCTGAGCGGAAAATGATTCCCTTCTGTCAGGAACATGGCATCCAATTGCTGACCTACGGCACCTTCTGTGGCGGTCTGTTGTCTGAACAATATCTTGGGCAACCGGAACCCCGCAGCAGTGCGCTCAATACGGCCAGCCTACGGAAGTACAAACAGATGATCGATGCCTGGGGTGGCTGGAGCCTGTTTCAAGAATTGCTGAGCGTGCTCAAACAGGTCGCTGACACACATCAGGTGAGCATCGCCAATGTCGGCGTGCGGTACATTCTGGACCGACCAGCGGTCGCCGGGGTGATTGTTGGCGTGCGATTAGGGATGGCGGACCACCGCGCAGACAATGCGCGGGTGTTCGGTTGTGCGCTTGATCCCGAAGATCACGACCGCATTGAAAGCGTTCTCAAAAAGTCTCGCGATCTGTACCAGCTGATCGGCGATTGTGGGGATGAGTATCGGAATTAGGGGTAGGGGCAGGTTTCAAACCCGCCCCTACCAAAAATCTGATGTTAAGAACTCTTTAAAGTATCCATCAATGGTTTAGTCGTCCCGCTATCAAAATAATCCCGCCACTGCGCGATCTTGCCGTTTTTGAGTTCAAACACACCAAACACCGGCAGCTCAACCTTCACATTTCCTTTCACCCACGTTTCTACCCGTTCGTTCATCACCATATTGCCGGACGAAGCGGTGTGCTTAATATCCATTTTGGTGATCGCGTTGTTCGCACCGTGGACCAACGGATCTAATACCTGACGCACCGCTGCGCGGCCAGTCACTGGCTTCCAGGGGATGTTGTGGTAGAAAACGTCTTCAGCCAGATATTCGACCGTCTTCGCCATATCAGCGGCGAGCAGGGACTGGCAAAAGGCAGTGACAAGCTTTTCGTTCTCAGCACTCATAGGGGCCTCCTTTTCTTTCTTTTGGCGTTTTCTTACCATACTGGTATCGATGAGCCTAGAGAAGCCCAACTGGGCTATTGAGGAGCTGGTAGGCTCGTACAAAAATGGTATGGTACACCTCGTGATGCAGACTGGTGCAATGTCATTCTTCTCGTCTTTGCTCTCCTCTCGTTGGCTGTGGCGCTGGCAGGGGGGACTGAACCTGTTTATTCTCCTTGCCGTTGTCATCCTGTGGGGGATTGGTCTCCGGCGATCGCTGTTTCTGGCTATGCTTGTCCCGGTTGGCTTCTTCCCGTTTTCCTATGCGCGAGTCCGGCTGGTGTCATTCGTCGAACAATTTTGCCGCACCCACCCGCGGACACACACGTTGTTCTTGCCCTTTGTTGTCATTGGTATGCTGTGTGATGTGGTGATGGTTGCCCAACTGTTTACTGCTCGGGTTGGCAGTCCCATCCCTATTCTCCATAACCCGGCGATTTCCTGGGTTGGTGCGATCTGGTATAGCGCGCACGGTTTATTATTTCTTGGCTACGCTCTGCTCGGCCTGGGGCGGTTGAGTCAACGACTGCTGAAGCGCATCTGGCAGCATCAGCTTGAGACCGCACCCGACACTACCGTCTCCGTAGAGCGGCGGCAATTCCTCCAGCAGGTTGGTGTTTTGGGTGCTGGCATGCCTTTCTTCATCTCCCTTTCGAATGTGAAACTCACCTACGATTTTCGCGTCGAAGAGCGGGAGATTGCTGTACCCCACTGGCCACGGGAGCTGGAGGGGTTACGAGTGGCGCATCTCTCCGATATCCACGTCGGTGGGGCCATGAATCGTGAGCGGCTGCTCCATATGGCGGTGTTGACCAACGCTGCCCGGCCAGATGTCGTGATCCATACCGGCGATTTTCTTACTCACCGCAGCGGCGACTTTGACACGCCCCTCTATGAGGCGTTGGCACGCATTCATGCGCCATACGGACAGTGGGCGTGTCTTGGCAACCATGACTTTGATGCTCCAGAGCGGCTCGTGCGCCTGCTCCGCGAGGCTGGAGTGATCACACTGCGGAACGCGGTCACCACATTGCATATACAAAGGCACCCTCTCGAACTAGCTGGGATCGATTACGTCTTTGCCAGAAATGGCAGAGACGAGCGGTACGCCCACATCATTCACTCCTGGGGAGCACGTGAGTCGGTTCCTCGATTGCTCTTAAACCATGACCCGCAAGCATTTGCGCTCCTCCCAGAGAGATGCGCTGAGCTGGTTCTTTCCGGCCATACGCACGGTGGTCATGTGGGGGTGCAACTGGGGCGCGACCATGCGATCACCGTCGTTGGCCTGTGCGGTATCCCTGATCAGGGGCTCTTTTACCGTGAGGAGATGCTGATGTTTATTACCCGCTGTGTCGGGTTCTACGGCTATCCCATGCGGCTTGGTATCCCACCAGAAATCTCGCTGTTGACGTTGCGGGCTCCACACCCCCAAGACCCTACGCGGCACGAATCAATCAGCCACGTGTAACCCCAGACAACCGCACGAATGACGTCGGGGCAAAGATCTGCTAATACGATCTCTACTTGATGGCTATCCACCATAGTGTTCGTGTTTCGACAAGCTCAACACGAACGGTTTTTTTAGTACCTCTGCCTCTTGCCCCGTTCGCCCTGAGCCTGTCGAAGGGCGAAGGTGTCTCGGAGCAATGGCTAAGCATCATGTGGAATCCGTATAAGGCACAGGGCAGAGAGCCTGAGCCTTTTCGTCATCGTAGGGTGCGACAGGTTCGTAACGCATTGTGAGGAGATGTTCCATGATCACCTTTGGCCTTGCGGTATTCGTGCTCATCGCGGTCCTGTGGTTTCTCGGGTGGTACGCCAAACGGTGGGTGGTCACTGAGGCTGATTATCTCTTAGCGGGCCGACAAGTCGGGCTAGTGGCAGGGGTGGCTGGTATCTGTGGTATTGCCTTCGCCGGCAGTATGACGAGCATCGTGCCTGGGCTGACGATCCAGTACGGATTTATGGGATGGATCTTGGGAGCCAGCCTGCCGCTCATCATTGGGTATATCCTCTACGGGATCTTCGCCTGCCCGTATATCCGCCGCTGTGGCGCGTACACCCTCCCGGAGTGGTTGGAGATGCGATTCGATACGCGCACCCGTCTCGTGGTCAGCCTGGCTTCCCTGCTCGGCATTACCGGCATTGTGGCGATGAATATTGTCGCCATGGCCCTGATCATGACCGGGTTTCTTGGCGGACCGCTCTGGCTGATGATCACGCTTGTGCTCGTCGGTCACCTCATGTTTATTCTCCTCGGTGGTTTCTGGGCGCTCACCTTAACCGATGTCGTCCAGGTTCTCCTGGGCTTTGTGTTGTTACCGGCGCTCGCGGTGTACTGTGTTGTCACTTTTGGTGGGTGGTCTCTGATTCGGGAACACTTTGTGACATCTTCTCCTCTTTCGCAAGGGACCCTTGGGTCGTTTCCCTGGTTGGAGATGAGCTACCCCAGTGTCTTCACCATTTTTCTTTTGTTGGGGATTTTCATCCAATGGGGGGGCAATTACTACTGGCTGCGCGCGGCTGCTGCGCGTTCGGAAGCCGTGTCACGCTGGCAATTTATTCTTGGTGGGCTATTAGTGGTGATCATCCACGGCACCATGGGGATCTTTGGTCTTTATGCCGGCAGTCTGTATCGTGAGGCGTTTCTGAACCAGGCAAACCCTATGGGAGCGTATGGGATGCTGATGCGAGACTTGCCTGCCGGTATCGCGCTCTTTGGCCTTATCGCCGCACTGGCTGCCACGATCTCGACCACCAGCAATGCACACATGGGAATTACCGCCACGCTCGTGCGAGATATCTACCAGCGCCTGTGGCATCCTGAAGCCACGCGAGCGGAGGTGCTGCGTGCCAGCCGTTTTCTCACCCTGCTCACCGGAGTCACTATCTGGCTGTTGTGTTTTTATCCCGGTGGCCCTTATTTTTTGCTGGCAGTGAGCTGTGCCATGCTCGGGCCGGCTGCCCTGGTTTTTCTCCTGGGACACCGCTGGCCTGGCCTCACCGCCACTGGGGCTTTCTGGGGAACGTTGACGAGTATGGCAGTGATGCTGCTATACGAAGGGCTGACACTGAGTAAAGTAGTGACCTGGCCGGTCCACACTGTGGTGATTGGGGCGATGGTAACACTCCCGGTGATTGTTGGTCTCTCGCTCTGGACACGGACAAAAAAGTCTTTGCCGGTTGCCCCTGCGGCACAGTTCCCTGTGCAGGCTGATCATCTGCGTGTCCTTGACCTTATGCGTCGGGGGTACACGACTATGGTGGAGTTGAGTGATTTTTTGGCGATGGATTCAGCGCGGAGTGGCCGCCTGGTTGCTGACCTCGAGCGCGCCGGCTTGTTACAACGCCGTTCCTCACATGGTCCAGATTTTTTTACGTTTACCTTAACGCCCGCAGGAGAACATTGTGGCAGAGAAACGACCAGTGCTGAACCGACCCCTGCTTCGCATGGTCTGGATCCTTTGAGTCTGCAGATTCTTGCTCACGTGGCAGAGACGCGCAGCACCTTGCAGGAACTTGGCAGAGCGACCGGCGCAAATGCGGCAATTTTGGGGGTCGTGGTGAATCGCCTTGATCGGTTAGGCTATCTCCGAGACGGTGGTCTGTGGCAAAGAAAAATAGGTCTTTCGGAAAAGGGGAGGATAATCCTGGCAAATTATCGCCACACGACGCGGCAGAGTGGAGACCGGCACAATCAGCAACTCCTATAGGGACAGGGCAAGCTTTACCAGTCACAACTTACCGCGGCTTGTCTTTGTTTGAAGAGGCGATTTTGGGGTTCTCTCTCTCCTTGCGGGAGAGATATAGGGTGAGGGGAAAAGTAAAGGTCGAGGACACAAGGCTATGGGAAAAACCTTACTCTTATGAGTTCCGTGAGCCCCCCTGTTGGCTGCGTGAACGATGACGATGCAAAGATTGACATTTAGAGGAGATTCCTTTTAGAGTAACAATTGCGCGCTTACTACCGACGGGCCAGTTTATACAGAAAATTCGCTGGGGAGGGATCATGAAGAGGGTGTATCAATACCTGAGCGGATTTCAGGTTCTCGGTTTACTGTGTTTGAGCCTCTTTGCCTGCCAGCAAGCTGACGACGGCCCTCCTCAGGAAGAAGAGCAAGTGCCGCCTGTCAGCTTATCCTTCCTGGGGCAAGTTGGTGGAGTAGCCAACATGCCAATTCCAAACAACGAATCTCTGCAAGTCAGCAACTTTGTGACGAACGATGCGCTCCCGGCAACAAGTGCCTTTGCCGATGGCAACGCCGATCCGGATAATTTCCGCATAGAGGTGGTAGATCCGACTGTCGCTGGACCGTCCGTTGAGGTGACGCTCCAAAAAGTGCTGGCTGGTGTTCCGTTTAATCCGGTGACGTATATGCTGGACCAAAAGATGGGCGCGCGGTTTCGCGGTGTGTATCTCCGACTGGTGTCGGACAACGTTGATGATGCGGTGCCAGGTGCTGGTGATCCAGGCAACCAGTCGCTTTTTGTACTTCCTGGAGAATCAATACGCATCACCTATGCTCCACCTGGGAT
>CAZCWX010000646.1:0-29822 GCA_964502465.1 uncultured Enterobacteriaceae bacterium | reverse complement strand
GCGAGTGGCGGATGAGTGACGCCATTGAGGTCCCACTCTACCCCCCCCTGATAGATGGCAGTGTTGGGGCACTCAGGTTCACACGCCCCGCAGTTAATACACTCGCTCGTGATCATCGTGGCCATAGCAAAAACGTCTCCTCAACCTCCGTGCCACTAACGGCACGTGGCCTAAAGTATTTCACGGTTTCATCTAGCGCGTTTACCAAAGGTGGTCAACGAGAGCATATATTTTCTCGCTTCTCTTGACAAAGAGCCAGGAAAAGGAGCAAAGAAGAAAAGATATCCAATCCTCAAAATCCCAAAAAGGAGGGACAACTATGAGGCGTTTTGTCAAAGGTTTGGTAACGAGTGTGCTCGTCTTGGGCCTTCTAGGAGGAACAGCGGTCTGGGGAGATCAGCACGAGGGCACGACAGTCAATATCAACACGGCTGACAAGGCCGCATTGGAAGGGCTTCCTGGGATTGGCCCGGCAAAAGCGGATGCGATTATCGAATATCGCCAGAAAATGGGAGGGTTTACTACGGTTGGCGACCTCGAAAAGGTTCCTGGCATTGGCGAGAAGACTATGGAACAACTGAAGGACAAAGTGACTGTTGGCGATCAGATCAACACCGGTCAATAACAAGCAAAAAGACAAGCAACCAAGGGCAGCTGAAGGGGCTGCCCTTGGTTCTTTACGAGGCTCGATCCGAAGAGATGGGGAAAGTCGTTCGCCTTTCTTCAGCAACCACCTTGGTCACTGATGGACGAGCAGGAATGTTGTGGACAACATCCTGCAACTTGTGTTGAATCTGGTCAAGTGTGCGGGGAAAAGGGATACATTCAAGCACGATACGACATGTGCGCTCGTCTCGGACTTGCGTGAAATGTATGCTATAAACGATTCCTAACCCTTTCAGAAAGGGAATCATGGCTTTCACGATTTCGCGCATGCGAAATGCAGGCAGGCTGACGCAGTCGGTAAGAAAATGAGTGTGGATCCAGAGTTCTTCGCGACGAAGGATCTTCATCGTTCTTCCTACCACTCGAGAAAAGCTTTTCCCTGACGTTGTCCTCAGTGCCTTTCCTATTCCTGCTTTTGGGCAACATGCTTCTCATCACACTCAGCCCGGCATTTCTTCGAGTAATCATCGGCTTGGGTATTACACTCGGTCAGTCGGTCAAACGCTCCTTCAGCGGTCAGTTTATCGCTGCACTCTTTGAACATCTTCTCTGAGGTGTTTTTACACTCATTGCGACACGCAGTTAGTGGATCGGGCGGGGGTGGCTTCGGCGGCTCTTTCTCCTGTTCACAGCCGGCAAACAGTAGCAGCCCTACCAGCAAAGCCCCTCCCCCGAATACCTGCCAACTTTTCATCATTGTCCTCCGTTTCTTCTGGATTGCCTTTTATCTTGTAACAAGTAACAGAGACCTTCTTTTTTCTCGTGCTCTCATAGCATTGTCAACTCCGCACGAAAAGCAGGGCAAATTCACAGTGGGATCTGGTCTGGGACAATCGCCAGCGAGAGTGATATGTTAGACGTTGTGGATATTACTCTTGAGGAACCCCATTCGTCTCCTCTTGCGCTTGAAGCCAAATTGTCTACCTTGCCGCTTAGTCCTGGCGTCTACCTTTTTAAGGACAAAGAGGGCGAGGTGATTTATATTGGCAAAGCGAAGAGCTTGCGGGCCCGCGTGCGACAGTATGCCCGCGGCGGCGATGGTCGGGTACAAATTCGTTTTCTTCTCTCACAGCTTGCTGATGTTGAGGTCCTTGTCACAAGGAATGAAAAAGAAGCCCTCCTCCTTGAAAACACGCTGATCAAGCAGTACTGGCCACGCTACAATATTCGCCTCAAAGACGATAAGACCTACTGGCATGTCAAGGTTACTGTCCAAGATCCCTGGCCCCGTTTGTTGCTGACACGTCAGGTCATTAAAGATGGCAGCAAATACCTTGGCCCTTTTCACTCGAGCACCGCTGTGCAAGAGACCCTGGAAATTATCCGCAAAGTGTTTCCCTTACGTACCTGTTCGGACATGATTTTTCGTAACCGCACCCGGCCATGTCTTGAGTACCAGATCAAGCGCTGCTTAGGTCCATGCGCGCTCCCTGTCGAGCCAAGTGAGTATCAACACCAACTGAGGAACGCCCTGTTACTCCTTGAAGGCAAGAATACCGAGTTGATGGATCAACTCACTGGGCACATGCACGAATCCGCCGAGGCTCTGCGTTTCGAAGAAGCGGCGCGGCTTCGTGACCAGATCCGTGCGATTACCCAGACTGCTGAAAAGCAACAGGTCGCGCTCCCTTTAGGAAATGACCAGGATATCTTTGGTTTTTACCGTGAAGGGGGAGTGATTGAAGCACAAGTGCTCCTTGTCCGCGCCGGGAAGTTGGTAGGGAACCAAGGATACAGTCTCGAAGATAACGAGTTTCCCGACGAAACCATGCTGGCTGAACTCTTGACGCAGTTTTACCAGGGCAATCGATTTGTGCCCGATGAAGTGCTGCTCCCTATCTCTTTAGAAGACATGACTGTACGAGAAGAGATTTTGACTGAGCGCAAAGGGAAGAAAGTGGCCCTCCTGTGCCCACAACGTGGAGACAAAGTGCGATTGGTTGAGATGGCCCAGGAGAATGCTCGTCAGAGTTTCGTGGAGAAAAGGCGCAATGCTGCACAGAGAGAGAAAACTTTTGACCTCCTCCGCCGTGCTCTTCACTTACGCAATGCGCCGAAGCGCATCGAGTGCTTTGATATCTCGAATATTCAGGGGAACCTGGCAGTTGGCTCGATGGTGGTGTTCGATGAAGGTGAACCAGACAAGAACCGCTACCGTCGTTTTCGTATCAAAACGGTAGAGGGAGCGGATGACTTCGCCATGATGTACGAAGTACTCATCCGTCGCTATCGTCGTGCCCTTGAGGAGAAAGACTTACCCGACCTGCTCATGGTTGATGGTGGGAAAGGACAACTGGGGGTAGCAGTCGAGGTTTTGAAGGAACTAGGCATCACCGAGGTCGACTTGATTAGCCTGGCGAAGATGCGTACCGAGCGAGACCCGTTTGCTGAAGAGGTTGCCCATTCTGCCGAACGTGTTTTTCTCCCCGGTCGCAAGAACCCCATTGTGCTCAAACCTCACTCCACAGCGCTCTTTCTCTTACAGCGGGTACGAGATGAAGCACACCGGTTTGCGATTTCCTATCATCGCCAGCTTCGCGCGAAAGAGCGGCTGAGTTCTTCTCTTGATACAGTGCCAGGCATTGGTCTGGCCCGACGGAAGATGCTGTTACGTCATTTTGGCAGCGTGAAAAGGATCCGTGAAGCAACGACCGACGAATTGATTCAGGTTCCCGGTATAACACCAGCGATGGCAGAAGCAATTCGCCAACACCTGGTAGGCCAACCGCACAACTGAAAGGCAGGGCAACACACCGTTTCTGAGTTTATGGATGGAAGGAAGCGGTACTATGAAACACGCTCTTCGTCCAATTGTAGAGCCACTCTACCGCTCCCTTTTGATTACCCTCGCGCTTACGTATCTCCTTGGTCAGGCATGCGTTGTGTGGGGATGGCACGTGGCCTCGCCGCTATGGCTTAGTGGGTTTGCTGTACTCACCCTCATTCTTGGGGTTGGTGGCGGCGCGAGATTAGCAGTTCTTGTCGGTTGCCTGCTCCTGGTTTTTTCTGTAGCGAACGTGGCGTTACAGCGTGTTCTTGACCCCCGTCTGCCACCCGAGCACCTTCGCCATCTTACGCTTCCTCAGCAAGTCATTATTGAAGGGTGGCTCTTCCGCGAACCTGAACAATTCCCACATCGGGCACGCGTATATCTGGAGGCACTCCAGGTGTGGCAGGAAGGTACGCCGCGGCCAGCTACCGGAAAAATCCAGCTGACTGTGCGTTCCCTTTCCCATTCCTGGCGTTATGGTGACGTGCTACGCCTACCCCTCCGGCTGCGCACTCCGCGCAATTTCTCCACACCGGGCAGCTTCGACTATGAAAGCTATTTGGCACGGCAAGGCATTTATCTCTCTGCGTTTCTCTGGGACGATAAAAATATCGAGCACCTTGGCAAGCAGGAGCGTTTCCTCCGCGGGCGGATAGAGCAGGCCCGACGCACAATCAGGACATTTTTTAACGACCACCTCGACGCTCAGACTGCAGCCATTCTGCGTGCCCTGATCATTGGCGATACCGGTGGTCTTGGCAAAAACCTGCGTGCAACCTTTTCACGCGCAGGGGTCGCGCATGTGTTAGCTATCTCAGGTTTGCATATTGGCCTCGTGGCAGTCGCAGCGTATGGTGCCTGGTGGTGGCTTCTCAGCCGCAGTCGCTATCTGCTTCTTGCGTGTAGTGTACCCAAACTTGCAGCACTGCTGACCATCCCCCCCGTGCTATTCTATGCAGGCCTCGCTGGCGGCAGCGTCGCCACCTGGCGCGCCGTGGTCATGGTCCTTGTTTATCTGCTAGCGATCCTGCTTGATCGTCAAGATGAGGTCTATCGTAGTCTTGCTCTAGCAGCGCTCTTCATCTCTCTATGCTGGCCAGGTGCTGTGCTGGATATTTCGTTCCAGCTCTCCTTTCTGGCGATGCTGGCGATCTTTCTTGGCATGGAACGATTTTCGGCGTGGTGGACACGGCTACGAGAGCGTAGGTTGTTCACGCTTCATCCACGATATGAACGAGCGCTTCTTTGGGGAGCTACCTACATCATGATTTCAACGTGCGCTCTCTTAGGGACTGCTCCCATCACAGCAGCACATTTCAATCAGGTAGCTCTGGCCGGACTCTTGGCGAATCTCTTTGCGGTCCCACTTTTGGGAAGTGCAGCAGTCATTCTTGGTTTGATCGCTGCCGGCCTTACTTTTCTTCATACTGGTTTGGCCACGCTCGCATTATTATGCGCCGGTGTGGTGACACAAATAGGAGCCTGGTTTGTGAGCTGGATAGCAGCATGGCCCTATGCTGCCTTTGATGTTGTGACACCAACCTTTCTTGAACTGATCTTATTATACGGCCTACTCGCCTGTCTGTTTTTACCGGTCTCACGCTTTCGCACTTCCACGCTCAGATACCTGCCTCTGCTTTGCCTCACCCTCCTATTGATTGATAGCGCCGTGTGGATCTGGCACCGCCACTTTCACCGTGACCTGCGAGTGTGGTTTCTCGATGTTGGTCAAGGAGATGCCGCAGTGGTTGAGTTTCCTGGTTCTCGAGTTATGGTGATCGACGGTGGCGGGTTCGCGAGCGAAAGTTTTGATGCTGGTGAGGCAATTCTGGCACCGTTTCTCTGGAGCCAGAAAATTAGCCGGGTTGATATTCTCGTCCTGAGTCATCCGCAACTCGATCACTATGGCGGGCTGATCTTTCTTGCTGAGCATTTTTCTGTCCGCGAATTTTGGTGGAATGGCGAACGCTCCTCGAGTGAACGATTCGCCCAATTAGAGGCAGCACTCAGCAAGCACGGCGTCACCAAACGAGTCTTGTGTCGTGAGACTCCAGAAACGACCATCGCCGGAATTCGCGTACAAATTCTCCACCCGCCTTGCCAATCGTTTGGACTCGGTCCCAATAATGCGTCCCTGGTGCTGCGTCTGAGTCATGGCACAGTTGATATCGTATTTACCGGCGATATTGAAGCTCAGGGGGAACAGACGATTCTTGCAACTCATCACACCTTGGCGAGTGAGATTGTCAAAGTGCCACACCATGGCAGCCGCACCTCCAGCACTCTCGCGTTCGTTGAAGCCGTGTCACCGCACCTAGCGGTCATGTCTCTCGGCTCCTACAATCGTTATCGTTTCCCAGCTCCAGAAGTCATGCAACGGTACGCAGCCCAGGGCAGCCTCACGCTCAGAACTGATCTGGCAGGAACGGTTCTGGTCAAGAGCGACGGTCGTAGTTATCAGGTAAGGACTGTGCTTCCTCCTCCCTAATACAAGAGAGGAAGGACAGATCTGAAGAGGGGTTACAGGGCAGGGAGCTGGCAAGCAGAGGGGTGGGGCATAACCACTTCATCAGCCCGCTCTAGCGCAACGCGGTTACGCCCTCCTTGTTTTGCTCGATAGAGGGCAGCATCTGCGGCATGGAGAAACGTTTCCATATCCGCCTCCTTCACTGTTCCTCGGGTCGCCACACCGAAACTCGCAGTCACAAAGAGTTTTCCTTCCAGCGTATCGACTGGCTTTTTCTCCACACAGGAGCGCACCCGTTCAGCCACTCGTGCCGCCTCTCGTGCATCGCATTGTGGGAGGACAAGCAAAAATTCCTCTCCTCCGTATCGGCCAACCTCGTCATACGGCCGTCTTGAAGCGCGGATACGATGGGCAACTGCGCGCAGCGCCACATCGCCGCCTAGATGGCCATAGGCATCGTTGACACGTTTGAAATGATCCACATCGGCCATGATAATGCTGAGAGGAGAACCTTCCCGTTCTGCTCGCGCCATCTCCCGCCGTAGCAAATCAAAAATAGCCGCCCGGTTCCATAGGCCCGTAAGAGGATCATGCGTCGCCTGGTTACGGAGTTTTTCTCTTGCACTAATAAGTGCCGTCTGCAGATCAAGGATCCGTCTCCCCGCACGCAGGCGGACCTGTAACTCGTGAGTATGAAATGGTTTGGTCAGATAGTCATCCGCGCCAGCCTCGAGTCCGGCAACGATATCTTCCTGTTGCGTTCTGGCTGTCAAGAGAAGAATATACGTGTAAGGCTCGTTCCTGAACTGTCGCACCCGACGACAGACCTCGACCCCGTCCAGACCTGGCATCATCCAATCGAGGATAGCTAACTGTGGGGCATCGCCGCGCTGCAGTACCTGCCATGCCTCATTCCCATCACGGGCTTGCAGGACCTCATAGCCCCACTTTTTTAGGATGGCAGAAAGTCCGCGTCGGGACACTGGATCATCCTCAGCAAACAAGATTTTCATGGCGCATCACCCAATCAATACCGCCGGATCTTCATGAGGAAGATGGGGAATCGCGGTCTCCATCCCTGGCTGAATATCATACATTGCCGATTCTTGCGGTCTTCCTTCCAGTACCCAAGCTGGGCGTGAGTTAAACTCATCTTTGTGAACTTTGAGCAGGACATCTTCGAGAGAGCAGACTCCAACGCGCACCTTGTCCATCGCATCCCAGTACAGCGTAGTCATGCCACACTGCTCCACTGCCATGCGTTTGAGAGCCTCAGCAGTGACACCTTGTTTGTTTATCGCACGTCGCATAGCATCATCAGGCGCAAGGATCTCATGGATACCGACACGCCCTTTATATCCAATCCCATTGCAGACCTCGCATCCCTTGGGACGATAGAGGGGGATGTCCGCATGTGGGGACATCCCGACTAATTCTTGCTGTGCTTCAGTTGGTTGGTACGCTTCCTTGCAGGCATGACAGAGCCTGCGCAGGAGGCGCTGGGCGCAGATCAAAACGATTGAGGAACTCACGAGAAACGGCTCGATCCCCATTTCAGTCAGCCGGATAATGGTTGAGGGCGCATCGTTCGTGTGTAACGTAGAGAGCAAGAGATGACCTGTCAGCGCCGCTTTCACAGCAATCTCTGCAGTCTCTTGGTCACGAATTTCGCCCACAAGGATCACATCTGGGTCCTGACGAAGGTAGCTGCGCAGCGCTCGTTGAAACGTGAGCCCAATCTCTGGGTGGACCTGCAATTGGCTAATGCCTGCAAGAGTATACTCGATGGGGTCTTCGATAGTCTGGATGTTGACCTCAGGCCGCCGAATTTCGTTCAATGCCGCGTAGAGCGTCATTGACTTACCAGAACCGGTTGGCCCGGTATGTAAGATCATCCCGTGCGGAGAAGTGATCTTCGAGCAATATAACGCGAGATTGCGCGGCGAGAACCCAAGATCAGCAAGTGGTAAGACCGACTTTTGTTTATCCAGGATGCGCATCACGACCTTTTCGCCCAAGTGCATCGGTGCCGTAGACACGCGCAGGTCGAAGTCGAAGCCTCGACTCGAGAAGTGCTTAAAGATGAGGCGACCATCCTGGGGTAATCGCCGTTCAGCAATATCGAGATTACTCATGACTTTTATCCGCGCGACCATAGAGCGAATGAGACGCTGTGGGCGGAGTCGGTTGACAATCTGCAACTCCCCATCGATGCGATACCGGACAATCACTTCGTCTTCCCAGGGTTCGAGGTGAATATCAGATGCCCCCATCGTATAGGCGTTCTCAATAACCTGATGGACTAAGAGAACCAGGGGCTCGGACTCCTCTGTTGCTCCGTCAACGAGAATGATCTTCTTTTCGTCTGCCTGATAACGCTCGCGTAACTGCTCTTCGATGTCTGAGATTGAAACCTGCTTTGCCTGCGCCTCTTTGTTCGGGGTTCCTCCGTCTTGAAAAAGACTCAAGAGATTCTGGGGATCAGTGACGATGAGGTGAAGCACCTGCGCCTGGCCATTATTTTTCCTCAGAAGATTGAGGAGTTCCCAGTTGAACGGGTTACTCAAGACGAACCCGCGTTTGCCAGAAGCCTCGTTCACTGCCACGACGAGATTGGCTCGACAAAATGGGGTAGGTAACACCCCAAGTAAAATCTCTCCCGGTTTCAGGGTTGGACGGTAGGGAAGGCACAAGAACTCGGCCACCGCTTTGGCCATCTGACTCTCGGTCACACCTAACCCAGAAGACGCCGTATAGAGTTCTGCGTGGGTCAGCACCGCAAGTTGTTCTTGTTTGTCAGGTGGGAGCGAGAAACGTTGCGCTAGAAATGCCTTAAAGCGGGCAAAATCTGCGGGTACGATCCCTGTTTCCTTAGGACCTACTTGCCGGCGCAGATCCTCCCAGCGGGCAAGGGTTTTGACCTGCGCCGCAATCTTTTGCAGAAGGGTTTCCGTGGCAACCGGTTTGACTAGATAATCAACAGCGCCAAGGGCAAACGCTCGGGCGCGATTTTCTTCCTCTCCAAGGGCCGAGATAAAGATGACAGGAATGTATGCAAAGTCTTTGTCTTTTTGTAGTCGAGCACAAACCTCATAGCCATCAAGGCCCGGCATCATGACATCAAGCAGGATGAGGTCTGGTTTGACCCGACCAAGAGCCCGCAGAGCACTGTCCCCGCTGTCAGCGGTCATTACTGCGTACCCGGCATTCACGAGTACTCGCTCGGTAATTTTCAGGATCCCTTTGTCATCATCCACACAAAGGACCAGCGGCTTTGTTGCATTTGCCATAGTATCCTTCACACCGAAAAATCCTGGTCTCGGAGCTTCTTCCTTCCTCTTGCCAGATCTCTCACCCAAGCGCTTCCTGCCTATCGCGCACCTGGCAGGCCTACTCCACCGTATATTGCCCCCTCTCTTCTCCACTATTTACATCGGACCATACGCAGCAATCTGTAGCACCTCGTCTTCGTAAAGCTCGTCTTCGTAAAGTTTGTACCCGTGCACACCCCGCGAATCGGTCTCGTCTTCTTTCCCAGACTCACAACACCACAAATCTTGCGTGCTTCGTCTTGCGCCCTGCCGTCGCAGGCGACACGGCGGTCCTTTTCGTGACTGCGCCCTTCTGTTTCCCCTTGCTGGTCGTTTTTCCGGCTATTTCCCCTGTCTTTTCCCCTCGCCCTTCGAGAACCTGCCGCAAGCGAGAGACAGCCTGAGCATGGATCTGACAGATTCTACCCTCGGTGAGCCCTAACACCTCACCAATTTCCCTGAGCGTGAGTTCCTCATGGTAATACAGTGTCACTACCAGACGTTCTCGCTCGGATAAAATTGCTAGGGCCGAAACCAACTTCTCCAGCAAATCTTTTCCTTCCACAGAAGTCAGCGGGTCCTGAAAAGGGTGCTGCAGCAGTTCCTCTCGGGCTTTTTTCCACTCCTCTTCGGAGACAACAGACAAATCTTCCAGACTCAAAAGTGCGGCATCGCTCACTTTTTGATCCACCCGATAATACTCTGTCAAAGACACTCCCAGTTCCTCTGCCATTTCTTCGGGGCCAGGCTCGCGTCCTATACGTCCAGCGATACGTGAGCGGGCCATTGCCACCCGCCGCCCCCACGCCCGGACCGAACGACTAACCCAGTCAAGCGAGCGGAGGTACTCCATGATTTCGCCTTGGATGCGGTAACGGGCATAGGTCTGAAACGCCACACCTCGGCTTGAGTCATAGCGCTGGATAGCCTCCAGGAGTCCGACAATTCCAGAATGGATCAATGAGCTTAGATCTACTCCTGGAGGGAGGCGGCGATATATGCGCTCTGCTACTAAGCGGACCAAGGGTAAATGGGTCTCGATCATTTCTTCCCGTGCGACTCGTTTTGCCTTCTTTATTGGCTGGACCTGCGGACGAAATGAAGTCACGGTTGCTTCTGCTGTTGCTGCTGTTCTCACGACTGTTCCTCCTGACTTGCCCGTCCCGTCGCATTCCTTGTGGGTGTGGGCGAGGTAGATTGACGGTGAATGTGCAAAGGAAAAAATATGGCAGGCCTCTCTTTTGCTCGAACCGCCCCGTTTGTCAGCCGGACGAGCTGGTAGGGAGCGGTGAAGCCGCTGCAGAGGCCAGACAATTAGGAATGATCACAACAATCAGGCAGGTAACGACGCGCAACCGCCCGTATCAATCAATTGTTTGTAACCAAGAAGCTGTCCACCAAAAGCCTATATCAATAACAAGCTGTGATGTACGCAGAAGACTGCGATTGCCCATGGCCCGCCACGGGTCTTCTTCTGGAAGACCCGTTCCGTTTTGCGCGATTTCTCTGCTGTCGGATCCGCTATTTCCCTCGGCGGAGTCGGCTCTCAAGCGCCTCAATCCGTTCGAGAAGATGAGGAAGGTGAAAAGGTTTCGGCAGATATTCATCTCCTCCCAATTCACGGATCTTCTTACGGTCCTCTTCTGCCGTCAGTGCAGACACGACGATCACGTAAGGAAACCCATCTCCCCTTTTCTGTCGCAAACGATGTAACACCTGAAAGCCATCAACCCAGGGGAGCATCAGATCGAGAAGGACGAGTTGGATTTCTTCTGTCGCCAAAATATCAAGCGCCGCCTGGCCGTTCCCAGCAGTGTGGATGTGATACCCTTGGCGCATCAAGTAGACACTGACGATATCACGTAAAGAGTCGTGGTCTTCTACGATCAGGATGCTGAGCCTCTTCTGTAGATTTCTCCCGCTAGTGGGCACGCGCTTTTCGCTTTTGAGAGGAAATTGAATCACCTTCCCCATATGATTTCTCCACTCACGAGGCTAGAAGGCGACGCCATACTGACCGCCCTGAAGAAGAAAGACCTTATCATCATAAGTGTTAGTATAGCAAAGTCTATTGTACAGACTTTGCTCTCTGTAACCTAAAACTGCGCAAGGACGTGTGAACAGACTGAGAAAGCATTCCTATACTACAAGAAGGGGAGGTTCTCGCAACCTGAAACCTGAGTACACAGTGGAGAGAAAAGAAGGACCGCCTCAGTGACAGCCGAAGGGACGAGCTTTTGCAAATTTCAGCAATTATCCAAGGTCCGCCGTATCATGGTGTTCTTCTCTACCAAGGAACTCCCCCTTACCCTTTCCACTCTGTATACGTAGCTCCGCCCTCTGTCGTTCTCTGGCTTGCCGACATATCGTTCGCCGAAATTGACTGCCCGTGAAGTCGTGCGGATACGACGAAACATGGAAGAAGGGGCAAAGACAATACCAAAAATTCTTTATTGTAACTTCACTAGGAATATCGTAGAAATTGCAAAAGTTTTAAGTTTCTCATGAGTATCCCGATAACTCTGGTGGTGGCAAAAAAATAACGTTCCGCGCTTTCTTGCACTGCAAGGGCTAAGAAGAATGAGAAAATTTGCACATTTTACGCCCTTCTTTTACTATTAAAGAAAGTGGCAAAAAAATAACGCGGCAAGGAAGCAAAAACAAAATCCTCCCCAGTTTGTTCTCTCACACGGAACATGTTAGTGTGTAAAGTCTGCTAAAGAGCATGAATATTTAGGGCGTGGCCGGCCCTACGTCAAAAAAAGGGCTTTTTTTCTCGTGGCATGTGGGTATGACACCAACGGTTTCTTTTCCACTCATCGGCGAGCATCCTCTGATGCAGAAAATCCATGCCATGGTGCACCGAGTGGCGCGCACTGACGCGACAGTGTTGATCACTGGCGAAAGCGGCACCGGTAAAGAGTTAGTTGCCCGTGCGCTCCACAATGAGAGCCTTCGTGCGAACCATCCGTTCGTGCCGGTCAATTGCGCCGCTATCCCCCAAGAACTGCTCGAGAGTGAATTGTTTGGGCATGTTCGTGGGGCATTTACTGGTGCCTCCTCTTCACGAGTTGGCATGTTTCAGTTGGCGGATGGTGGGACGATTTTCCTTGATGAAGTGGCGGAGATGCCTGTCTCTCTTCAGGCCAAGCTGCTGCGCGCTCTGCAAAGCAAAGAAATTCGTTCAGTGGGGGCCGATCGGGCACTTACCATTGACGCACGGGTCGTTGCATCCACCAACAAAGACTTGGCAAAAGAAGTAGAAAAAGGGGCTTTTCGTGAGGATCTATTTTATCGCCTCCAAGTGATTCCGATCCACTTACCTCCTTTGCGGGCGCGGCGCTCGGATATTCCCACCCTTGTGCATCGCTTTCTCGAAAGAAGCAACAAAAAATATAGTCGTAACGTCGAAATAGCGCCAGAGGCAATGATTTATCTCTGGGAATATGATTGGCCTGGGAATGTGCGGGAGTTGGAGAATCTGGTCGAGCGACTTGTCATTCTCAGTGAGACTCATCGTATTGACCCAGAGGATCTTCCCCCTCACGTCCGCTCTTTTATTTCCGAGAAAAAAATCCCCCATCCGGTCTTGAACGACAGGGACTTAAATCTCCGGCACGCATTGGAGCAATTTAAGTCTCGCATTATCGATGAGGCCTTGCGGCGGACAAACGGCAACAAAACAGCGGCCGCTCAACTCTTAGGGCTCAAACGCACAACGTTGGTAGCGATGCTCAGGCGCAAGAAAAGCTTTACCCCCCTGCTTGCATCTGCTGACCAAAGCGAAGCACATGCCCCGTAGGAGGCTCCTCTTATGCTCTCGGAAGAAAAAACCCAGTCTCCTGGTCCCTCTGCAACCGTACTGGTTGTGGACGACAATAAAGAGGTAGTGGATATTCTCTCTCGTCTGCTGTCTCGTCATAAGCTCACTGCACTTGGCGCGTACAGCGGTCCCGAGTGTCTTGATATCGTGCGCAGTCGCCCAGTAGATGTGGTAATCCTCGATGTCATGATGCCGGGGATGGACGGACTCGAGGTCTGTGAAGAGTTGAAACGGCTCTCTCCGTCACTGCCGGTCATCCTCTTGACCGCGAAGGATGACATGGCCACCAGAGCAGCAGGTATGGCCTTAGGCGTGAGTGAGTTCGTCGTGAAACCGATTAACAACCGAGATTTGCTTGCCCGCATCCAAACTCAGATCAATACCCGCCAATGGGAAAGAGAAATCGATCGCACCTCCGCCACGATCGACCCCGCTAAGACTCCGTCCCCCGACAAAAAGTAATTGCGGTTGCCCTCTTTTTCTCATTGATTGCTCTCCGTCCCTCTGGCACAATCTCCGTTCTTATGAGGCACCAATGAGAATCGCTGCTGTCAGAGGGTTTCGCGATGTCCTGCCAGAAGAAAGTATCTTTTGGCAGGTGTTAGAAAAGCAGGCCCGGACATCGTTTGCGACGTATGGGTTTGCTGAGATTATCCTCCCGGTCATCGAAAAAACCGAGTTGTTCGCCCGCGCGATTGGTGAAACGACCGATATCGTCGAGAAAGAAATGTACACGTTTACCGATCGTGATGAGACGTCCCTTACTCTACGTCCAGAGGGCACAGCCTCTGTGATTCGATCTTACATTGAACATAATCTGTCCCATAAAGAACCAGTTTCGAAGCTCTTTTATATCGGACCGATGTTCCGACGCGAACGACCGCAGAAAGGTCGGTATCGTCAGTTTCACCAGATCGGTGCGGAAATTCTTGGTCGTGATGACCCTCTCATTGACGCTGAGCTTCTCCTCATGCTCAACGACCTTTTTACAGCGTTACAGCTCGACGTCGCGGTTGATGTGAACTCCTTGGGCTGTAATGTGTGTCGGCCGCAGTACCGTGAGAGTCTCCGTGCCTTCGGCGAGAGGAACCTCGCTGCTCTCTGCGCGAATTGCCATGCCCGCCTGCAGCGTAATCCCTTACGGATACTTGACTGTAAAGAACCAGGCTGTCAGCAGGTGACAGCAGATGCCCCCGCGCTGACAGATTTTCTGTGTGAGGCCTGTCGTGACCATTTCGCCCGTGTGCAGGCATATTTGCATCAAGAAAACGTCCGTTTCGCCGTCAATCCACGTCTTGTACGCGGACTCGATTACTATTGCCGCACCTCGTTTGAGGTGATTGCCCAGGGCTTGGGCTCACAGAACGCCGTGTGTGGCGGAGGACGCTATGACGGGTTGGTCGAACAGCTTGGTGGGCCAGCTATACCAGGAATTGGGTTTGCCATTGGCGTGGAGCGTCTCGTTATGCTTCTGCAAGCCCAAGAGCAGCAACTCTCCATGCAGCCGGATCTCTTCATTGCCCCTCTCGGTGCCGTTGCTGAAGGACACGCGTTCTCGGTGGCGCGCCGGTTGCGGCACGCCGGTTGCCGCGTCGAATTGGAAAGCGGCAGCCGCGGGCTCAAAGCACAGTTGCGGCGCGCTGATAAACTCGGCGCGCGATATGTCCTTATCTTAGGCGATCAGGAACTGGCAGTGGGCAAGGGAACGATTCGGGATATGCAGACAAAAACAGACCGCCCGCTGACAGTGGACTTTACCCTCCCTGCGCACGTGATGTTAGAATCAATTCGGAATAACAACGATTAGCAATTCGCTATCAGCTAACAGGAACAGGCGACCAACGCCTGTTCCCCAAGATCTGATAGTCTCGTCTTGCTTTTGCTAATTGCTCATGACTGAGTGCTGAGGACTGATTTCGTGGAATCTTTAGGAGACTGGCAACGAACGAACTACTGTGGTGAACCTCGCCTGTCCCAGGTCGGGCAAGAGATAACTGTCATGGGTTGGGTGCACGCGCGCCGCGACCATGGTGGCGTGACGTTTGTGGATCTGCGTGACCGCTCTGGCCTTGTGCAAGTCGTCTGTAATCCGCAAGTGAGTCTCGCCGCCCACGCAGCCGCCAAGGACGTGCGGATGGAATTCGTTCTGGCGGTCCGTGGCATACTGTCACACCGTCCGCCGGACACGGTGAATCCCAACCTCCCCACTGGGGAAGTCGAGATCCTGGCAACTGAGCTGCGTGTGCTTAATCCATCGCGTACCACCCCCTTCCCTATCGACGATACAACCGAACCAACTGAAAATACCCGGCTACGGTATCGCTATCTCGACCTGCGCCGCCCGCAAATGTACAAAAATCTCCAACTGCGTCATCATCTTGCCAAGAGCGTACGCGATTATCTTGACAGTGAAGGCTTTCTTGAGGTCGAAACTCCTTTTCTCACGCGGAGCACACCAGAAGGCGCGCGTGACTACCTGGTCCCGAGTCGCGTGAATCCTGGATCATTCTACGCCCTGCCCCAGTCCCCTCAATTGTTCAAACAGCTCTTGATGGTTGGGGGCGTAGATAAATACTTCCAGATTGTCCGCTGCTTTCGTGATGAAGATCTCCGCGCCGATCGCCAGCCGGAGTTCACGCAAATTGATATCGAAATGTCCTTCGTGCGTCCTGCAGACATCTTTCGTCTGGCCGAAGGCATGATGGTGAAGCTTTGCCGTGAAACCTTGGGAAAAGAGTTGGCGACCTCCTTTCCACGCCTCACGTACGCTGAAGCGCTGGCACGCTTTGGCAACGACAAGCCCGATATCCGTTTCGGCTTGGAGTTACGTGAGCTGACTGATCTCTTCCGCGGGACAGAGATCCAAGTCTTTACGGAAGTGATGACCAAGGGTGGAGTGATCCGAGGCATTGTCGTTCCCCAAGCAACTTTCTCGCGCAAAGAATTGGACGACCTGAATCCGCTTGCGATGAGCTTCGGGGCAAAAGGCCTGGCATGGGTGCGGGTGACTGCTTCTGGCTGGCAATCCCCTTTGGCGAAATTCGTGAGCGATGCGCAGAAGAGCGAAATCACTGCTTCCCTTGGCCTGAAAGAAGGCGATCTGCTGCTCATGGTGGCTGACCAGGAGAAAGTGGTGTGTGATGTGCTCTCCCGTCTGCGGTTGTACCTGGGTGACAAGCTGGGACTGATCCCGAAAGATGAACTGCGCTTTCTCTGGGTTACGGACTTTCCGTTGCTTGCGTATGATAACGAAGCTGGGCGCTATGTGGCCATGCACCATCCATTTACCTCGCCACGAGAAGACGACCTCACGCTGTTAGAAACCAATCCTGCCTCCGTGCGAGCGCTGGCGTATGATCTTGTGCTCAATGGCACGGAACTGGGCGGGGGGAGTATCAGGAACCACCGCCTTGATCTCCAGCAGAAGGTGTTTGCTGCGCTGAGTATTGGTGAAAGCGAAGCGCAGGAAAAATTTGGGTTTCTGCTGGAGGCGCTTTCACATGGCGCCCCTCCCCACGGCGGCATCGCCTTTGGCTTCGATCGATTGGTGATGCTGTTTGCTGGTGCAGAGTCGCTGCGCGAGGTCATCGCTTTTCCAAAGACGGCAAAGGCAGTCTGTCTGATGACCCAGGCGCCAAGCCCCGTCGAGCCCAAGCAACTGAAGGAATTGAGCATTAAGCTTGACCTCTGACATAGTTCCCTTGCCTGCGAATAAAGTCGCGGGCTTACATGAAACGTGCGCGTAATTCCGAGCGTGCATTTTCCTGGGCGCCCGCCGGAGCTTGTCCTGAGCGTAGCCGAAGGGTGGGTACAACGGCAGGGGGGTCATTCCTCCGAAAAACAGGATGGAAGATTAGAGAATGTCATTGCGAGGAGCGGAGCGACGAAGCAATCTCTGCCCGAAACGATGCTGCGAAGTCAAATTTTCTCTCTCTTGGGACCTTTTTCCCTGCTGTCTGGAGCAACAGCCTATCTCTGCCAGCGGGCAGCCCGACCGCGCGCGACTGCTTTATTGGGACCGCGCTTGCGAGGAGTTCCAGCGGATTGGCTCGTTACAGACGATTTTTGCTGCTCGCTCGCTGCCAGCAGAGGCTTCAGGGCACCAGGCTCAAGCTTGACGCCGAGTGCGCGCTGTTCAAGCGCATGCAAGCGGTCGCGTAGTTCCGCTGCTCGCTCAAATTCCAAGGCTGCCGCCGCTTGTTTCATCTCGTGACGCGTCTGTTCAACCAAGGCGGCAAGCTGCTGAGGAGAAAGATATTCTTCCTCTACCTCGGTCACAACAGGGACAGTGACATAGTCTGCGTCGTAGACTTTCACCAACGGTGAGGTAATTGCTTTCCGTATGCTCTGCGGGGTAATGTTGTGCTCTTCGTTATAGGCCGACTGAATGTGCCGCCGACGCAGGGTTTCGTCGAGGGCACGACGCATGGAATCGGTGATTTTGTCCGCATACATCAGCACCATACCATTGATGTTCCGTGCCGCTCGGCCAATAGTCTGGATCAAGGAACGTTCAGAGCGCAGGTATCCCTCTTTATCAGCATCTAAAATAGCCACGAGTGACACCTCTGGAATGTCGAGCCCCTCACGCAAGAGGTTGATACCGATCAGCACATCGAATGTCCCCCGGCGCAATTCGCGAATGATCTCCACCCGCTCAATGGTATCGATGTCCGAGTGCAAGTAGCGAACCTTGATGCCGAGTTCTTGGTAGTAGTCGGTTAAGTCTTCAGCCAACCGTTTCGTGAGCGTCGTCGTCAGCACACGTTCTCCACGCTCTACCCGGGTATGGATCTCTTCAAGCAGATCATCGACCTGGGTTTTCGCAGGCCGGACAATGACTTCCGGATCGACCAGCCCGGTCGGTCGGATCAGTTGTTCAACGACTTTCCTGCCACTCTGTCGCAGTTCATAGTCGCCTGGGGTGGCTGATACATAAGTGGTTTGTCCAGCCATACGCTCGAATTCGCCAAAGCTGAGTGGGCGGTTATCCAGTGCCGAAGGAAGACGAAACCCGTACTCAACCAACGTCTCCTTGCGCGAACGGTCGCCCCGGTACATCCCGCCAATCTGTGGTACGGTCACATGGCTCTCGTCGATAAACAACACATAATCTTTAGGGAAATAATTGATCAGCGTATGCGGAGGTTCCCCTGGTGCCCGACCATCAAGGTGACGGGAGTAGTTCTCGATACCCGGACAGAATCCCATTTCCTCTAGCAGTGCGAGATCATAGAGAGTGCGCTGTTCTAGGCGTTGCGCTTCGAGGAGTTTATTTTCCGCCTGGAGCTCAGCCAGCCGTTCTGCCAGTTCCGCACGGATTGAGGCAGTAGCTTTTTTCAAACGGTCGGACGTCGTAACATAATGACTGGCCGGATAAATGGTGATCTTGTCGAGCCGCCTGAGGACCTTCCCACGCAGCGGGTCAATTTCAGCGATGGTCTCGACTGTATCACCGAAGAACTCAAAGCGGATTGCCTTTGCCTCTTCATATGCGGGAAAGACCTCAACCACATCACCGCGCACGCGAAACATGCCGCGATGAAAGTCAAAGTCGTTCCGCTGGTATTGGATATTCACCAACTGGCGCAGCAACGCGTCGCGCTCAATCTGGGTCTGTTCCTCGACAAAAAGAAGGAGATCAAAGTAGGTCTCCGGTGAACCGAGACCATAGATGCACGAAACACTGGCAACAATGATCGTATCGCGCCGCTCCAGGAGCGCTTTTGTCGCCGAGTGGCGCATCTTGTCGATTTCCTCGTTGATCGCCGCATCTTTCTCGATGTACATATCACGCTGCGGTACGTAGGCCTCAGGTTGGTAGTAGTCGTAGTAACTGACGAAGTACCGGACCGCATTGTCGGGAAACAATTCCTTGAACTCGTTATAGAGCTGGGCAGCCAAGGTTTTATTAGGAGCGATCACTAAGGCAGGCCGATTGACTCGCGCGATCACATGGGCCATCGAGAAAGTCTTTCCTGACCCAGTCACACCGAGAAGCACCTGATGGGGCAACCCCTGATCCAGTCCTTCCACCAATTGACCGATTGCCTGAGGTTGGTCCCCTTGCGGATAAAAGTCAGAGACTAAGGTAAAAGTTCCGTGCCGTTGCATAGGGACACATCATAGCAAGGAAGCAGTTGGCCGTCAGTGGAGGGGCAGACTACATCCCCATCTGAAAATGGCGGGGGTTGTTCCCATTGGAGTTCCTATTTTCTCCCCGTGCCCGGTTTGTGGCGGGTCTGGACATGACTGATTCTTCCCCTGTACGTCCTGTCACCAACAGGGAATGGTTGAGGAAGAGGAAATCGTGCGCATGCGAATTCCTCCTCTGGTCAGAGACGAAACCGTTATAGAAGTTCCGATCCGTGGGCTCGGGATTCACAACTTTTATCTGCGCCTCTATATCCGAGTCACAGTCTCATATTTCCCTTGCTCAAGGTTGGAAAAGCCAGCAGTTATGGCTGTCCGCCAACCAAGGGGACAAACCGTACGAGCCCCAGATCATCTTGCGTGACCGTTCCCTCCACTTTGCGCAGCCGCAGCAAGCGTTGTTCATCACCAACCTCAACTGGCAAGACCATACGCCCTCCTTCCGCAAGCTGGTCAACTAACGCTTGCGGAATGCGAGGCGCTACAGCCGTCACCATGATGGCTTCATACGGCTCTGCTGACGGCCATCCGAGATTCCCATCCCCAACAATCACCGTAACATTGTCATGACCGAATGCTTTGAGCCGGTCACGTGCGGTCTCTGCCAACTGCGGAATAATCTCAATCGAATACACCTTTTTTGCGAGGTGACTGAGCACTGCAGCTTGATAACCAGAGCCTGTTCCGACCTCCAGCACTGTTTCTGTGCCGGTGAGCAGCAAACTTTCACTCATGAACGCGACAATGTATGGCTGAGAAATCGTCTGCTCCTCGCCAATCGGGAGTGGTCCATCTTCGTAAGCGTGAGATTGGAACGCGGGCGGTACAAAAAGGTGTCTGGGGACTGTGTTCATCGCCTGCAGGACACGTTCGTCGCGAATGCCCCGTGAGCGCAACTGCTGCTCAACCATCTGCAGTCGTAAGGTTGTGAAGCCAGCTTCTGGGTCCTCGCTCGTTGTTCCATTCATAGAAAAACCGCAGCCCAACAGGAAAACGTAGGCAAAAAAGAGAAAATGGGTGCTCACAAGAGCAGGTGTATCATCAGCATCACGCTGGGAAAATACAGGTGAAGAGGAAGTGACGGCAGTGTCAGGACCTGTTCTTCGATGTCATGATCATTATGTAATTTTGATCCACAACCATCCCACACAGTAGATCACGCTACGTACCGAATTCGACTTTTTCGTATACGTCGGCCACAGACAAGGAACAGTCGATTGAAGGCAAGTGGACGGTGTCTTGCAAGCTGCTCGCTTCTGAGAGGAGCCACAGGTTATCGGGCTGCCGCACGTAATGTTCTATGCGCGGCTTCTCCTGTGAGACGAGCAGATACTCGGCAAGCGAGGCGAGTTTGCGGTAGTGTTCAAACTTCCCGCCCCGATCGTAGGCTTCGGTAGAAGGGGAGAGCACTTCGATAATAACCGCCGGATTGAGCAAGATATCTTTCTGCGCATCGTCAAATTGTGGCTCACCACAGAGCGCCACGATATCAGGATATGCATACAGACAGGTCTGGCTTATCTTCACTCGCATATCGCTCGCGTAAACTCTACACGGACGATTACGAAATTGCGCATGGAGCGAAGCGCCAATATTCAGGACTATCACATTATGACGCTCGCTCGCGCCAGACATGGCAAAGATTGCGCCATTGACGTACTCGCTCTTGTACTCGGCCTTCCGTTCAAGCGTGAGATATTCGTCCGGAGTGTAACGACGCTGCGGCTGTACGGGCATCCTTTCCTCCATTGGAGACCTACAGTTTCTGGTCTAACGCTACTCTGGGGAAAAGAGCAAGTGGTTCATTTTTTGGAGAGCGGAGCTGAGACCTCTTTCCTATTCTCAGTCGCCTGGGCTTCGGCAGAGAGAAGGGCAAAGTCATCGTAATACGCCTCCGCTGTTCCCCCAGTAGAGTCTGAGTCAGTGAGTATGGCAATCCCTTGGGCTTCACCCGGCTCAGATCCGAAGAGTTCCTGATAATCCTGATAGAGATTGACAGTCTCTTGCCGCCACTCATCCGCGTCCGGTGGACCACTCTGTAAGACTATGACCTTGGCACGCCGGTATAAGGGGTTATCTATCCGTGCCCCCACTGGCAGCGTTGAACTCCACACATATTTAATCACCCGTGGCATGATCTGGTTGTCAAACACCACGTAGACCCCCGCTGCAGAATCATTCGCCTGCTTTACACGCTCATCCGCACCAGCCGGCAATTGCGCAACTCGCCAGCGCCAGCGGAGCAGGGGAAACTCTTTGGGTTGAAACTGGTGGGGTAGGCCAATCTGGACTCCCTGGTTGTGGGCGCGCGCATACAGAAAACGGTTGCCGTTCTCTTCAGCAACCTGGTAGATCGCACGTGCTTCGTCTTCGTCTCCACGCACCTTCCACTGCTCAGGAAACATGCGCAGTTGGTACTCTTCAAACGTCTCTAAGGGAAGCACCGCGCTAGACGTGGCCACCCGGTTCTCTGCACTCACGCTCACAGGCCCGCTCAGCAACATCAGAAGAATAAGGGTCCTCATCCATATCCTCCTCAGATCTTGTCGTTAGTGCAAAATACTACCTGAAAAGGCGAAGGCCCGGAAGTCTTGAGAACCCCAGGGCCTTCATAGGTTGCGGGGCTAGGATTTGAACCTAGGACCTCGAGGTTATGAGCCTCGCGAGCTACCGGGCTGCTCCACCCCGCGCATGAAAGAAAAGAAAACGACACACGAAGTGTGTCGTTCGTCCACCTGTGTATAGGGGGAGCCTCGCAAAGTCAAGATGGGAGTGGCACAGGGGTACATAACAATTTCTCAGCAAGCCGCACAGGTGTCGCGTCAATCTTGTGGTGCAGGCGTTCCGCCTGCTCTCTGAGGCCGCCGAGACGGCGGCACCACAACTGCGTTATCCGCCAACAAGGGACCTCTGTCTCTCATGCCCAATAGTTTGTTATGCACCTGCGCTACAGAGCGCGCTGTCATTTGTTTCAGAGCGCGGATTTCTGACGGTTCAAGTGGACGATACGCACCAGGTGGGAGGTTCTCAAGCACCAGCGGACCGAAACGTACCCGGACCAGCTTCTCCACACGATGGCCAACCGCCTCACACATGCGCCGTACCTCGTGGTTGTGTCCTTCTCGTAAGGTTATCTCTAGCCAGATTTTTTTCTCGCGCCTGCGTAAGATCTGTACCTGAGCCGGCGCAGTCACGGTCCCGTCAGCTAACCGTACCCCTTCACGCAAAGCTCTCAAGGCTTCGGGCGTCGGATGACCGGAGACTTTGGCATGGTACGTTCTGGGAATCTGATAGCGGGGATGCAGGAGGCGTTCCGTCAGCTCCCCATCATTCGTGAGCAATAAGAGTCCGGCAGAGTGGTAATCAAGCCGTCCGACCGGGAATATCCGCTCATGTACCTTGCGGAGCAAGTCCCGTACAGTTGGACGGCCTTGGGGGTCTTTGAGGGTGCTGACGACGCCGACAGGTTTATGCAAGAGGAAGTACACGGGAAGGGAAGCAGCAACAACCGGGCGACCGTCAACGACAATACGGTCACGTTGTGGGTCCGCTGTCGTTCCCAGACGAGTGACGGTCTTGCCATTCACCTGCACCCGTCCCTCCTGAATCAGACTCTCCGCCGCCCGGCGCGAGGAGAGGCCGGCCCGACTCAGGATCTTCTGCAGACGTTCCACTGGGGTCATGTTCATCATAGGGATTGACCGTTGGTTCAAGGATGTCAGGCAAGGGTGGCAGGCTCGCCAAATCGCTCAAACCAAAGAGTTCGAGGAATTGGGGAGTCGTGCCATAGACCCAGGGGCGGCCAGGAACATCTTTTCGCCCCAGCACCCGGACGAGCTTTTTGGTCAGTAACGAGTTGAGCACCCCGTCGACATCAACTCCGCGGACCGCCTCGATTTCCACTTTGGTAATCGGTTGGCGATAGGCAATGATGGCCAGGGTTTCAAGCGCGGCCCGGCTCAGCCGGTTGGGTTTCTCCCGGATTAACGTTTTGACGTACTCAGCGTTCTCGGGAACAGTACGGAACTGATACCCACCCGCTACCTCAGCCAAGAGAATGCCGTGGCCAGGAGCGGCGTACTCTTCGCGTAAAAGGGCCATCGCAGGTTTGACTTCTGCCTGGATCACACCAATCACTTCAGCGATGCGGCGTAAAGAGAGAGGCGCCCCCGCAGCGAACAGCAAGCTCTCAGCGATCGACTTGATGTCTGCCGTATTCATAATTGTTCGATCGACTCAGGCAACGGGGCGTCAGCACTCACAGCCAAGGCCAGCAGAATCGGACCGAAGCGTTCCCCCTGGTGCACCTGCACCATGCGCATGCGCACGAGTTCCAGCAGCGCGAGGAAAGTCACCAATATGTGTAATCGCGTCACACCCGCCGGAAAGAGATCAGTAAACAGCGCCTCTGTCTTTTCCCGCAACGTGTCCAGGATAAAGCACAACCGTTCGCGCAGAGACACCTGTTCGAGGATCACCTGGTGCACGGTCTCTGGCGCAGCTCGTTTGATCACCTCTTGCAATGCATCAAGGAGATCACCGAACGAAACATCATACACGAGATCTTGCTCCGTGTCGGTCTCATCGCGGAGAGGCGCGCGAGCAAAGACATCGCGTTCAAGCATGGCACGACGGTTGAGCAGCTCCGCGGCCTCTTTGAACCGCTGATACTCGAGCAACTGCCGGGCAAGTTCGGCGCGCGGGTCTTCGCCTTCTTCTTCCTCACCCACCTCATCCGCCGGGAGCAACATCCGCGACTTGATGTGCAGCAGGGTCGCGGCCATCACCAAATATTCGCCAGCCACATCCAGGTCAAGCTGCTGGAGCAGATCCAGATACGCAAGATATTGATCGGTGATCGTTGCCACCGGAATATCAGACAGATCGACCTCGTTTTTCTTGACCAGATGCAGGAGGAGATCGAGCGGTCCCTCAAAGATGTCGAGTTTGACACGGTACGACATAGGCAAGTATTCAGCTATCAGTAGTCAGCTCTCAGTGAAAAGATTGACGAATTGAGACTTTGGCCTCTAGATTTACACCAATCCGCAATCCCCAACCCACAAGCTTCATCATACTCCCATAACTTCCCTGACCTCAGCCATGGTTTGACGGGCGATCTCCCTGGCCTGACGTTCGCCCTGGCGCAAGACCTCATGCACGTCATCGCGGTGACACTCCCAGTAAGCACGTTTATCACGAAATACGGCAAGGTCTTCTAAGACATGACGGATCATGACTTTTTTGCACTCCAAGCACCCGATGCCAGCCGTGCGACACCCATTGCTGACAAATGCGAGTTCTTCCTGCGTGCAGTATAACCGGTGCAAGTTGAAGGCTGGACAATCCGCCGGCTCTCCTGGATCGCGGCGGCGCACCCGGCGCGGATCGGTCATCATCCGTGAGAGTTTGGCATCCACTTCCTCAGGAGGGTCAGAAAGCAGCACGGCGTTACCGTAACTTTTGCTCATCTTCCGGCCATCAACCCCAGGAACTTTCGGCACTTCCGTCAGCAACGGTTGGGGCTCGGGAAAGATCGTGCGGTAGAGCCCATTGAAACGGCGTGCAATCTCGCGTGTCAGCTCAATGTGCGGCACCTGGTCCATCCCAACTGGGACCCATTTGGCCTTGTACATGAGAATGTCGGCAGACTGGAGCACAGGGTAGCCGAGCAGACCATAGTTAATCTTGGAGACCTCGGCCTCGTCATCAGACTGGATGAATCCGAGTTCGCGCGCTTGTTCCTTGACTGTCGGGTTCCGCAGCAGCCAGGGAGTCGGGGTGATCATCGAGAACAGCAAGTGCAGTTCGGCGTGCTCCTTGATATCAGACTGGCGGAAGATCACCGACCGGGCTGGGTCGAGTCCAACACTCAACCAGTCGATGACCATCTCTTCGGTGCTCTCACGGATCGTCTCTGCTGTCACATTGCCGGTGGTCAAGGCGTGCCAATCAGCCACGAAGAAAAAACAACGGTACGTCTCCTGCAATCGCACCCAGTTCGTCAGGGTCCCATGCAAGTGGCCAAGATGGAGCTTCCCCGTCGGGCGAAAACCGCTCACGATCGTTTCGGTCACTCCTGTTACGGAGGACACAATCTGGTCGTCAGGTTTGCTTTCTGTCATTACACCGTCCTTACAGAAGAAGCGTATGCAGCAGGAACACAGTCATCGGGCGCAGGAACTGATTGAGGACACCCGTCATCAGCAGCAGCATCACGATCAGCATGCCGTAGGGTTCGAGCCGCGCGAGGGCCAGGGCTGGCAGTCGTGGCAACAAGCCGGCTGCTACGCGGCCACCGTCGAGTGGAGGGATGGGGAGCATATTAAATACCGCTAACCCAACATTCATCAGCACGCTGTACTGCAACATGCGTGCAAAGAAAGCGAGGCCTGTGGTGAACAATCCCTCGCTGGGCACCTGGAGTGACAGCAGCCACTTGAAGGCCACCGCTGACACTGCAGCAATCAACACATTCATCAGTGGACCAGCCGCAGCAACGAGCACCATGTCCCGTCGGGGGTTGCGTAAATTATAGAAGTTCACCGGCACCGGTTTCGCATAGCCGAACAAAAAAGGGGAACCAGCAAAAAGCAGCATCAACGGCAGCAGGACCGTGCCGAACAGGTCCACATGCGCAAGAGGATTGAGCGTCAGTCGTCCCATCCGAGCAGCCGTGGGATCACCCAGGCGGAAAGCGACGTACCCATGGGCAAGTTCGTGCAGCACTACCGCAACGAGAATCGGCACTGCCCAGAGCAAAATCGGCTGGATATAGGGCACAATCGCTTCCATGCACGCAAGTGTATAGACTCCTGACCAAGGAGACAAGGCACCAGGGAGCTGTTAGCTTTCAGCTATGAGCGCTGAGCCAGAGGAAGGGAGCAGGAAGGCGATGCAACAGGAAAGGCCATCACACACCCACGCAGAATCCTCAATCTCCGTACCAAAAGAGGCGCAGTCCGGACTGGATGCCTGGAAAGTAGCCGATTTGCCACAGCCGCCCACGATGCAAGGCCTGAGCATTTGGGGCATCATTGGTCCAGGAGCGATTATCCTGGGTACCTCGATTGGCAGTGGTGAATGGCTGCTCGGACCAGCCGCCTTTGTGAAATATGGCATGTCCTTGTTGTGGGTGACCAGTGTGGCGGCTTTTTTGCAAACTGTCTTCAATACCGAGTTGATCCGCTACACGCTGTACACTGGCGAACCAGCTTTTACTGGCTTCATGCGTACGAAGCCCCACTCGACCTTTTGGGCGTGGTTCTATTCTCTGCTCTATTTTTTGCAGGTCGGCTGGCCAGCATGGGCGGGTGCGGCAGCCGGCGCAATCTTCTATTTGTTCGGCGGCGAAATGGCAGGCCCAGCGCAGGCCTCCACCGTCTACTGGATCGGAGTGGGAACCTTCGTGGTCTGTATCGGCATTCTCCTGTGCGGCACCCGGATCGAACACACTTTAGAGATCCTCAATTGGATTTTGATCGTGTGTATTCTGGGAGGGTTGACGGTGCTGTGCCTCATCTTTGCCGCGCCTGACCGCTGGCTCGGCGCAGCGGTGGGGTTTGCCGGGTATGACTTACAGACACAAACGTTCTCCTTTTTTCCGCCTGGGGCTGACTGGTTTCTCATCGGTGCCTTTGCCGCCTATTCTGCCGCAGGTGGGGTGGTGAATTTGACCCTTTCTAACTGGGCGCGCGACAAGGGCTTCGGCATGGGAAAGGTGGTTGGGTTTATTCCCGCAGCAATCGGCGGCCAGAGGGTTTTTCTGGCACATTCCGGTAGCATCTTCAGGATCACACCGAAAAGCATGGAAAGCTGGCGAGAATGGTGGCGGATTGTCCAGATTGACCAGTGGGGGGTGTTTTTCATCGGCGCGTTCTTGGGCATGGGGTTACCAGCCATTCTGTATACCTCTTTCATTCAACCTGGTGAGGACATCCGCGGCCTCGCGGTCGCGGCAGAACTCGCCAACGCCGTCATTGCCCGTGGTGGGATGGTGTTGGCTTTCCTCATTGCCTTTATGGGGGCATGGATCCTCTTCAAGACCCAGCTCGACATCCTGGAAGGAACGGTGCGCGCGGTCACCGACATGTTGTGGACTGGCAGTGCACGGGTTCGCCACTGGAGCGATGGAGATGTCAGGCTCGTCTACTATTCAGTGCTTGCGGTGGTGGTGCTGTGGGGATTGATCGCTTCGGGGTTAGCGCAACCGATCGTGCTGTTACAGTTAGGCGCAAACGTGGCTGGCATCGTTTTTGTCATCAGCGCGTTGCACATTTTGTATATCAACACCACATTTTTGCCAAAGGAAATTCAACCGCCGCGGTGGCGGCGCGTCTCGCTCGTCCTCATGGCCATCTTTTATGGATTATTTGTCTATCTGTGGCTGATGGGCGGCTTTGTGCCTGACCTTGAGAAAGGGTTTTTGTTTCAGCTTTTTGGCCGCGGCCCACAGGCCTGATGCGTGACACCTCTAGAGAGGCAGCAGCCTCTCTCCCTTTCGCACCGTGCTCGTGTTAGAAAAGAAGGAGCAACACGCACCATTTTATGCTGTCACGACCGTTATCCCCAGCGTATACGCAGCGATGCTTAGCCGCCCTCCGTCGATTTGCTCAAGCCGACGATAGCATTGTCGCTCTCTGTCCGAGTTACGATCCGACCGCCTCGTGCGGCTTCTGTCAGAAACCAGCAATCTACCGTTGCTTTCCTATTCAGAATACGAGAACCGGCGACATTATGACGCTGGGAATCGAGTGTATTCAGGCCTACCGTGCGCTGGCCAGGAAACTGCGGCGAGGAAAGGAAAACTACCGCGATCCAGGAACGATCGCGACCATTTTGAAACGCTATTGGAGCCGAGGCGAACTGACCGACGAGCAACTGCTGGATTTTATGACGGCAGGGCGAGTTACGGTTGGAGCGGGGAAACAAAGCGGCCGGCTCAAGGTTGAGAGACGCCCAGAGGAGCGGTGAAAAAATTAGCGGTGCGTCAAGCGTCTTTTTCTGGGTTGTAGTAGCGACTTCAGTCGCTCGTCAGTCAGCGGTCACGACTGCAGTCGTTACGACGGACCACGTGAGGTGTCCCATGAACCGCAGAGATTTCTTAGTCCGTACCGGCTTGATGCTGGGAGCGAGCGTACTCGCCCAATCCCCTCAATCCGTAGCGTTGGCTGACCCTCCTGCTGCTGCATACAAGAGCTGGGATACCGTGCGTGCCCAGTTTACTCTCACACACGAGCGCATCCACATGGCTGGTTTTCTGCTTGCCTCCCATCCCACACCAGTGCGGGAGGCAATTGACACCCATCGACACGGCCTGGATGAGAATCCTGCTGAGTACCTGGCGAACCACCAAGCGCAACTGGAGGCAGCAGTACTGCGAGCTGCGGCAGACTACCTGGGAGGACAGCCGACTGACATTGCCCTCACGGATAGCACCACCATGGGACTTGGTCTGTTGTATGGCGGACTCACTCTGCGTGAGGGCCAGGAGATCCTGACCACTGTGCACGATCACTACTGCACAGACATGTCACTGCGCCTGCGGGCTGTCGGGACTGGTGCATCGCTGCGGCAGATTGCACTGTACCACCAGCCAGCAACTGCATCGCAAGAGGAGATCGTTGATAGGCTGGTAAAGGCCCTGCGCCCGCAGACACGGATCGTCGCAGTAACCTGGGTCCATTCGAGCACTGGGGTCAAGTTACCCATTCGCCAGATGGCCGATGCGCTGGCGAGAGTCAATGCGAATCGGGCGGAAGAAGACCGAGCGCTGCTGTGTGTTGATGGCGTCCATGGGTTTGGCGTCGAAGACGTGCAGATAGAAGACCTCGGTTGTGATTTCTTCATCGCTGGCTGTCACAAATGGCTGTTCGGTCCACGTGGTACGGGATTGGTCTGGGGCAAACCTGACGCCTGGCCTATTGCCAATGCCATCATTCCCTCCTTCCAATGGGAGCCATACCAGCGCTGGATGCAGGGAGTCCCACCGGCTGGAATTCCCATGAGCGTGCTAATGACGCCAGGCGGGTTCCATTCTTTTGAGCACCGCTGGGCGCTGAGCGAAGCGTTTCGCTTCCACCAGGCGATTGGCAAAGCGCGGATCGCCGAGCGCATCCATGCCTTGAATCGCCACCTCAAGGAAGGGTTAGCTGAAATGGGGAACGTCATACTTCATACACCGCTTGCCGATGACCTCTCCGCAGGGATTGTGTGCTTTGAAGTGGCAGGGTTGTCTCCTGGGCAGGTGGTCGCCCGCTTGCGCGAACAGCAGATTATCGCGAGTGTGACTCCCTATGCGACGCGCTACGCGCGCCTGGCCCCCAGTCTTCTCACGTCGCCTGAAGAGGTTGATAAAACCCTCCGCGCTGTGTGGAGCCTCGCCAAGGCATCCGTCTAATCAGATGACTGTGCAAGATCCAACAAATCTAGTACTCAGTCAGCTTGACAATGAGGGGTTGTCATTGCGAGCAAAGCGAAGCAATCTCGGTGGGGGGACACTAAATCAAACCACATAAGATTCGTACACTACGTAACACCCTGTTCCATACTCCGCCCGGCGATCAATCGCCGGGCTACACGGCTGCGCCCCCTGAAGGGGACTGAAAGCCGGCTTTAGCCGGCGTCGTTCTG
>CAZCWX010000645.1:0-10180 GCA_964502465.1 uncultured Enterobacteriaceae bacterium | reverse complement strand
GTCACCGCTTTACTGGTCGGGATATTTTTTATCCCGCGCTTGTTGACTTTTGTTGCGAGCTTTAAGCGCAGTGAAATGCTGACTGTTGCAGTGCTGGGGCTGGCGTTTGGCCTGGCTGTGTTTGGCGCTTCCCTGGGATTTTCGGTCGCCCTGGGCGCTTTCCTGATGGGGGCGATTATGGCGGAAGCCAGAGAAGCCCATATTGTTGTTGAACGTATTAGCCCAATCCGCGAGATGTTCACTGCCGTGTTCTTCGTGGCAACGGGGATGTTGCTCGAACCGCGCCTCGTTGTTGATTTATGGGGTGTCATTCTTTTTCTGACGGCTCTGACGGTGGTGGGGAAAATTATCAGCTGCAGTTTTGCCGCGTTTTTAGCAGGATATCCTGGACAGGTTGCGCTGCCTATGGGCTTAGGCATGGCTCAGATCGGCGAATTCTCATTTATCATCGCGAATCTAGGCCGAACCAGTGGAGTGACCAGCGCAACCCTGTACCCCGTGGCAGTCGCCGTCTCCTCTGTGACCACACTCTTAACCCCCTACCTCCTGCGGTCGGCACATGCGCTCACCGCGGCGCTGACGCGCCTCAGTCCTCGACCTCTTCTTACTTTTGCGACATTTTATACTGCTTGGGTCAGTCGTCTGGCTGCGCGTACTCCGCGCTCGCAAAGCGCTGTGCAGGGGCTGTTTCTCCGGCTCATCCTCTACCTCGCGGTCACTGTGTCCTTATTTGTCGTGACCTGGAGCGGGGTACGACCACTAGTACGGATGCTCCCAGAGGCGTTGCCGAAACAAAGTGAGATCCTGCAGTGGGGCAGTGCCGCAGCCGTTGTCCTGCCCTTTCTCTTTCTTATCAGTCGTACCCTGGAGAAGCTCATGCAAACCATTACTGCGACCTTGCTGCGGCGCCGTACTGACGAGACCGTCAGTCAAACGCAACTGGTTCGCAATACGCTGCGGTTCCTGCTCGGGTGGGTGGCGGCGGTCTTTGTGCTGGCGGTCGGCTCTCCAGTGTTGCCGCCGCTTGTCCCACTAGGGATTGTTGGTGGGGGATTACTGGTGACAACATACTTCTTCTGGGAATCGCTCTTGCGATTTCACTCCCGGATCGAAGGCGTGTTAAGTACGCTGAGTGGCACTGACACGACGTCTGCCCCTGCTGCCCCAACGACAGAGTGGAGCGGACGCAACGAAGTCACACGGCTCCTGGGAGACCGCTATGGCCTTGCAGTCCAGACTGAAGATTTTGTCGTCCCATTGTTCCCCACCGGTCTGAACCGACCGATTCAAGCCCTGCAGGTGCGCACCGTAACTGGCGCGAGTATCATCGCGATTTATCGCGATCCAGAGCAAGTGCTGGTGCCACAAGCGGATACCGTACTCCTTCCTGGTGATGTATTAGTGCTCCTGGGCGAGCGGGACCAGTTGGAAGCTGCCATACAACTGCTCACGGAACTTGCCGCGCAAAAAAAAGGTCCAGCCGTAGCGTTGCCGCAGGTCGCTTCAGTGGCCATTCCTGATGATTCCCCATTTGCGCGCCATACCCTGGCGGAGCTTGGTTTGCGTGAAGAATTGGAAGTGCTCGTCGTTGGTGTACAGAGAGGAACAGAACGTATTGCCAACCCTGGACCAGATTTTCAGATCCAGCCTGGAGATGTCCTCTACTTATGGGGAGTCCCTCAACACCTCGCCGACGCTCGTCAGCGCGCTGGAGCGGGAGGAATAGACAACACTCCCTGACGACCTGAGGCGCTGGCAGAAAGAGCAGAATTGGCTTGACAGGAACTGGGGACAAGCATAGCCTGCCCGTCGCCTCACGTCTGCTCCCCTGCTCTGGTGGATCTGACTGAGGTTGCACGAACAAAGGAGGACCCGAAGGTCATGTTGCCGCGCAAGTGGATGGAGGCATATCTCCACTTTCTCCTGCGTTATCGTTGGCCCGTGCTTGCCATTGCGCTGGCGGTCACCGTGTTTTTCGTCGCCCAGCTCTCCCATACCAGGCTGCAAATGAACTTTCTAGATTTTTATCCCCCGGGCCATCCCTATATGCAGCTTGTCAGAAAACATGTCCGCATGTTTGGGTCGGCCAACATTTTGGTGGCAGCGGTTGAGGTCAAGGAAGGGGACATCTTCAATGTTGAGACCCTGAATAAAATAGACCGACTGACCATTGCCTTGCTCGAAACGCCAGGAGTGAATCCCTGGCAGGTACGGTCGATCTCCCACCCGGCGGTGCGAAGCATCCAGATCTCTGGAGCAGGGATTCGCGTGCTTCCCCTGTTTTTCCCTGGCCCTCCCAAAGACCCGGCAGAGGCAGCGCGTGTGAAGAAGCTCGTCTACACCAACGATGGTATTCTTGACTTCTTTGTCTCGCGTGACAACAAAGTCGCCCTGATCACCGCAGGCTTTTGGGAGACCGGCCTGGACTTTGGCCGCATGAAAGAGCGCTTGTTCCAACTCAGCGCGCAAGAGACCGATAGTCAGCATGCCATCTATATGACCGGCTTCCCCATGCTCTTCTGCTGGATCTTTAGCTACAAGAACTGGATTTTCGGTATCTCCATCCTCACTATCCTCTCGATCATGGCCCTCTTGTGGTTTTACTTCCGTACAGTGCAGGGCGTGTTGATTCCCTTGTTTTCTGGGACCCTGAGCACGGTGTGGGCCTTGGGTTTCGCTGGTTCGATGGGATTTACCATCGACCTGTTGATGATTGTGGTCTTTCTCCTTATTACCGCTCGTGCCTTGTCGCACTCGGTACAATCGATGGAGCGGTACCATGAAGAATATTTCCGCTTAGGCGACAAAAATGCCGCCATTACGCAGTCATACTTAGGCCTGTTTTCGCCGGCTTTGGTCTCGATTGCGTCTGATGGGCTGGCGATTCTGAGCCTGGCGATCGCCCGTATTCCCCTGATTCAGAAAATGGCGTTTCTCTCCAGTTTCTGGATTTTTACGATTTCGATCAGTGTGGTGACCTTACACCCCATTCTGTTGTCGTTTCTCCGGCCGCCGCGCTGGGATGCGAAATCTGGCCAGCGATTCTCCGACAAAGTTTACACCGGCCTGAACCGCGGCCTCGTCAAGATTAGCCGTGGCCGCGCGCGCTACGTGACGGCGGTCAGTTTCGTTCTCTCCCTTGGGGTGGGAATTTACTACGCCCAGCAATTGAAGGTCGGCGATGTCTCGATCGGCAAAGCGCTTTTTTATGAAGATCACCCCTATAACGTGGCCTATGACCGGATCATCGAGAAGGAATTTGCCGGCATTTCTCAGCTCACCATTATTGCTGAGGGCCATGAGCCCGGGGTATTCCGCAGTGTGGAGGCGTTGCACGCCCTCGAGAAATTCCAGCGATATATGGAAAAAAACAATAACATGGCTGGAGGGAGTGCCAGTGGCGTCGATATCATTCGCCAGACCTACCAAATGTTCGAGGAAGGGATTCCGAAGTGGGCGATTCTGCCCACAGAGTCAAAAGATATCGGCAATATGTTCTCGTATTTTCTGATGTCCGCCGGTGCGCCAGCACTGGAACGCTTCGTCGATAAGGATCTGCAAAATGCGACGATCACGATTTTCTTTCGCGACGACAGCTACGACACGATCATGGGAGCCCTGGCACAAGCCAGGGAGTACATTGCTGCAAACCCCGAGAACGATCTCAGCTTCCGGCTGGCTGGGGGGTTGTTTGGTATCTTGGCTGCAGTGAACGAAGAGGTGGAGTGGTCGTATAAGTGGAACCTTATCCTGGTGTTAGCGACGGTCTTCATCTTGAGTTTTCTCACCTACCGATCTCTGGCGGCTGCACTGATCGTGATGATTCCGTCGATTGTGGCGCAACCGCTCACTGAAACGATTATGTACTGGACGAATATTGACCTGAACATTAACTCGCTGCCGATTGCCGCCATCGGCATTGGGATTGGCATTGACTATGGGTACTATGTGCTCTCGCGCATCACCGAAGAGTACGGGCACTTTGCTGATATTGATCAGGCGATCGAAGAGGCGTTGATGACAACCGGGCGGGCCATTTTATTTACTGGCACCACTCTGACTGCGAGTGTTATTTTCTGGCTCTTCTTTCCCATGAAGTTTCAGGCGGAAATGGGTCTCTTACTGACCCTCATTCTCTTCCTTCACATTGTTGGGGCCCTGATATTCATTCCCTCGATGGTGTCGTTGTTTAAGCCGCGTTTTGCCACGGCAGGGGTGACGGATCGTGTGGCTCCACCCCCACACGCAAGCAAGGTGCAGGTCTCTTAACCAAGGAACAAGGGCTGAGGACTGAGAACTACGTTCCAGAGTTGCGGAATGCAGATTGCGGAATGAAAGGTTTCCCCCGTGACTTTTGCCTTCTGGCGTCTGTATTGCCCTCCAGCCTTTGCGCTTTTCTAGCGTCCGCGCCCGCTTGAGTGCTCACGGGCTTCGAGTTCAATGAGCAACTGGCGGGGCACGATGACTTCGCCGCTGGCCAAGGCTGAGTCAGAGGCTCGCTCAACCGCGAGTTTACAGGCCGCCTTGAGATCGAGGCCGTGGAATTCAATATCGAGGTCGTCGGCAGCCACCCACGCGTTGACGCTGCGGCCGTCGTCAAGCGTACAGCGGTAGCCGGCATAGCGTCGTGGCCGGTCTTTCTTTTTTTCCATATCGACAATCTTATGTCTGGCCACTGGGGGCTCCTTTCCTGAGACGATCAGCGTCGGAGAAAACCGTGTTGATCGACACGGGTCCGTAACACCTGTAACTCCTCGGCGGTTGGTGGAGTGGTAGAGGGAACGTGGTCGGGAACCATGAACGGAAAGCTCGTCTGTGTCTGGACTTCCGTGACAGACACCCCTGGATGGAGCGAATGCAGTCGCATCCGCTTGCTGTCCTCAGCAAAGTCCAGAACGCACAACGGCGTCACGCAATACTGTGGTCCGCCTCCAGGGAGACCAAGTCGCTGCCGTGCGTCTGCACCTCCGGTGCCCCAGCCGTATGCACTGATGTAATCACAGCGCTCGACAAAAATGCGCGGCGTGTGGGAGTTCAACACGATGTAGTACCGACCAACATGGGTGCTCAGCGTGGCCGTTCCGACTGATCCCGGCCCACGAAACCGTAAGTGGTGGTAGTCCGGACCGACGCCGATCAAATTCGTGTTGCCGTAAGGATCGACCTGCACCCCGCCAATGAAGAACACATGATTGTGCCAGTCTTTGACACGGTCAAAACGATGGCCGGTATCGCTGTAGGATTCGGCCCAGCGCACCACGCGGCGGTCCCAACCAAAGGCTGGCATAGGTATGGTGTGGAGGTGGGCGACATTCATCCGTGCCCCGAGAAAGACTAGTTCCATATTGGGTCCATGCATCAGGTGGGCGAGGCGGACAGCAGCCTCAACCACCGGCATGGCGACTCCAACGCGGAGCACGTCTCCGTCCTGCAGGTCACGAGCGAGGAAAACAGCCATCAATTCTTGGGGAGAATAATCATTTGGCATAGTGGGTGCGATGTGGCGGAGCGGTTCGCGAACCACCCCGCCGGTCAACTAATATTCGTACAATGACAGCAACCGTTTGATGCCGATCCGTTCCAGATAATCACTCAGTGTGGCCGGCTCACGGCAGTAATGTGCGAGATAGTGGACCAACGCTTCAGTCTTCCCCTCCTGGGCAGCCGCGCTGGCCGCCTCAACATACTCGCGCAGGTGCGCATTGTCCTGAACGTAGAAACCACGACTGTAGAAGGGATGTGCGCCGTACGGGGCACGCACAATGGCATCACTCCCAGCGATGGTCGTTGCCCAAGGATCACAGCGAGTTTCCTCGTTCGAGATCACCCGCTCGACCTGGACAATCGTGCGATCTGCGGCCCGATAAAGAAACAAATCGAGCCAGCCGGGGCCACCAACGTGGCGGACGTTGCCATACGCATCAGCCATCGCCGCGTGCAGGAGGGCAATATCCGGCTTAATCGGTGGCACTGCGATCAGCGTCTCCCCACGGATCGGGTCGTGAAACACTTTGAGATCCGGGTTCACATCGGGCAACGAAGTCCCGACTCCGCCGCGCCAGGGCAGAAACGGCAGCATCTGGGCTGCCGCTTGCAACCCCGTAGTTAGAATGCCTTCTTCACATTCCCACACCTCGACCTCGCTCTGCTCGACCGCACGGCGAAACGATGGTGCCACTGGCACGCCAAACCCCCCGCCCGCATAGTAGCTCACCACCTTGCGCACGCAGCCCGCGGCGATCAGCAGATCAAGCGAGAGGCCACTGTCAATGACCGTAAGGTTTTTGACGCCACGTCGAATCAGTTGCCGCAGCAGGGCCATTGGCGCTGGTGCGCCAATGGCAACTGTCATGCCGTCCTGAATCCAACTCGCCGCTTCAACCTCATCAAGAATGCGTTGCCGGCGTTCCTCTCCAGCCACGGTTCACCCCTATCCCTGGGGGCCTCCCATGCCACCAGCGGTCTTCTGAATCTCGGTGACCACGGTTGCCCCATCTTTTTGATCGACAGTGACCGTGATCACGTCGCCTGGCTGCAACGATGCCAGGTCACAAGTTTGGCCCTCACAGGTGATCTTGGCATCAGCGGCCACTGGATGGGTATGTTGATTGTCCCCGGCCATATCGGTCATCGTCAGTTTGCCGTTGCTCGCCTCAACGACTTTCCCCTGGTGGGAGCTTGCTGCCCACAAGGGAGCACTGACAAAGAGAATGAACACACTCAGAACAAAACCAAACGTCACTTTACTGTTCAACATCGCTCTCTCCTCCTTTTGCACTAATCACCCATAATTCATGAGAAGACTTTCCTCTTTACCGTACCTGGCGGATCGCGCCCGAGCGGACAAAGAGGATGAGGCGTTGCTCCTGCTTCCCGAGAAAGGAAGAAAATGTAATGCATCTTCCCCATTGCTGCTCACTTTTATCACTTTTAGATGAGAAGTGCTGCGTCTTCTCCCTATCTCCCTTTGTTGACCAGAGTCAAGAGGACGAGGCCTTGTGCTGGACAAGAAATCACCATCGCAGGACTGCTTTGCCGGTCCCCTCATAATAATGTAATGGCAGCCTGACCGCCTCGACCGGCCAAACACTCCTTTGTTCGTTGACATGTCCTAAAATGTCCAGTAAAAGAGAAAATTCAGTAAAGAAAGAGATATATGCAACTTACTGTCCGGGACGTCTCAAAACTCCTTAACGTCTCTGAAAAAACCATCTATCGCTGGGTGAATCAGGGCACTCTCCCGGCTTACCGCGTCAACGAGCAATACCGTTTCAACCGCGCCGAACTGCTCGAGTGGGCGACTTCGCGCAAGATGAATGTTTCGCCAGAGATTTTCTCTGAACCGGAGAGCAGTGCCGTTCCTCTTCCGAGTTTGGTGGAAGCACTGCAGGCAGGGGGAATTTTCTACAGAATCGGTGGAACTGATAAAGAGTCAGTCCTGCGTGCTGTGGTAGAAATCTTACACCTTCCGGAGGAAGTGGATCGAGATTTTCTGTTCCGTGTCCTGTTGGCGCGAGAGGCATTGGAATCGACAGGGATAGGGGACGGCATTGCCATTCCCCACGTCCGCAATCCCGTTGTGCTCCATGTCTCTCGTCCCATGATTACGCTCTGTTTTTTGGAACATGCAGTCGATTTTGGTGCGCTGGACGGGAAACCCGTGAATATTGTGTTTTCCTTGATTAGCCCCACCGTGCGTGCGCACCTCCGTTTGCTTTCACGTCTCTCCTTTGCACTACAAGATGCGGAATTTAAGGCAGCAGTAATTCGTCAGGGCTCTCGCGAAGAGGTCCTGACCGAAGCTCGCCGTGTCGAAGCCGCCCTTGGGACGGGCACGGCCACCAATGGCGAGTAGGACATCTTACTGATGCTCTTGCTGCTCTTTGCGGTTGGCCTTTTTGTCATCAGTGGGTTCGTTGCCTTGTTGACACACAAGTCGGTTCCCTGGTCCACGGGCATCGGAGTCGGGGGTATCGTCACCGGAGGGGTGATCGGGCTTGTGCCGGTCATGCGTGTGTTGCTTGGAGCGCCTGCTCTTTCTCTGCACCTACCCTGGCAGGTACCGTACGGAGCCTTCTTCGTTGAAGTCGATCCACTCTCGGCTTTTTTCTTGTTGCCGATTTTTGTGCTGTCCGCACTTGCCGCCGTGTACGGCAGTGAATACCTCCTGGCCTATCGCGAACAAAAGTCGCTGGGTGTGCAGTGGTTTTTTTTCAATCTGCTGGTCGCCAGCATGGTGATGGTCGTGATTGCTCGCAATGGCGTGCTCTTTCTGCTGGCATGGGAAGTGATGGCGCTCGCCTCGTTCTTCTTGGTCACGTTCGAAGATGAAAAAGACAGCGTCCGTGAAGCCGGCTGGATTTATCTCGTTGCGACCCATCTCGGCACGGCGTGGGTGCTGGCGCTGTTCCTCTTGCTGGGCCGGGAGACTGGCTCTCTCAATTTCGACCGCTTTGCCCCTTTGTCTTCGGAGACGAATCTTTTGTTTCTGTTAGCCGTGGTTGGCTTCGGCACCAAGGCGGGATTCATGCCGTTGCACGTGTGGCTTCCAGAAGCTCATCCTGCTGCCCCAACCCATGTGTCGGCTGTCATGTCCGGGGTTATGATCAAGACCGGCATTTATGGCCTCGTGCGTACTCTGACCTTTCTTGGTCCGCCACCGTTGTGGTGGGGATGGGTTCTCTGTGGCATTGGTCTGACTTCTGGCGTGCTCGGGGTGCTCTTTGCCCTCGCCCAGCACGATCTGAAACGTCTGCTCGCCTACCACAGCGTTGAGAACATCGGCATCATTACCCTTGGCCTGGGGATTGGCCTCTTGGGGTTGAGTACAGGCTCGCCTACGCTCGTGGTACTAGGGTTCGCGGGCGGGCTCCTCCACGTGGTCAACCACGCTCTCTTCAAGGGGCTCCTTTTCCTTGGAGCGGGGGCGGTGATGCACGGGACCGGGACACGAGAGATCGATCACCTCGGCGGCCTGCTCAAACGTATGCCGTGGACGGGCATCTCCTTCTTAACGGGTGCCATCGCCATTTCCGGGCTCCCGCCGCTCAACGGGTTTGTCAGTGAGTTCTTAATCTACTTGGGGGCATTTCACAGCGCTACCTCACTGCAGAGTGCGGCTGCCGTTCCTGCCTTGGGAGTGATTGCTGGGCTTGCCTTGATTGGTGGGCTCGCCGCTGCGTGCTTTGCCAAAGCTTTCGGGATTGTCTTTCTTGGTGAACCCCGCAGTGATCATGCTGCCCATGCCCACGAGGTGGGGCTGGCCATGCGGGTTCCTCTCGTGTGCCTTGCTGTCCTGTGTTTTCTCATTGGCATGTTTGCACCGCAAATAGTCGAAACGTTAGTGCCCACGCTGACGCATGCGACAGGCTTGCCGGCAGGCGTCCTCAGAACACACCTGGGGCACGCGAGTGACCCACTGTCTTCGGTGGTCCTGGCTGGCCTTGGTTTGTTGTTCTTCAGTGCAGTGCTGGTAGGACTCCGTCGCCAGCTACTCGCAGAACGGTCGGTTGAAGAACAGGTGACCTGGGATTGCGGGTATGCGCAGCCCACCCCTCGTATGCAGTACACCGCGTCATCCTTCGTTCAACCGTTGACCTCTGTCTTTGGCTTGCTTCTCCGCACTCGCTATCGTCTTTCCGCGATCCAAGGATTGTTTCCACGTAAGGCATCTTTGGCCACCGAGACCGACGATCTGTCCCAGGTAGGGTTGTACCGTCCCCTCTTCGCCAGCGTTGCTCGTGGTTTGTCGTCACTACGGTGGTTGCAGCATGGGCAAGTGCATTTGTATGTCCTGTACGTTGCGCTGACCCTGTTGGTGCTGTTGGTCTGGAAACTCGGGTAGTCTATGAACGTTGCTGGGGTTCTCCCTCTCCTTCTGGCCCTGTTGCTTGCTCCTCTGCTGGTCAGCATCATCAACCGAACGAAAGCGATGGTGGCCGGTCGCGTCGGGCAACCATTGCTACAGCCATACTACGATCTTGGGAAACTCTTACAGAAAGGGGCCGTTTACAGTCGGACGACTACCTGGGTCTTTCGTGCCGGTCCAGTGGTGGGATTCGCTGCGGTTCTTGTCACGCTAACGCTTGTCCCGTTCGCAGGGATGTCGGCACTCTTGGCCTTTCCCGGGGACTTCCTCCTCTTTGCCTATCTTCTCGGGGTGTTACGTTTCTTCACCGTG
>CAZCWX010000644.1:0-13387 GCA_964502465.1 uncultured Enterobacteriaceae bacterium | reverse complement strand
GCCATCGTCAAGCTGCTGCCAATCAGCACAGCAGTATTCACCGTGCCAAGGAAGACGTCGAGGTGGTGGCTCCCACTGGCAAACGCTTCTGGGTAGTTCGAACGGTAGACAACATAACAGAGAAACAGCCCGCCAAAGAACAGGATTTCTGTAACCAGAAAAGCCCACATGCCGAGTGTGGCCGCCTCGGTCTGTTGCTCTACATCATCAAATTGGTGGGCTAAGGCTGAAGACGTATCAGATGACAACTTTGGCCTCCCGCAGCGAATAGGCATATGCCTCTTCTGTGACAATAGGCGTTTGAGGAAAGTTTTCGGTTGGTGGTGGAGAAGGCGTTTCCCATTCCAGGCCAGTTGCCTGCCAGGGGTTGGCCGTGGCGATCGGCCCATAGCGGAGAGACCAGACTAAATACACCATGGGGATCAGATATCCAACACCAAGGATAGAGGCTCCCGCCGTGGACATGACGTTCAGGATCTGGAACTCCTCGGGATAGACGTGATAGCGGCGCGGCATACCAAGATATCCAAGCACGAACTGCGGGAAAAACGTCAAGTTAAACCCGATGAAAAGGATCAGCGCCGCCAGGCGTGCCCATCCCTCGGGATACATCCGCCCAGTCATTTTTGGCCACCAGAAGTGGAGGCCGCCGAGGTAGCCCATAATGGCACCGCCAACCATAATGTAATGGAAGTGGGCAACGACAAAGTACGTATCATGAACGTGCACATCGAGCCCCAATGAGGCAAGGAACAGCCCAGTCAGTCCTCCAATAGTGAAGAGACCGATGAACCCCAGGGCATAGAGCATCGGGGTGTGGTAGGACACCGACCCTTTATATAATGTCGCTGTCCAATTAAACACTTTCACTGCGGAGGGAATTGCCACCAGCATACTCAGGAACGAGAAGATCATCCCAGCATAGATGGACTGGCCGCTGACAAACATGTGGTGCCCCCAGACAAAGAACCCTAACACCGCAATGGCAACACTGGAGAACGCAATAAACTTATAGCCAAAAATACTCTTGCGAGAAAAGCAGGTGATCAACTCGCTGATCACGCCCATCGCCGGCAGGATCATGATGTAGACCGCAGGGTGGGAGTAGAACCAGAAGAGATGCTGAAACAGGAGGGGATCGCCGCCGAGCGCCGGATCGAAAATGCCAATGCGAAATAGCCGCTCAATGCCAACCAGCAAAATCGAGATCGCCAAGACCGGCGTTCCCAAAATCATGATCAGGCTGGTCGCATAGTGCGCCCAGATAAACAACGGCAAGCGGAACCAGGTCAGTCCAGGCGCGCGCATGGTATGAATCGTCACGATAAAGTTCAGTCCAGTCAGGATGGATGAGAAGCCGGTAATGAAGACCCCCACCGCCGTGAGAATAACATGGCTGTTCGCATAAGTGCTGCTGTAGGGCGTATAAAACGTCCAGCCAGTGTCAACCCCGCCGGACACTGCTGCTCCCAGCGTAAACAATCCTCCCAAGGTATAGATATACCAACTGGCCAGATTGAGGCGAGGAAAAGCCAGGTCTCGCGCGCCAATCATGAGAGGGATGAGAAAATTCCCGAGCACGGCTGGTATGGACGGTATCAGAAAGAAGAAGATCATGATCAGGCCGTGCATGGTAAACAATTTGTTATAGGTCTCCGCCAAGACCAGGTCTCCTTGGGGCGTCATCAATTCTAAGCGGATCAACACCGCGAACGCGCCACCAAGAAAAAAGAACAGCGAGATCGATACCAGATACAGCCAGGCAATACGTTTATGATCAGTGGTGAGCAACCATGACATCACCCCGTAGCTGGTGTTGAGATAATGTTCCCGTGAAGCCGTGGGTGGAGTCAGTTCTTCTCGGGTTTCTCCTACGGCAGTACTCGTTCCTGTACTCATCGCTCAGCCCTCATTTCTCCATTTTCTCCGAGCGACCTGATATAGGCAATTAACTGTAACAACCCCTCTTCACTCACTTGGCCTTGGTAGGTAGGCATGAGCGGTTGATATCCAGCCACGATTTTTGCGTGTGGATTGAGAATAGATTCACGGATATAGTCTTCGTCAGCAATAACGGTTTCACCAGTCTGCAGTGGCACCGGTTTGCCATATAACCCAGCCAGCGATGGACCTAACACCACGCCACTGACCGCTCCATCATGACAGGTTGTGCAGCGCAAGTCGGCAAACAGTTGTGCGCCCTTTGCTTCCAACGGTTCTCCGTTCATACCCGCTACTGCCCCTCCACTACCACTCAGCCATTGCTGGTACTGCACGGGCTCCATCACCACCACCCGACCAATCATCTCAGAGTGCTTGGTCCCACAGTATTCAGTGCAAAACAGGTGATACTCCCCAGGCGTGGTTGCCTCAAACCACACTGTGGTATACCGCCCAGGCAGCACATCCATCTTGATGCGAAACGCCGGAATGAAGAAGCTATGGATCACGTCTTCAGATGTCATCGTCAGCTTGACCGGTCGCCCGACAGGAACATGGAGTTCGTTAATCTCCCGTTTTCCTTGCGGATGCTGCAAGGTCCACATCCACTGTTTGCCAAGGACGTAGATATCCAGCGTATCTGTGGGCGGGCGACGGAGGTCAAAATACAAGTTTGCCCCCCAGCCAAAGATAATCATGGTTAAGCCGAGAGGAATGAGCGTCCAAAACAACTCAAGGCGAGGGTTTTCGTGGATGGGTCCAGGTTTTTCTACCTCCGAGCGCCGGCGATACTTCACAGCCAAGTACACCACCAGAGAAAAGATCAGCAGAATAAAAAAGGCACTGAGAGCAATAAGGAAATAGTACAGCGCATCCACCTGAGGCGCGACAGTCGAAGCTTGTGGCGGAAAAAGAGGAAAATTATATTTCATGGTCGTACAACAGGAGAAGAGTGTAAGCGTGGCACCTGACAGTCACTCCTTGATCAGTTCTGGCTTGAAGCGTCGCTCCTCGCCCTCCCTTTTTTTGCACCGATCTCTCTGTAGCATGACGACAATCAATGTCCCGAGTGACAGCACGGTTGCGAAGCCTGCTACGCGGATCACGTTCATGATAAGCAATCCGTATTTCCCAGTAATGGGGTCGTAGTGATAGCAGAATAACAACACCTGATCGATCGGCGAGCCGATCTTATTTGCCGACGCCTCGACTAAACCAAGGCGTAAATCCCGCGGCGCATACTCAATACCGTAGAAATAGCGAGCGATCTTTCCCTGCGGGGTTAAGACGACAATCCCGCTGGCATGAATATATTGCTCTGTCTCAGGATCGTAGGTGTAGCGGAACCCAATGGCCTGGGTGAGTTGCTCAATAGCCGTTTCTTCTCCTGTGAGGAAGTGCCATCCCGCAGTTGCACCGGGCCGCCCATACCGCTTCACGTACTCCTTTTTCTTCGCCGCGGCGAGTGAAGGAGTTTCTGTGGGGTCAAAACTCACGGTAACGATGTTGAATTGCTCTCCGACATTGAAGGACAGTGCGCGCAGGCTGCCTAGCAGTCCATTCAAGACCACCGTACAAAGCATCGGACACTCATAGTAGACGAGCGCAAGGATTGTTGGTCGCGGTGGTGCCGTAGCAATGTAGTCGCCGAGTCGGACGGTCTGCCCAGCTTCATCGCGAAAGAGCAGATCAAGCGGCACGTATTCGTTTAAGCGTTGATCAAAACCAACACCCTTGAGTGGACCAGGAAGGGTACTGGCATTCTGGGCAGGTGCCGGTACAGTCTCGTCAAACAGGGTGAGACAAAGGAGCAGAGTGACACACACAACCAGTACAGCACGCATAAAGAAACCCTATTGCCTGTGAGCTTCTCCACTCCTCGCCGGTAAGCCCCGTTCTGCCAGCAGCTCAATCGCCCGGTCGATGGGAATACGGACCAGGCCAGCGTCTCGATTGACCCATCCGTAGCTGTTCAGGATCGCTTCCTCAGACTCCCGCAGTTTGCGCAGGTCTTCGTGGGGCGCAATTTGCAGGTGAGGGTCAGGCGGTGGTTGCCGATCTGCCGCGAGAGGCGAAACCGGGACGTCGAGTGCTGTTTGCCGTGCGTCAAAATAATGAAACAAACGACCCATGAGCAAGAAACTGACCACCGTCAGCATGGCCAAGCCGACCCCAAACAGGACGAGAGGCCGAATATGCAAGGCGTAGGATTCATGACGATTGTCAGTCTGCCCACCCATTTCACCAGAGTGTTGCGTCTCGCTTGTCATCACTCCTCTCACACAGCTTCAGGATGACCAACAACCGCCGTGTATTGAGGGTCATGCAAAGGAAGCAGCGGTCTTCTTGTCAATTGTCCAAGAAATCCAGCTAGCCACATCCCGCCCACGCCAACCAGGGTCAAAAGATCCAATAGATGAACAGAAACTCCTGCGTGAGAAAAGGCTGGTGTAATAAGCCAGAAGAGATCGACCAGGCGCATGAAGAGGAGCCCTCCAGCTATCGTCGCCAAGATCAGCCGGCTTTGTTTTGCGCGACGCGACAACAAGATGAAGAACGGCAAGGCAAAATGATAGGTGATCAATGCCACCCCGACCTCTCGCCAGCCTCCTTGCATACGATGCAGATACCAGGGAATTTCTTCAGCAAGATTCCCAGACCACATAATCAGATATTGGGAAAAAGCGACGTAGGCCCACAGCATGACAAAAGCGAGCAGCAGGTTGCCAAGGTCATGAAAATGTCTCGGCGTCAACACGTTTGCCAGCGGTTCACGGTTTGCCAGCAGCACCATGACAAGAATAACAAACGTCATGGTCGTTAGCACCTGGCCAACCATCCAGATGATTCCGTAAATAGTTGAGAACCAGTGGGGGTCGAGTGACATTACCCAATCGATAGCGGAGAAGGTTACTGCACCACCGTACAGCACCAGCCCTGGTCCGCTTAACACCTCCAGGCGACGCGCGAGAGACGGATCACCGGTCTGGTCTTGCTCGAGCGACCATTTGTTCAACAACCGCGCCAGGCCAAGCCAGATCGCAAAATACAGCCCTGCGCGAAAGATGAAAAAGGGGATATTCAGGTACGCGCTCTTGTGCTGCAAGAGTTCATCCCCCGCCACGGTTTCAGGACGAGCCCACGGATAGAGATAGGAAAGACCAAAGAGGAGCGGGACAAATAACGCAGCCATCAGTGGCAGCGTTCGCGTTCCGGCTTCGAGCACACGGCGGATCACAAATCCCCATGCTCCACCAACGAGGTGATACAACATCACCAGCGCACAGCAGCCAAGGGCAATGCTCAGCCAGAAGAGATAGGCTAAGAGATAGGAATAAAAAAACTGCGCTGGGTTGATGAACAGTCCCACCACACCCAGGAGCAGTCCGCCTGCGCCAACGATCCAGGCTCGGCGCTGGAGGAATTCACCTTCAAGATGAAGCGGTTGGGCAGGGTTCATGGGTTCACTCCCGCCAGGCGTGCTCGCTCTTCAGTCGGCACCTCCACCAGCGTCGCACGCTGACTCAGTTGGAGCGCACGAATGTAGGCGATGACCGCCCACCGGTCCTCAGGGTTGATGCGCGCCGCGTAGTCGTACATCGTACCAAAACCGTTGGTGATGACGGTAAAGAAATACCCAGCCGGCGCCTCGCGCAAACGGTCAATATGAAAAGAGGCGGGCGGCTGAAAACCTCGCTGGACGACCACGCCCTGCCCAGCGCCGACACGGTCATGGCAGGGCGAGCAATAAATGTCGTAGCGCTCCTGTCCTCTCTCTAACACCGTCCGGGTCACAGGAAAGGGAAACGTCTCAGCCATCTGGCCATCGACCACGCCGAGATAGAGATGCGTATCCGTCTTGAGATGTCCCCGCGCAACGGTCCCAGGAACGAGCGGTCGAGACGCCCGGCCATCTGCAAAAAACGTACTGCCCATAAGCGGCTTGTATTTGGGTTGCTCAGCCATTTGCTGCTGGCACGCCAGCGCAAAGAAGCAGCAACCCAGGATCACGGCTCTCAGTAGCATGGGAAATCGCTCAACGATTGTGCTAGTACTCAACTTCCGACACCTGGCGCGGTTGCGATCGCTCAAGAAACCGTCTCGTCTCCTCGCGATCGAACTGCACATCAGCAGCCTCAATACACAGAAAAAATCGATCACGTGTGGCAAAGGCAAACCGCGGCACGTTAAACACCGGATGATAGGGCATGGGTAGCCCATTCAACGCCAACATGCCCAACACGGCTGACAAAGCCGCCACCAGAATAGTCAGTTCAAAGGTCACAACGATAAACGCCGGCCAACTATTAAAAGGACGCCCCCCGATGTTCAAGGGATAGTCAATAACCGACGTCCAGTACTGCAAAAAATAACCACTGACACAACCAACAATACCGCCAAGCAAGACGAGCAACGGCAGCCAGGTGCGGCGGAAACCGATCGCCTCTGCCAGCCCCTCGATCGGGAAAGGCGTATATGCATCCATCCGCCGATATCCAGCATCACGGGCCCGTTGCGCGGCCACAAGTAATTCTTCTGGCGTATCAAACTCGGCCATTAACCCATACAGACCATACATGCGAGCCATGGCTGCAATCCTTGTGTCCCTGACTACGTCACATCAGGAGACGGCGTCATTTCCGCGGCCGGCCGGCGGTGTCCACCTCGTTCTTCCTCTGACACCAGTTCCTGCATCTCAGAAATAGAAAGCATCGGCAGAAACCGCACGAATAAGAAGAGTAACGCCAGGAAAAGACCGATGGTCCCCACGAATGTCGCCCAGTCCCACAGCGTGGGATAATACATCCCCCATGACGAAGGCAAAAAATCACGAGAGAGGCTCATCACCACAATGACGAAGCGCTCCAGCCACATACCCACACTGACGATGAGAGCAACCGTAAATAAGATCGGAATGGTTGCCCTGGCTCGTCGAGACCAGAGGATCTGGGGTGTTACGACGTTGCAGACCAGCAGTCCCCAGTACAAAGGCGCATACGGGCCGCTCATACGGTTGGTACTCACCGCATATGCCTCGTAGGGATTGCCGCTATACCAGGCCATAAACGTCTCCATCATGTATCCATAGGCGACGATCAATCCGGTCGCGAGGAGCACCTTTGCCATATTGTCAAGGTGGTGCATGGTGATGAAGTCTTCCAGGCCATAAATCTTGCGGAGCGGGATGGCGAGGAGCATGACCATGGCAAAACCGGCAAAGATTGCGCCCGCGACAAAATAGGGGGGAAAGATCGTCGCATGCCACCCAGGGATGATCCCAACCGCAAAGTCAAAACTGACAACGGTATGCACAGAGACAACAAGCGGCGCCGCAAGCCCAGCGAGCAACAAGTAGGCAGTTTGATAGCGATGCCAATGTCGAGCAGAGCCCCGCCACCCCATCGCCAGCATGCCGTAGATCCCCCGCCCCACGCGACTGTGAGACCGATCACGCAATGTTGCCAGGTCGGGAATCAAGCCAACGTACCAAAAGAGGAACGACACTGTTGCATAGGTAGACACCGCAAAGACGTCCCACACCAAAGGGCTACGGAACTGCGGCCACATGCCCATCGTGTTTGGGTACGGAAACATCCAGTAGAAGAACCACGGCCGTCCCATATGAATGAGCGGAAATATCCCCGCACAGGCAACAGCAAACAGGGTCATCGCTTCAGCGAAACGGTTAATCGAGGTGCGCCATTCCTGGCGCAGCAATAACAAAATGGCAGAAATCAACGTCCCCGCATGACCAATGCCAATCCACCAGACAAAGTTGATGATAGCGAATCCCCACCCCACCGGGTGATTGATCCCCCAAATTCCGGTGCCAACTACCAACAAATAGGTGATCGAGTAGAGCAGGAGCAACACCAAGAGAAAAGAGATGGTAAATCCAAGAAACCAGCCCCGAGAGGTGGGTTGGGTGAGCACGATCGAGCTGATCTTCTCGTTCACCGAGCGTGGGGTGTGTCCCGGTTCGACAACAGGAGGAGGCGAAGTGAGATCTAGGACTTGCTCTCGGGATTCCTGCGCCATCGTGCTACTCCGTCTCTATCTCCTCGATCTCAGGATTGGGATTGCGCAATCGCGCCAGGTAGGTGGTGCGAGGGCGGGTATTCAACTCCGCTAGCAACGCATAATGGAGCGGGTCAGCCCTCAACTGCGACACCTGGCTCTGTGGGTCATTAATATTGCCAAAAACGATCGCCTGCGCCGGACACACTTGTTGACAGGCAGGCATAATCTCGCCGTCACGAATCTGCCGCTCCTCTTTTTTACTCTCGATGCGAACGGCATTGATACGCTGCACACAATACGTGCACTTCTCCATGACGCCACGACTGCGCACCGTTACATCAGGATTGTTTAACAACTGTAAACTCGGCGTGTGGTAATCCGCATATTGGAGAAAGTTAAAGCGTCGCACTTTGTAGGGGCAGTTATTCGCACAATAGCGCGTCCCGACACAGCGGTTATACACCATATCGTTCAACCCCTCGTCACTATGCACGGTGGCAGCCACAGGACAGACAACCTCGCAGGGAGCGTTCTCGCAATGCATACATGGGAGTGGCTGGTGATAGGTTTCAGGATTGTCCAGGTCACCTTTATAGTAACGATCGATGCGGATCCAGTGCATTTCTCTACCTACAAGGACCTGCTCCTTCCCGACAATAGGAATATTATTTTCTGCCTGACAGGCCGTTACACACGCGCCACACCCAATACAGGCGTTGCTGTCAATCGCCATTCCCCAAGCGTACCCTTCGTATTTGTGCGGCGGATACAGGGTTAAATCTGCAGCCGGCGTGTGGATCAGCTCGTGCACGAAATGGGGATGCTCCCGGTACTCTGCCAGCGTGTTGGCAAGCACAAGAGGCCGCCCTTCCATGCTGTGATGGTGTTGGGTGCACGCCAGTGGGAAAGTGAGGCCGGTTTTCCGAATTTCCAGGCCACTCGTATACCAGGGAGCAGCGGCCGTGCGCAACGCATACGCGTTGAAACCAGCACCGTTCCCCACCCGTCCAGCGCGAGTCCGCCCATATCCCAGGTACACCGTCACTGAGTCCTCAGCATGGCCAGGCACAATCCAGATTGGGGCTCGAATAGAGCGATCGTGCGAGAGCAGGTCAACGACTTCTTCGTTAGCAAGACCTAAGCGCTCAGCGGTCGCTGGACTGATCAAGGCGGCATTGTCCCAGGTTAACTTGGTCAGGGGCTTCGGTAATTCTTGTAGCCAGCCGTTGTTTGCGAAGGAACCGTCCCAAATAGTCGGGTCAGGTCGGAACACCAGTTCGAGAAACTGGGGACTAGAAGCTGGGGACTGGTTCGTATCTGGCTCCTTAGCCTCTCGTCGCCAGTTCCTCGTCTCCCGGAGGGTGACCGATTTCGGCGGCAACGCTGTACCAACAACCAACCCATCATGCAGGGCTGTTGGCCACAATTGCTCGAAATCTGCTGTCGGGCGCTGGCTCTTCCAATACTCACGCACGATATCGTGACTCGAGCGACCGGGCTGCCCCAACAGAGCCGTCAGTACTTCATGAGCAGACCTGCCGTCATAGAGGGGAGCAATAAGCGGCTGAAGAATGGTCACGGTCCCGTCATAGGCCCGTGCGTCACTCCACGATTCGAGGGTATGCGTGGCAGGAATATGCCAATGGCACAGCGCTGAGGTTTCATCATCATAGAGGCTGAGATGAGCCCGCAGTTTTACCTTGACGAGATGTGCGGCAAATTGCAGATCTGCGGGTGCGGTAAAGACCGGATTCCCTCCCAGGATCATCAGGATCTCCACCTGACCAGATTCCATATCCTTGACGAGATCTCGCAGCGAAGCGGTTTGATCAACTGGCTGGGCCTCGACCGGGGCAGTATGAACAACAGTGGTCCCAATATTCCCCAACGTATGGTTCATGGCGTGTGCTAAGGCATGCACAATCGGAGGTTGTCCCTCTCCAGCCACGACGAGACTCGAGCCACGGTGTTGTTGGAGGTCACGCACGATAGCAGCAACCCGGTGATCGTACGAGCGCGGGGAGTCCGTGGCTTGCCCTTCTCCTTCTACAGCCCCGAGCCGCTGGGCAATCGCCCAGGCGAAGGGTTCGATCTCAGTCGAGCGCAGCGGGAAACGATGATCCGCCATCGCTCCAGTGACAGAGGGAGTACTTTCAACCACATACAGCCGGTTCATCGTTGTCTGCCCAGCTCGCACTCGTCTTTTGCTCGCGAATTCACGCGTGTACCGCACACTGCCAGGAAAGGAGAAGAGAAAGTCGGCATCAAGGGAGAGAATCACCTCGGCCTTCTCAAAGTGGTACTGCGTTTCGACATACTCACCAAAGGCGAGACGGGCTCCTGTTCGCCCATGATCGCGTCCCACTGGATCATACTGATGCCATTTGGCCGCTGGAAATTCGTTGAGGAACGTCCGAAGCTGATACGCCAGCGTCGGCGAAGTCACTGTTTCCGTTAAGATCCGCAGCCCTGCTCCTTTCATAATCCGCTGCAGAGCCAGGCTCGTAGGCAGTACCGACAGAAAGGCGCCCCAAGTGCTGATCTGTCCGAGATTGGTCACTACTTGTGAACGATCCGGGTCATAAAGCGTCAGCACCGATGCTTGCGCAAAGGCATCGGTGGCTCCCAGACTGGCAGGATGTTGCGGGTTCCCCTCAATTTTGGTCGGTCGTCCCATGTGACTCTCTACCAATACACCGGTCGCCAGCCCACCCAGCAGGACCGCGGTGGCAAAAAAGAGGGGCTTACCCGGGATGATTTCCTCAGGTGCTCGCACGTAGGGAACGATCTTCTCACTGGGCTGCCGCGTACAGGCGCTGAGACCAGCAAAGGCGAGTGAGGCACCCATGAGCTGCAAAAACTGCCGACGGCTGACGGGATCCGGCCAGGCCGAGGCGTGCTGAGGAAACTCACGATAGAGAAACTCGTGAAATTCTTCGCTCTCAGCAAGCTCTTCGAGGCTACGCCAATACTGCGGCCCTTGCGCTGTCGCAAGACGATTGCGCAGCGCGGTTAGATTGAGTGGGGCTTTTGCTGGCTTGTCTGTTTTCATCGATGGCAAGTAGAACAGTCCGTGAGTTTTTGAATACGGTATTCTTCAACCAACTGCTGACCAAGCGCAATCTGGTCCCCTGCAGGCTGCCAATGCAGATTGAACACCTCCTGGCGAGGTCTGACATAGCGTTCCGGATGACGGTGGCAGTCCAGGCACCACTCCATATACAAGGAGTGTTCACGCCACATCAGCGGCATTTGATCGACTTGCCCGTGACAGCTCACACAGCCGATCCCTTTCTTCACATGGATGCTATGATTGAAATAGGTAAAGTCGGCCACATCATTCACCCTGGTCCATTCGAGTGATCGATTCGTCCGATAGCTTTCGCGCACAGGTTCAAGCATGGGACTGTCCACCCAAATTTGCGAGTGGCAGCTCATGCAGGTATGGGTAGGGGGAATACCAGCGAAAGCGGAGTCTTCTACTGAGGTATGGCAATAGCGGCAATCAATGCCGAGACCGTTGACATGGCGTTTGTGACTAAAGGGCACCGGTTGCTCGCGAGCAACGCCAACTTCTGTCATATAGGAGGAACGAACGATACCGGCCCCGATCATGCCCAAAACCACAAGAAAAAGCACTGCCCCAAAGATACTCAGCCTCGAGAGGGTGTTTGTACTAGGATGAAAAATCTGAGCCATGGCTTCGTCCGTCCATACGATACCGGTCAGACTCCTCCCCGACAAGCACGGGGAGACTGAAAAAAACTTACATAGCGTTTTAGCATCTATCAATACCTTCGCCAATGACGAAAAACTGAAAGAGGGTTGAGAGGCGTGAATACGGCCTAAGCCGGTGACCTTACCGTGTGGAGAATCTGGCCTAATAAACCCGGCTCAGGTTTTTCCGGAAGCATTTTTATCGTCTCGGCCACGTATTTGTAGCCGCGACAGTCGGCTTTCAAGTCCAGGACGCTGTAGTCGGGATCCTGCTGACGCAAGTCAGCCCGGAGGCGGTACGCCACATTGACCATGAACAACGACAGGTTCGCCGCATTGGTGACCCCGGTTGGCGTGACGTTCATGAAGTCCTCCAGCCCCCAGTACTGGTTGGCATCCCGGAAGTTAAACTCGATTTGGAAGCGCAAGCCATAGCCATTAGTTTCGCAGTTTTTGGGTAGGAGTGCCACGGCAACATCGTCTCCAGTATGATCGTTGATTGCGACATCAAACGGTTGTGCTGGAGGACATCCCGTGGCCATTTTTATCGTGGCACCCTTTGGGCGGTTTGTCAGGGGCGTATTTGCTGGGCTGTTCACGCCCCCCTCCTGGCAAACGTTCACCCTGCTGGCGTATGGGTGGGCGGTGGCTAGTGGGGAGCGGCAGACGGTCACGACCGATCTGGGGCTCACGGGGGCCACGACGGTCAAGCATTTTTCGTGTTGTTATCGGTTTTTGGGCGGGGCGTTGTCCGAGGCGCGCTGGCAAGGGTGGGCGCGCATTATCCGCGGCGCGGCGCAGTGGGTGCCCGCTGAGGCGCCGCTCGTGCGCATCGGGGAGGACTCGACCAAGAAAAAGGCGGGCCGGCAGATTGCGGGAGTGGGCCACTCTCGCAACGGGGCCGGCTCTGCCCGCCAAGCATAGCGCACGTTGCGGGGGCTCAACTTTGTCTGGGGGCAGATACGTCTCCCCCTCCCTGGCTGGCCCAGCCAGAGTGGCAGGGTGCCTATCGGCTTGTCGCGTTATCGCAAAGCAGCGCAGGCGCGGAAGTTGAACGTCCCCTAGCAAACGCGGAGTGCGCTAGCTCGGGAGATCGTGGACTGTGTGGCGGTCCAACTCCCGACGCGGCGGATGCGGGTCCTGGGGGATGGCGGCTATGCGACCAAGGATACGCTGCGCCAGTTACCCGCTCCGGTCGACGTGGTCTCGCGGATGCTCATCACGGGCAAGCTCTATCCCCGGCCCTCCCCGCCGATTCTCCCGCGCCGGGGGTGTCCGCCGAAGAAGGGCGTATTACTGGGGTCACCGAAAACCTGGGCGCGCAACCGCTCCGGCTGGCAGCCCCATCCCACCGCAGCGGGGGCGCGCGGCCAAGCGTGGGACGGGCTGTGGCATCCCGTGCTGCCGGGGCGGCTGCTCCGGCTGGTCGTGGTGCGTCGTTCGCGGCAGCTTCGCGCCAGAAAGCCCGGCCAGCGCAAGCCGCTGCCCCCGGTGGAGGCCGTTTTCACCACCGACCTCACGTTGAGTTTAGCAACAATCCTGGCGCAGTATCGCGAGCGCTGGGCGGTGGAAATCCCCATCCGGGATAGCAATGCTTTTGCCGGATTCGGCTAAGACCACTGCCGCAACCGCGAGCGGGTGGGGGGGGCCAATACGTTGCGGTTGGTCCTGGCGGCGGCCCGCACGCTGTGGTTTGTGGACACGACCG
>CAZCWX010000643.1:0-10672 GCA_964502465.1 uncultured Enterobacteriaceae bacterium | reverse complement strand
ACCACGCTGGTGATGCCGTGCCAGCAGGAGCAGGTCCCCAGGGGATCCCAGAAGACCTGGGCGTCCATATGGGTATGGGCATCGATAAACCCGGGCGCCACAATGTGGCCGTCGGCATCAATAACTTCCTTGGCGCGGTCGCGGATCTTGCCAATGGTGGCTACCTTGCCGTGCACGACTCCCACATCCGCCCGAAAGCGGGGTAGACCCGAGCCATCGATAACCGTGCCGTTGCGAATAATAAGATCGTAGTGCATTGATCCTCCTTCTTCTCAGCAGGCGTCACAGAGAAAGGGTAAGCACTGCTGTTGCTTCCCTTCCGTTTCGCTAGTCACAGCGATCCGTTACCTTCAACCATTTCTTTATTACAGAGCGAATGCCAACCGGCAAGAGGTTGATGTAAATACCTCATAGGGTATTCACCCTGAAAGGCGCTAGGTGAAAAAAGGCCGACAGGCGTAATGGCCAATAAGACGAAGGGAATCACGCTGATGACGCGATGTCGTTGATGACATCGCATTCACGCCACTTCCCGAGAAGTGGGGACCTACCGAGCGACCCAGCGTTCCAGGACAGCTTTGAGCGTGTCCAGTTTAATAGGTTTAGTGATATAGTCATCCATACCGGCTTCCAGACAACGCTCCCGATCCCCATTCATGGCATTCGCGGTCATAGCAATGATGGGAATGTGACGAGCTGCCAGTGACCAGTTCCCAGTTGTCAGTGAGGACTCAGAAAGTATCTCTTGCCTTACTGGCAACTGACCACTGACCACTGACCACTGAGATTCGCGTCGGCGAATCTCGCGGGTAGCGGCAAAGCCATCCATCTCTGGCATTTGGCAGTCCATGAGAATGGCGGCATAGGAGATACGCGATAGCGCTTCCAGCGTTTCCAATCCATTTGCGACGATATCGGCGCGGTAGCCGAATTTTTCGAGCAATCGCACGGCTAGTTTCTGATTAACCGGATTATCTTCGGCCACCAGAATAGGGAGGCGGCTCCGGGGAGTTGCTTGCGCTGTGGTACGGCGGATAACAGAAGAAACGGGAACAGGCTCGGTCTGGAAAGAAGAAGCCATTACTCTCGCGAGACAGCCAAAGAGGTGAGACTGACGCACGGGCTTGGTGAGGTAGACGTCAACACCGGCCTTGCGAGCCAGTTGGCCATCGCCATTTTGTCCTACGGAGGTGAGAAGCACCAACTTCATGTTGGCTAAGATAGGATTTGCTTTGATCGTACGAGCCAATTCCAGGCCGTCCATTATTGGCATCTGAAAATCTAACAGTGCCAAATCATATCGTCTACCTTGTGCTGTAGCCTTGTAGAGCATTTGCAGCGCTTGCGGGCCGTCGGAAGCACTCTCGGCAACAATGCCCAAAGAGGCAAGCTGATGGTGCAGGATTGTGCGGTTCGTGCTGTTGTCGTCAACGATAAGAGCATGTAGCCCTTGCAGATCAATACGAGGAGTATTGACAGTGGAAGTGTCTTGCGGCTGTTTCTCTACTCGGACAGTGAACCAGAAAGTGCTCCCTTTGCCCGGCTCACTCTCCACTCCGATTTCGCCCCCCATTAATTCTGTCAGCTTTTTGCAGATTGCTAGCCCCAACCCCGTCCCCCCATACTTGCGAGTGGTCGAGGCATCCACCTGAGAGAAGGACTGAAAGAGATGATTGCGCCGTTCTGGAGGAAGACCGATACCGGTATCACGTACGGCAAAATGCAGGAGGTTTGCAGCTGGAGACTGGAGACTGGAAGGAGAGGAGAAACGAGCCTCTCGTCCCCAGTCTCTACCCGTTAGATTCCGGACTTCAACGATCACCTCGCCTTGATGGGTGAATTTGACAGCATTACCCAACAAGTTGATCAAAATTTGGCGCAGGCGCCCGGGGTCACCACGCACGGCCGAGGGCACGTCAGCGTGAATGAGGCAAATCAGCTCCAACCCCTTTTGAGCGGTTTGTCTGGAAAAGAGTTCAACTGCTTCTTCAATGGTAATCCGAAGATCAAAATCGGTGACCTCGAGGTTCAGTTTGCCGGCTTCAACCTTAGAGAAGTCCAAGATGTCGTTGATGATAGTGAGAAGGGCTTCGGCAGAGTCACGCACCGTCTCAGCGTAATCGCGTTGTTCAAGGGTCAGGTCGGTGTCGAGCAATAAGCCTGTCATACCGATCACCCCGTTCATAGGAGTACGGATCTCATGGCTCATGTTGGCGAGGAACTCAGATTTAGCGAGGCTGGCAGCTTCAGCTGCCTCCTTCGCTTGCTTCATCTCCGCCTCTATCCGCTCGCGCTCAGTGATGTCATTACCAAACCCTATGACTTCAAGCAGAACTCCGTGCTCATCGAATCGATTGAGAGAGTTCCAGGCAACCGTGCGTTTTTCTCCTGCTTTCGTCGTTAGTATCATCTCGTAGTCGCGCACTGCTCCCTTCTCAAATTGGCGGAAGAGGTGCTCGACTTGCTGGTATTCTTCTCCCGGATAGAGAGTCTGCCACCAATTCTTGCCAATGAATTCTGCTGAGGTATAGCCAGTGACTTTTTCCACAGCGAGATTGATAAAGGTCGTTGTCCCATCAGGAGCGATACCACAGACCAGTGCGGGGGTTCCCTGAATGATTTGGCTCGTATAGTCTCTCTCAGTCTTCAGTTTTTTCTCTGCCTGCTTACGTACGGTGATGTCCATCAACAACCCATCCCACAGGATAGAGCCATCGGCCTGTAGTTCTGGACGGGAGGCACCTTGCACCCACTTAATCGTGTCCTTGGCGAGGAAACGCCCTTCCCATTGCCAGGGCGACAAAGTCTGGGCAGAAGCTACTATTGATTGACGGTGGGTGAGGCGGTCTTCAGGGTGGACGAGATCCATCAGAAGGGCGGAGTTGTGCTGAATTTCTTCCGGTTCCATCTCGAAGAGTTCACGACAACCGGGGCTGATATAGGGAAAAGTCACTGAGCCATCCGGGCGTAGGAGAAATTGAAAAATCATACCCGGAACATTGGCTGCCATACGATAGTATCGTGCATCACTCTGACGCAACGCCGCTTCAGTCAAATCACGTTCTCTGTTGATCGTCTTTATCTTCACGGCTACCCACGAAGCGCAAAAGGCGAAAACAAGTGGTACTGCGTCGATAATCCCATGGAGGAAGTTGGTGTGGTGGATGGCCGCCAGACTCGCCCACGTCCAGGGCAAACTCTGCTGCTGCAAATCCCAAATCCAGGTGATGAAAGGGAAGGTGAAACCGCACAGCGCTCCTCCGATCACATACTGCCAGATTTGTCCTGTTCTAGTGCCGGTTCTGTACGGCGTTCTTGGAGAAACAAACAGACTCATACACCCCTCTTGTTGCTCAGTCTGGGCACAGCGCGTCGTATTCCTGCAGATGCAACCGTGCGAGGCTCCTTCCTAAGAAGATCGGTCAGAGTGAGAAAATTTGTAGGTCCCCTCTTTGCGTGAGATTCAGGAAAAGGAGGCAGATCTGCTGTAAAGGTGAAGAATATGCTTGAGATTTTTTTCTCCGTCACTCGCGGAGGCTCGACGGGTTTCTTGACGTCAAGACCAACGGGGTCTATCTGGTCCAGATCGACGGTAAAACCGTCGGGGCTGACAGGAGGAACGGATGAACCGGGCCGAGCGACGCCGCCAGGAAAAAACAACACGCAAATCACCAGTGCCGGAACGGAACTTCTCCGTAACACCCCAAGCCATTACGGCTCTCAAAGCCGAGTTGCAACAAGCCACCTCGCCAGAGAAAATACAACAAATCATCGCCGCTCTCGTGGCACAGGGCCTGCCTCCGGCTGCGGGGAAAGAGTTACAAGTGTACGCGGCCGCATATCATGACGCCACGGCGATGCTACGAACAGGAGCAAGCGCCGAAGCGGCTTCCGCCGTGGTTAATAATGCGCATGGATGGGCCGACACAATAATTGATCATTCCCCTCAACGGGACCAGCGAGCCTGCCGGGCAGGGTGTGCTTTTTGTTGCTATCTGCCTACAGTGATCGTAACTGCAGCCGAGGTCGTGCATCTGGCCACCTGGCTGCGTACCCATTGCTCGCCCGAGGAGCTAACAGCCTTGCGGCAGCGATTAGCTGACCGCCTCCAACAGCAGACGGCCCCCTCTTCCACACCCCAAACGAAGACGCTGCTACCGTGCGCACTCTTGCAAGACAATCACTGTATGGCCTATATGGCACGTCCCCTCAAATGTCGGAGCTGGAACTCGATACGCCTCGAAGCCTGTGAGCAAGCTTACGGCCACGGCCAGTCTACAAACCAGGTCCCGGTTGACGCCTATGCCTTCGTCATGGGCAATGCTGTCCTCAACGGTTTGAGCGATAGCGCCTCACACGCGGGATTGGATGGAGCTGCATACGATCTCACTCGCGCTCTCGCCCGTGCGCTGGATATCCCAGATGTCGTCCAGCGCTGGTGCAACGGCGAGCGGCTCTTCGATGTTCCCCAGAGCAAGTCTGGATGACGCGGCGCAAAATTCCGGACCTGAATATGTCATTGGGCATTGATATTTCCTGCTCTTTCTCAAATCTACTGGAAGTGGAGTTGTTCTACACCCTACTCCATGCTTCCATATGGGCTACAAAGCACAGGGATTGTGAGCTTCACCGATTGGGGCAGTTGAGGGCATCAGGCTCACTTTTCCCGATCCGCAAATCTATTGAGGAGTCGTTATGGACCTAAATTATTCTCCCGAAGAACTCGCGTTTCGTGACGAAGTGCGCGCGTGGTTGCAGGCACACCTTCCCGACGACCTGGGCAAGAAGGTCTCTCACTACGAAGAGCTGGGGAAAGACGATCTCATCCGCTGGCATAAGATCTTGGCCCAGAAAGGCTGGATCGCACCAGAATGGCCAATCGAGTGGGGCGGCAAAGACTGGACGGTGGTGCAGCGGTATATCTTCGAGGAGGAATGCGGTTTCGCCGGCTGCCCACCGTTAATTCCTTTTGGGCTCAAGATGTGTGCGCCGGTGTTGCTGCAGTTCGGCACCGAGGAGCAGCAGCAACGCTTTCTGCCGCGTATCTACAACGGTGATGACTTCTGGTGCCAGGGCTATTCCGAGCCTGGCTCGGGTTCAGACCTCGCGTCGCTGAAAACCAGCGCGGTCCGTGAGGGCGATTCCTACCTCGTGAACGGCCAGAAGATCTGGACAACCATGGCACAGTTTGCCGATTGGATTTTCTGCCTGGTGCGCACCGACTCGAATACTGGGAAGAAGCAACAAGGCATTTCGTTCCTCTTGATGGATATGAAAACACCTGGCATTACCATACGACCCCTGATCCTCATGGACGGCAGCCACGAGGTCAACGAGGTGTTCTTCGATGATGTGAAAGTGCCAGCCGAGAACCTTGTTCATCAGGAAGGCGATGGCTGGACGGTGGCAAAGTACTTACTCGGCTATGAGCGGATGAATACTGGCCGCATTGGCGTTTCCAAGCGAGAGTTGACCTATTTGAAAGAACTGGCCTCGCAACAGAGGAAAGATGGCAAGCCGCTCATCGATGATCCCCGCTTCCGTGACCGGCTCTCGCGCCTGGAAGTTGAGCTGATGGCGCTGGAAATCACCAATCTCCGCTTTCTCGACCAGTTGCGTGGCGGACGGGCACCCGGGGCCGAGGTATCGCTCCTAAAAATCAAGGGCACCGAGATCCAGCAGGCGCTGACTGAGTTGATGGTGGAAGTGATGGGGCCATTAGCGCAACCGTTCAAGCCCATCGACGCGACGGAATTCGATCAGTTTGCGGCGACCCTCATACCGCGCTACTGCAACTATCGCAAAACCACGATCTACGCAGGATCGAACGAGATTCAACGCAATATCATCGCCAAGATGAGCCTCGGTTTGTAGACAGCGGGAGAGAGAGATAGAGACGGGGGAACACACAGTGAACTTTGATTACACCGAAGAGCAGCAGCTCCTGGCCAATAGCATCAAGCAGTTTATCGCTAAAGATTACACCTTCGAAGCACGGCAAGCGATCATTCAGTCTACCGCAGGGTATAGCGAACAGGCCTGGGCCACCCTCGCTGAGATGGGCCTTTTGGGATTGCCCTTTGCGAGTGAATACGGCGGCTTCGGCGGCAATGCGGTCGATCTCATGCCGATCATGGAGGCGATCGGCGAAGGGCTCGTGGTTGAGCCATATCTGGCAACCGTGGGATTGGGTGGTCAGTGCGTTGCCCGTGGCGGAACTGAGGCGCAGAAGAAAACACTGCTGCCTGCACTGGTTGCAGGGAAGCTCAAGCTCGCCTTCGCTCAGCTCGAGCGGGGTGCGCGTTATAACCTGGCCCATGTGGCAGTGCGCGCAAAGAAGTCGGGGGAAGGATACCTCATCAATGGCGAGAAGTGCATGGTCGTCCATGGCCCGTGCGCAGACAAGTTCATCGTGTCGACACGGACTGCGGGTGACGATACGGATACACCAGGCATCAGCCTGTTTCTGGTAGACCGCAATACGCCGGGTGTGACGCTCAACACCTATCGCACAGTAGATAACCTGCGGGCGGCGGATATCCGCTTCTCGGACACGACCATTCCTGCCAGCGCGCTCATCGGCAAGCAAGGGGCAGCACTGCCGCTCATAGAGGAAGTGGTCGATTACGCGACAGCACTGCTGTGCACGGAAGCGGTCGGGGCGATGAAGTACGCGAACGAGGCGACGCTAGAGTATCTCAAGACACGCAAACAGTTCGGTGTACCGATTGGCACCTTTCAGGTCCTGCAGCACCGTATGGTCGACATGATGATCAGCTACGAACAGGCGAAATCTATGGCTTGCCTGGCGTGTGTGAAGGTTGATAGTGCCGATGCCGTTGAACGCAGACGCACTGTCTCAGCCGCGAAGATCAAGATTGCGGACGCTTGCCGACATATCAGCCAGGAAGCTGTGCAGCTCCATGGTGGTATGGGCATGAGCGAAGAGCTGAAAGTCAGTCACACCTTCCGGCGTCTCACCACGATTGCGCAAACTTTCGGTGATGCCGACCACCATCTCGATCGTTTTGCGGCATAGGAGTAAGTGCATCCGCTGAGCCTCACATGCCCGATCGTGGTGCAAGGGCTTCTATCACCCGTTCATCAGGGTGCGCTTTGCCGCTGGGATTCAACGGCAGAATACAGACATGCGTTGCCCCAGCGTTGAACTGGGCAGCGATTCGTTCCTGGAGCTTCTCTTCGTTGCCCCACGCCACAATCGCATCGACCAAGCGGTCGCTTCCGCCATTGGCGAAATCGTCGTCACTGTACCCCAGGTTTCTCAATCGGTACACATAATGGTCGATTGCCAAATAGGTTTTCATATAACTCCGAGCCAGGGCACGGGCTTTGGCGGCATCGGTTTCCAATAACACTGTCTGGATCGCGCAGAGCCACGAGTGTGGACCGAGCGTCTCGCGAATCCGCGCCACTTGTTCTGTAGTAGTAAAATAAGTTAGAGTTCCCTGTGTTTCTGTCGCAGCTAGCTGCAACATCTTCGGCATCATACCGGCAAGCACGATCGGTGGGGTGTGTTGCGGCAGCGGCGCGCCGTAGGGTGCTGTTTGCATATTCGCCAGGTAGGCGCGCATAAAGCTGACCGGCTTTTCGTAGCCAATCCCACGCCTGGCATTGGCATTCTTGTTACTCACACCGAGACCGAGAATAAAACGATCGTCAAAGAGTTCACCCAAGGTTCTGGTGACGCTCGCCATCACAATGGGTTCGTATGAGAAAACAATGGCAACGCCGGTGCCAACGGCTAATCGTTCCGTCTGGCTCAGCAGGTACGATGACAGCGAAAAGATCTCACGTCCCATGATTTCAGGCACCCACAATACGCTGTAACCTAAGCGTTCAATTTTACGAGCGAACTGGCCGGTTTCCGCCCCGGTGAACGCATCAAGAAAACCGAGGACACCGAGTTGACGCACGTCCATAAACCCTCCCTTTATTCCGTACAAACAAAGTCAAGCTGCCGTTACCCAACCGGATAGCAGGAATACCAGAGTACGACCAGAGCGGCGGCAGGTGATTAAGGACAAGCGACACGATATAAAGGGAACCACACTTCTTCGGCAAAGCAGAAGTCAAAGGAAGAGCCTGTTATGTCAATCCACTTGAACGCCTTCACACAGTGTTCGGTCGGCCTGCAATCGTTTGGGCAGTGGCGCAATCCGCGTGAGCGGACCCCGCTTGGCTACAAGGACTTACGTTTCTGGGTGGAGATCGCGCGGACCCTGGAGCGTGGGTGTTTTGATTCGCTCTTTTTCGCCGATGTGCATGGCGTCTACGATGTATACCAGGGAAAACCTGATGCGGGCATCCGTCATGCTGTGCAGTTTCCTGGCAATGACCCGACTGTGCTGATTCCCGTGCTGGCGCAGGCCACACGCGCGCTGGGTTTTATCGCCACCTATAGTACTGCCTACTATCCCCCCTACCACACGGCCAAACTGTTCTCATCGCTCGATCATTTCACCAATGGGCGGATCGGCTGGAACATCGTCACTTCGTATCTTCCTAGTGGATACAAGAATGGCATGGGCCAGATGTTACCGCATGATCAACGCTATGACCGGGCGGAAGAATATCTGGAGGTGGTGTACAAATTATGGGAGGGGAGTTGGGAAGAAGACGCCATCGTGCGAGACACGGCACACAACGTGTATATAGAACCAGCGAAAGTACACGCGATCAATCATCAGGGGAAATATTTTGCCGTCGAGGGACCACACATGTGTGAGCCGTCACCACAACGGACACCCCTCCTACTCCAGGCAGGCCAATCGAAGCGCGGCACGCAATTTGGCGCGCGGCATGGAGAGGCGCTGTTTGTCAGCTATCCCAATGTTCAGACAGCCAAGGTTCACACGGCACGGATTCGTGAGGTGGTCGCAGCCCAAGGACGCAATCCTCGACATGTGAAGCTGCTGACAGAAGTCGCAGTAATCGTCGCAGAGACGGAACACGCAGCACGGATAAAGGAGCAGCAGTTGCGCGAGTATGCGACGCCAGAAGGGTCATTTGCGTTGTATGGCGGCTGGACAGGCGTTGATCTTGCCCAGCTCAAAGATAATGAGCCTCTTGCCAATTCCCGGTCAGAAGGAATCCAGAACGTCGCCCGCTGGTTTGCCAGGCTCGATCCAACGCGGGTGTGGACGCTAACAGAAGTAGGAGAAGCCATGAAGCTGGCAGGGACGGCAGTGGTCATCATTGGCAATCCGTGCCAGGTTGCAGATGAACTAGAACGCTGGGTCGATGACGGTGGCGTGGACGGGTTCAACCTCGTACCGATTGAACAACCGGGCAGTCACAGCGACTTTGTCGATTTGGTGGTACCAGAGCTACAGCGGCGAGGGCGCATGCGGACAGCCTACGAAGGCACCACACTGCGGGAACATTTCTTCGGCAAGGGGCAGTCTCGGCTCGTCGCCGATCACATCGGCAGTCGCTACCGGTGCGGTCTGTAGGAACGCCGATTGTCTGAGTATTGAGATTCTTCGCCGCGCTCAGGATGATGAGAACACAAGAGTGTCATGCTGAACGCAGTGAAGTTCATGTAGCGTGCGCTGTGCGCACGATGCTCTTTCCCCATGACGAATAATTGTCACCTGACACTGCTCTGTTCTGGCCAAAACCCTACATTGAGCACCTGTTCCGCGGTAAATGGACAGTGAGCCGGGAAAGTGTCCTCAGTCAATCCTGTCTCGTCGCTCGCATCAGCGCGGGCAGCTGGATATTCCTCTTCGAGTATCTGGGGCATCTGGCTCGCCAGACTCGGGCTGTCACGCAGAAGCTTCTGGATTTCAATCCGCCCATTGCGTATAGATTGCCGCCAGGAAGTGCCACGCTTCTCAGGCTGGTAGCGCCACTTGAGCAGATGCAAAGTGACGTTCCGGATATGACTCTCTAACGCCCGATGCTCGCGTTTCCCCATATCTTCCAACTCCTCTGCGAGGTGGGCAATGTCGATCTCTGAGAATCGCCGTTGCCGTAAAAGTTCAGCAGTCGTGATTGTCCATGCGTAGAAGTCTTCGTCATATAGGCATGGCTCAGAATGAATGGATGAAGATACGGTGCTCATAAAAGGCTGCCTCCCGTCTGGCGTTGCGGTTCTTACAATATAAGCATTTCCCTCTCTTTCGACCATCCCTAACATCTGTGGTATAAGAGCGGAAAGTTAAGGATCTTGTATGGATCAATTATCTGGTCACAGCTCGACCATTCTCGCCCGGTTCCTTGAACCTGTTGGACGTTGCCTGACCCCAGAGGCAGCGAAGGCACTAGTGAATCTCCAGGCTGACCCAACCGTGCAAGCTCGTCTCAACGAGCTTGCGGACAAATGTACGGAAGGCGCACTCTCTCCGGAAGAGCAGTCGGAGTATGAAACCTACGTGCACGCAATCGATTTCATTGCCGTGTTACAGGCCCAAGCTCGCAGCTTTCTCACCGGTGGGTCTTGGCATTTCCTGACAAACACGGCATAGACCCAAAGTGTGTCTGAAAAAGCTCTTCAGGAACGCATTAAGCTAAATCGAACCACACGAGATTCGTACACTTCCTCACTCGCGGTTGATTCCGTCTCCGTTCGGCCTGAGCGGAGCGCAGCGAAGTCGAAGACCAGCAGACTCGTGCCCAGCGTGCTCTTCGACTTCGCCGCTGGCGCGGC
>CAZCWX010000642.1:0-14828 GCA_964502465.1 uncultured Enterobacteriaceae bacterium | reverse complement strand
CAGCAAGGGGAGGATACAGAGGCATGGATTTTGGCTTGTCAGAAGAACAAGAAATGTTACAACGATCGGCACGGGAATTTCTCACCCAAGAGTGTCCATCGACGTTTGTACGAGAGCTGTTAACAAACAAGGACGGGTTCTCGCGTGAGTTACATCGCAAGATGGCCGAACAAGGTTGGACCGGGTTATTAATTCCAGAGAGCCACGGTGGCCTCGGCTTGGGTATGCTCGACATGGCTGTGTTGCTGGAGGAAATGGGACGTGCAGTTGTCCCTGGGCCATTTCTGTTCTCGTCTGTGTTGCTCACCCTGGCGCTGGTGCAGGGTGGCACCACAGCCCAGAAGGAAGCCTGGCTCCCGCGGCTCGCTTCTGGAGAAGCAGTCGGCACCTTGGCGTTTTTGGAAGCCGCCGATCGCCTTGATGCAGATGGGATCACCCTCAAAGCCAAGAAAAGCCGTGACGCTTACACGCTCTCGGGCAGCAAAATGTTCGTGCCTTTCGCGACAGTGGCAGACGTATGGCTCGTGGCCACACGCACCAGCGGTCATGGTGAGGAAGGAATCACCCTGCTCCTGGTAGAACGAGAAACCCCTGGCCTCACGCTCAAACCGCTCGACATTTTCGATTTGACCCGGCGTGTGTATGAGGTCGAGTTCAAGAACACAGTCGTCCCAAAGACCGCCCTGGTGGGAAGCGAAGGACACGGTTGGAAAATCCTCGCTCGCCTGATCGACGCCGCCTGTGTCGCGCTGGCAGCAGACAGCCTCGGTGGTGCGCAGAAGGCACTAGAGATGGCCGTTGAGTACACGAAGGTGCGCACACAATTCAACCGGCCCATCGCCTCGTTCCAGGCGCTGAAACACCTGGCTGCAGAAATGGCGAGCGAGATCGAACCTGCCCGTGCTCTGGTCTGGTATGCCGCCCATGCTTTTGATACCCGTCCGCGCGAGGTCTCCCGGGCTGCAGCGCTGGCGAAAGCCCGGTTGTCTGATGTGTACTCCCGTACCACGAACCGGGCGGTACAAATGCACGGTGGCATTGGTTTCACCTGGGAGCACGACATGCACTTTTGGTTCAAGCGTGCGAAGTGGAATGAATTCGCCTTTGGCGATGCCACCTATCACCGCGAGCGGCTCGCGCAACTGGAAGGTTTTTAAATCACAACACACGCTTCAGAGAAACCTGAAGAAGAAAAATAAGACGAAGGCTTTTTCGGTCTAGAGGTATCTTCAATTAGCTTCCTATGCACACCATCATTGCGGTAACGAATATTTCTTGAGAAACCGAAACATCGTAGGCAATAGTGCGTTCGGGTAAGTCTTGTGAGCCGCTTCAGGACATAGTCGTTGTCTATCTATATCCGTAAATTGACAGCGGCCGACACGCCTGGTCGCACGGGTATTGGTAATAAGATTATTCAAGATTCGACTAGACCAACCGTTCTCTGCCAATGCCTCGAACCACTGTGCGACTGTCGCTTCAGTAGTGTCGCAGTCATTGCAATCACAGAGGACAATAGGATCACACGTTGCATGCACCACCATCACAGGAATTCGCCGAGAAGCTGGCGGATAGGGAACAGGACATGGGCCGCGCGCAAACGGATCAGCCCCTGCATGAGTCGCAACTGCAGCAATTTGATCAGAAAACATCAAACCCATCAGGTGCGCAAAAAAGGCTCCGTTTGAACTTCCCATTAAATAGATTCTTTGGGTATCAATAGTGGTTATTGTATTCGGCAAAGGAACCAAATTCCCCTGGTCGTCAAGTGTAGTTCGATCAATCAACTGCTGAATGAATGCCAAAGTCGCACGGATATCGAGATTGTTCTCTGCATCTTTATACCATTCGTCGAAATGCATCCCATCTCCGTCAGCGACTGGTGGCTCAGGAGCAGTAATACAGCGACCTTGAGGCATCAGCAAAATGTACCCGAGCTTTCTGGGAGCGAGCGAAGCAGACTTTACTCGGGCTAAAAGATCTGTCCGAGGAGGTTTTCCCTCGAAACCCGAAAACTCTTCATCAACTGTTTGGATACGGGACCCATGAAAAAAAACTATCAAGGGTAAGGTTTCACCTCTTTGGGCAGAGGCGACGCATGCATACCGTACTAGACGATTAGGATCTGCAGGGTCTACATATCGAAGGATGGTGCCACCTTCACACTGAGGGGCGACAATTTCATCGGGACAGTTTGTGTTTTGCGGGAAAAACTGCTCGCCATGTGGCCCCAGGATTTCTTGACCAGGCGGAAGACCTGTCTCTTGATTACATTCCTGAGCTTGGGCAGCTTTCCAGAATAATAATACAGTCAGGCTGGCGACAAGCGCTATTAGAGCCCTTCTGATCCCTTGTCCAATCTTCAACATACGCCCCTCCTCCATATGAATAAGCACAGCACTGGACACTTGGATCCCCCGGCTTATTCGTTCAGTTAAGGTATAATCCTAAATCCGCGGATAAGAGAGTGAAAAAATGCGGTTTCGACCAATAACGAGGGCTTTCTCGTGACTGCGCACTTCCACCCAATGGGGGAAAGCTCTCCCTCGGCAAAAATCATGAGAAAGCCGATGAATATTGCGCGCAATTGATTTTACTCATGTCTTATCCGTGGAATCGGGGTATAATCTTTCCTTTTCGTTGTAACGGCCTTCTTCGTGTTCACCTCAGCAATTATAACACACTCAGGGCCTCGCAGCGAAAAGCTATTCCCATAAAGCGTTAAAGCAATCTGCATTATGGTAGCCAGTACCAAAATTCTACTTGGAACCAGCGGATGATGCGTCGCAGCAACACATCCCAAACTGGCTTTCCTTCAGTGCTCGATTTTGCGTACCCTGTCATATCTGCTTTCAGTAAGTTATCGGCATTAGGAATCTCTGCGAGAACGCGAACCGTCGTGATTCCCCCATCTGTTTTCTGGGCTATTGGAGCAACGGACATCACTGTCCCCATAAAAGTCTTATCAGGAAATGCCCACGCAACAACTCTCAATCTCGCCCCTTGCTGGACCTGGGGCGACTCTTCTTCTGGAACCAGCACCTCAATCTGAACAGAGCGAGAGTCGACCACTATCCCAAACAGGTCTCCTTTTTCCAGATACTGCCCACTCTTCTGATCGATGTAAGGGGTAATGATCTGCCCTTCGACTGGACTGGTGATTACCGTTAGACGAAGCTCTTCTTCATAATCAGCGACAAGGGTCTGTAACCGTCGAATCTCAGCCTCTTTTGCCTCTATTTCCTCCGGACGAGAGCCGCTTTTGACGAGTGCGAGGTGTGCTTTTGCCACATCGAGTGTTTTTTTCCTCGCTCCGAGCTCTTCTCTATTGACATCGCGCTCTCGCACCGCATTTTCGTAGTCTTGTTGGGATACCGCCTCTTCCTTATACAGAGCTGCATATCGCTCGGCTTTACTGTGGCTAAAACCGAGCCTGACCTCTGCTTCCCGCACATCTTGTTCTGCTTTTTTTACTTCTTGTTCAGCTTTTTGCACCTCTTCTGGCTTTGGTCCTGCTTGAAGCAGGCGGAGTTGAGCTTCTGCTACCGCAAGCTGCTCTTGTGTCGTTTTCAGGTTCTTCTCGTACTCGCGTGGCTCGATCTCGGCAAGCGGTTGTCCTGGTTGTACCCAATGATTTTCTTTGACAAAAACTTCTAGAATCCTTCCTTCAACCTCAGCGTGTATTTGAGTCTGTTTTAAAGGAAGGACCTTAAATACTCCTCCTGTTTCATAGGGATACGGTAGGAGTAAAATACCGATAACAATAGCGAGCCACACAACTCGAGTGAGTCGGCGGGTAAAATTGTTAGCCTTACTAGCGGTAAGCCAGTGAACTGGGGCACGTAGGTATCGAAGAAGAGGCCGATGAGCGATGAATAGCAATACTCCAGCCCACAAGAACAGGCCTGTCCCTTGAAAAGAGCGCGTCACCTCTTCACCAAACGTCCATATCATCACGTTTGCATGAAAGAAATAGTAAGCGATCGTCAACAATCCAAATAGGCGAAACCCAAAACGCTCTCTGGGGGTAAGAGGTTCTGGTTCTGGCCGTCTCAATATCCAGTTCATTAATACCTCAATGGTTCGTTTGCGCATCTCCACAATCCCGAGCCACATGGCAAGAAGAAAGTGGGCATCTCGCCGATGCGCGATGTTACCATTATGCACTGCCCCCATAGCTGCCGTGCTCCAGAGCGCCCCAAAGAAAAAATGGGCATAACTATGTGGTGCGGCAAGTAACACACCAATAATACCGATCGACGCAAGCAGGAACTGACAATAGAGACCAGCAAAAAAGACCCAGTACAGCTTCGCTTTTTCTCGAGTCGGGAGCGCTATAGTCTGACGGCGGCTCACATAGAACTTGGGAATCACATAATAAAACGTCATGCAGCCAGCCTCTGTCACATGTCCTCCATAGTGGGTACTCACCAGCCCATGGACCAGTTCATGAGAGACTTGTACACACAGGATGCCAACGATGATCAGGAGAGGCCAATGCGTCGGCTGCCACATTATATGCAGGATATTGGTCAGGTCACTCCAACGCGAGATCAACAGCCAGACCCCTATTGCAATAAGCGTGGAGGTCGCAATCACGAAAGGTCGCGTGAACCACCACCACAGACGAATGCTCAACCAAGAGAGTAACCGATGAGGGTTAAAAAGGGGGTATTGCCGTATCGGGATCAACTGTTCTTCAGCTTCCCGATAGTGAAACATCCCCTCTGTTACGGTATTTTCGAGGAGCCCTTGAAAATCGAGTTGACGAACAAACGCCTCTATCTCTGCATAGGAAACAGAGATCGCAAAGTGATTTTCAAAACGGGTATGAATAGTATCAAGTGATGTCTGACCATCGAGTTGCTGACAGAGAAAATACTCCTCTTTCTCCATTTCAAAGACTTGTTGGGAGAGAGGATCTTTAATGAGGAACCCATTGGTAGGTCCGCTCCTTGTCGGGCTGGGCAGAATTTCTAGGTCGGCACGGAGCGCAGGAAAAGCAGAAGGCATAGGTTCGTCATATACGGCACCGACGTCTGTTTTTTGATCGAACCCCTTCCTTTTTGCCACTACACTAGCCACTGAATAAACCAGAGGTATTATGGAGTTAGTAAGATGAGGGCTCACCCCGTTGCTTCATCGGCACACCACAGGATACTGCTAGGAGTGAGACCTTAGACAGGGAGGAGTTGAAACGTCCATCTCTGTCATCAACCTTGCTACAGTCAGAAACCACTCTACTGCCAGAAAAAATTACCTATTTTGTATTCGTCATTCTTTATTACGATACGGTGTCACCAGAGGCTACAGTACTGAGGCGATCCTGGTATGCAAAGGCATCTCGAGCTTCTGATAGTTGCGGATCCAGTTCGAGTGCAGTGCGAAATTCTGCTATAGCCTCTTCGTGCTTCCCTTCTTCACGGTATACCTTGCCAAGTCCAAGGTGCCCCAAGGCACTGTCAGGATCGAGCAAGACAACAGCATGATATTCAGCATGAGCTTCGGGGAGTTGTTTTCTTCGCAAGAAAAGGTCACCAAGATGAAGGTGTGCGTGCACGTTTCTCGGACTATACCGCACTACCGCCCGATATGCTTCCATTGACTCGTCATACTGCTGTCGCTCAAATGCAGTGTCAGCAATACCAACATGGGCTTGGGCAAGCTTCGGATTTACGTTCAAGGCTGACTGAAACGCATTTATTGCTTCATCGTAGCGTTTCTCCTGCAAATAGACTTCGCCAACCTTGACGTGGGCAGAGGCAAGCTCTGTATCCAACCGCAACGCCTCAAGAAAAGAACGCAAGGCTCCAGAGCCATCCCCAAGCTTCAATGCTGCTGTTCCGAGTTTGAGGTGCAATTGAGCTGAGTCAGGTCTGAGATCAACTGCAACACGATATGCTTCATAGGCTTCAACGAAATTTTGTTGCTCCAGGTATGCGTTCCCAAGCTTCATATAGACAGCGGCCACATCACGTTTGTATGTAATCGCTGCGTTCAAGGCTACGATAGCTTCTGATACTCGTTTCAGTTTCAACAAAGTATTCCCTAGTTTTAGGTTTGCAAGAAACGCTATTCCTGGCTTTGGATTGCACGAGAGAGCTTTTTTATACTCAGCAAGAGCCCCTTCAGATTGTCCATTTTCATTATACCTATCTCCGATTCTTACATAGGCTAGAGAAAGATTGGGGTCGATATTCAGGGCTTTTGTATACTCCGCGAGCGCAAGTCCGGGTTCTTCCTGTTGTGCATAGATGTCCCCAATTTTGACATAAGCAAGTGCAAGTTTCGGATCGAAGCGTAAGGCTGCCCGGTATTTATCGAGTGCTGCAGCATATTCCTGCTGCTCCACATAGACATCACCCATCTTCAGATAGGCAAAGAGCAACTGCGGATTAAGCTCAAGGGCAGAATCGAAAGCTGTTAGTGCCTCAGTATATTTCTGCTGCTCAAGGTAGACCGAGCCGAGTTTGAAGTGAGCAGCGGCCATCCGAGGTTCCAGCTTGAGGGCACGCTGATAGGCAGCAATTGCTTCTGCAGGTTTGTGCTGAGCAGCATAAAGATTTCCAAGCTTCAAGTGGCTGGCTGGGAGGTTCGGGTTTAGCCGGAGCGCATGAGAATATGCTTTGAGCGCTTCATCAAGGCGTTGTTCTGCCAGATAAACATCCCCAATCCGCAGGTGTGCAGGTACCATATTCGGATTTTGCCGTAACACTCCTTGAAATTCGTTGAGCGCCTCAGCATACTTTTGTTGCTCAAAGTACGCATTCCCCAATTTAAACCGCGCCCCCGGCCCACTCCCCGTTGGTCTCAAACGTAAGACCTTCCCTAGAGCCATAATTAGTTCTCCCTTTTTTTGCTTCCGGTGACAGAGGGTTTTGCAGTACGTTCATTATACAGGATCTTTCCGCACTTCCAGGACGAGCAAAAGAGGGACAAATTTTTATCTCCGCGCGTGCGCGGAAAAAAAGTTCCAAATGAAATCGCTTGCGGAAAGCATAGCATGTGGATCTTTCCGTCCTCCTGGCCAGACGTGCCCTCCTTTGTCCACTGTACAGAGTGACACTGCAGTCCTTTCTTTTCCCCCATCATACGTTTCACAGGTCACGTTTCCTCTCTGATACGTAACTTGGGGGATACGGCGCGTTGCGTTACGACGAACCCAACTCTCCACCGAACTCGGCACTGATTGATAGTCAACTCGGGTTATCGATCGTGGCCCAATCCCGCCAGAGAATGGCACATTGTCATCAGCAGTCCCATGGATGTGGAGAATCGAGACCAGCCGAGTTGGATGACAGGTTGTGACTGTCATAGTGCCAGCAACTACAGCAACTGCTGCAATCCTTTCGGACAGCTCACAGGCTAGCCGATACGCCATCATAGCCCCATTGGACATACCAGCAACAAACACCCGACTCCGATCTATAGCAAAGTCCTTCATCATGTCGTCGATCAGTGCACGTATAAAGCTGACATCGTTCACATTATTACGCTGGGCATAACCGCAACATGCCCCTGCATTCCAAGTTAAAAATCGGCGTCCTGAGCCATCGGGATAGACGACAAGAAAACCAGCAGTATCTGCTTTCTGATTCATACCAGACGTAGCTTCAATCTGCTCTCCTGATCCTCCACCTCCATGGAGGACAATGACTAGCGGAATGGGCCGTTCCCTCGAGTATCCCGCCGGCACATATATCCGGTAAAAGCGTTCAACTCCATTAACCAGAAGAGAGCGCTGGAGATCCCCCTCCCAAAGTATTGGTGTTCGCTGAGTAGAAGGAGAAGGATCTTGCGCGAGCCGACCAGTCTGGGACGGAGGACTAATGCTCTCTACATGGCTATCGAATCCCCCAATAGATTCCCGTGCCGCAAGACGACGTCGTGCCCCGCAGCCACATAAAATAAACAAAATGAGCAGAAGGCAAATGACCGTTGATACCCTTTTGTGTTGCATAACCATATTAGTTTTGGCTCATGTCTGAAATCTGTGCGTCGAATAGACAGCATAAGGTGCGATGTATGAGGGCAGCCTGCTCCACCCCTCTGGATGCCCGCCTGTGCGGGGATGATGGCATTCCCTTGAAAAAGGCCGTCAGGCATTGTTTTCATGGTCTAGGGCGGGCCATAGGCTCATGACCATTCCCGCGAAAGCGGAAATCCAGAGTTGAGCACGAATCCTAGACATGAGCCTCAATTTTTAATGATGTCGTTTCTACATCTTTTTCTTTCACTGATAGCCGAATTCGAGAGCAAGTTCTTTTACTTCAGGTGAAAACCCTTTTCTATCTGGACGCCACGGAAGGAGTCCACCTAAGCTGAGAGACTGCCCCTTCGATCGCTTGAGGACAGGGTTTCTAAGGAAGTTCGGATCGCCACCAAACCGAGCATTCGGTGGTCCAAAACATGCAAAAGGAGATCGTTCCGGGTGCTTCATCTCCTCGATCGCAACTGGATCAGTACGGAGGCCAAGCCATTCAGCAATCTCAGGAAGATACCGGTCTGGATCGCTCAAGAGAGCCTCTCCTTGTATACGTAGCCTCTGTTCTGATGACACTGTCTCAAGAAACGTCAGAATGTTCATATGTATTGAGTACCAGGCCTTCTGGGGATCGATTGTCGGTGGATCAGTGCTATAGTCGAGCGAATCAAGTCGTACCGCCATAGCATTGCCAAATGTTTTTAATACAGACTCCCCCATACTGCGCGGGTGACGGAGTAGATGAATGAACCGTGCTTTCGGAAAAGTCCGTCGCAACCGGTGAAAATACTCGGCACGCCGAGTGGTGATTGGGCTCTTATCTACCAAAATCGCACCGTTTGCTTTTTCAACCAGCTCCTGAAACACGGGCCCAGTATTACAGGGGAATCGTATTTGGACCCATCGTTGTGCCAGCAAGATTGTCTGAATTGTCTGCTCTCCAGAGTAAAGTTGAGCGACTGCCCGTAATAAGCCATCACGTCCGAACCGATGTCGCGTATAGAATCCCCACATCTCACCTAGTGTTTCAGCAACAAAGAGGTTGACTTCAGGAAGACCATACATCTGCGGGTGCTGTCCGAGCATACTGCAGATGACTGACGTAAACGAACGCGGCGGAGCAAGAATAAATACAGGGTCAGGGCACATTACGAAGAGGTCCTTTCTATTTTCCGTCGGACAGACGGTAAGCCAACCTCAAGTTCATTAACGGGTGTCCCGTCACTCCACATCCCCATGAAACGCAATTGGCTAGTATTGCCCAAAACATATTCACGATTCCTCCCGGAGAACGCCGCATCACAGAGTGCATCAGCAAGCTTCCAATACCCATAGTAGTGTAGCGCATCCACTCGATTCCCCTTGAGACGAAGCAAGTCAGTTATCGATTGGGGAGATGACGTCTCTTGTTGAGCGAGCAAGAGTGCTGCTCCTCTGCGGGGAGCCACAGGAGCGATATGATTGGCAACCAGGGGAGGAGTACCGTGGAAATCTGATATAACCATAACAAAATTTTTGTTCACCGCCGGGATTTGTGGTGTTTGGAGAAAAAGCGCGCGCCCCTCACGGTCACCCGCGGTCTGGTCGTCCTGCCCAACGGCAATAAGCAGCAGGGTCAGCGATGAAATCGATCGGAGCGAAATACGAGGAAGAGGGTGCCGAATATCTTGTCCCCGGCTTGGATGTATAGCCATCACAGCACGAGGCAACGGCAATTGTGCTTGAGTGGCAAGAGCTGCAAGTTGAGCGGCAAGTACCCCACCAGCAGAATGCCCAATAATTGCATAGCGATCCCAGTCATATCGCACATATTTATAAGTGTTCATGTAGCGGTACGCGTCGCGGATCGCAAGCATAGTATTTTTCAGCGCTTGCTTTGTTTCTGATTGCACGGAGGTTTGATAGACTGGAAACACGACAACGTTTCCTCGCATGACCAAATGATCAATCCAAGCCCCATGTAATACGGGATTTGTTCCTCCCCATCCATGGAGGAACACAATCACCGGAGCTGTGTGCGGGGACGGAGCGACAGGTTCGAAAATCCAGTAGGCAGTTGCACCAGAACCACGCGACCGGGAAAGGACTCGCAAGTGTGCGTACTGCTTTCCACCCGGTCCGCTACCAGGTTGCTCAGGAGGTCTTGCTGATGTCTCGCCTGGACGGTCCATCCCAGTACGAGCACGATGAAATCGTTGGGCCCAGAATGCTTTCCGTTTTTCCTCGAGAACTACACGCAGGTTATGTGTGCGCAGACCCTTCGGTGAGGCAGCACCGAGCGGAGAGGACTCACTCATGACGCACTCCCTAACCAGACTTCCGCCCCTCCCTCTGGGTTCGATATATAGCGCCACCCGCCGGGAGTCCAAACAGCAACCTCAGGGCCAAATGGGTTCGCGGTTCCAAGAAAAAAACCATATGGTGTCGAGACCATGGTGCGAACCCCGACATTGTAGGGGTTACCAAAGCCGATCGTAGTCACCGGAGTCCATCGCTCCCCATCCTGACTGCACCAAAGGTCAAATCCACCTTCAAACCTCACAACATTGTCCGGGCCTACAGACTGTACTAGCCGGTCAAAGGCAAGACCCAGGTCAGGTTGGCCACCTGTCTCCATACGGAAGCGACGATCACCAGCATTCGCTAAGGTAAACGGCAGCAATGTACTCCAGTCGAAGGTGCCAGCATACAAACATCCTGCGTGCTCCCCCATACGCCAGATGTAGCCGTTAAAGAAATTGCCAAAGCCCGGACCTAACCCGCTGAGCGGGAACTTTCTCCCATGGAGGGTCGGGCGTTGCATGCCAACAATGAGGTCCCACGAGTCATCCGGGTAAATACGAATGATCTCAGCTGCAGCAGGTCCAACCTTGTACATCCGATCATGACCACCGTTCTGGATACCACTCCCAATATACAGAGCGTTCCGAAACACCTGCATCGCTACTACACATTCATTGAGGTTTCCACGGTACGCCCCATCGATTACCACAGGCTTCCACTCATACGGAGGTTCCCCAGCCGCGTCAGTTTTCCAGATCTGAAAGCCACGAATTGGGTTCAAGGTTCCTGCGTAGAGAGCATCATGAAATACCACCATCTCGAATACAGTTTTGTTGTTTATATCTCCGAATCCTGGCACGCTGGCAGCTCGCCATTCATCCTTCAGAGGATCCGTGGTGACCCATACCACCGCAGAAGAAGGTTCATTGGGTCCAGCCCCAGCACGAGCAACTGGTGAAGTAAAGAGACGTCCTCGGAAAGACACCAGCGAGCGAAACGTTGGAACAGTCGCATCTCCTAACCCCGGAGGGGACACAGGAATAAATTCATTGCCATCAACAGAGCGGAGAATTCTCGCCCCCTGCCCTCCGGTCTTTGCTGACGCCCAGGGGGCAACGTAGAGACACGGTTTCTCATCACTCGGACCTTGGTGGACCGTCATTCCACGATAACCGATTTCTCGTGGTACATACTGCCCATCCGGGCTGGCAATCAAGGGGGAGGTGTGGACGTTTGTCCACATTCCGGCTTCAGGGTCGTACCGCCAAATGTGAGCACGTAGGTCGATATCAAAGATTTGTTGTGGACAGTTTACCGGCCAAAAAGAAAGGGGAATGGGAACGCGCGCCTTAATCAGACACAGATTCGCGCGCGTCGTCCCGACATAAATATGATTGTCAAACCACACCATCGTGTGGGCATAGGCGTTGTGAGGATCACCAAACCCTTGCCCTGCGATTCGCGTGAAGTTGGGAACTCGGAGCGGAACAGCGATCATGGGCTGCTTGGCGGGCACATCGTTAAGACCCTCACGGTGCCGTTCTGGTTGCTTCATCATGGGCCTTGCTTGTATGTCCATTTTCCAACTGCTCTCTCTGCAGCACAAAACTCCGTAGCACAGCTGCGAAGAGTCTTGGTCGCGAGAGTGGGAAGAAATGGCCAACTCCTGGAAAGATAACAGTTCGGCAGTCAAGCACTAAGCGCAATCCTTCACAAGTCGGAAGACAATGGGACAGTCCCCCAAATATCGCAAGTACTGGAGGGGTGAGTTGTTGGAGTTGCTCTCGGCTCGGACCGGGCATTCGGAAGTCGGTCTTCGCTGTCGTTGATTCAAGCAGGCGCAGCCATTGTTGCACAATACGACGTTCGCCTCTTAACGCGGTAGGGAGTTGCGTGTCCGCTCTCTTTAGAGAACGGATAGGGCGAGCAGCAAGCCGCTCGTGCATGAGCAGGAGGTAATCAGCCTCTCCTTCCGGATCTGGTTCGGGTAATCCAACTTGCTGTAAGCGTTTTTTCCACATTTCAAAGTGAGGCCAGTCTTTCAACCGCAGTCTCGGTTGGAATACGCCAAGTCGCGTATCGGCAATCGTGAGGCTGGCAAGCTTGTGTGGAACACGTAATGCAACTTCAAGAGCGATAATCCCCCCGAAGCTGTGCCCCACAAGGTGAATCCGTTCCGTCGGAAGAATAGCGAGTAACGCCTCGAGATCATCTGCCATTACTGATGGTGAGTAACCGATGGACGGCATCTCACTACGACCATGCCCGCGCAGATCATACATCGTGACGCGAAAGTCACGACGTAACAACGGAGCACTTCTCAGGTACCAAAAGGCAAGGTTGGTAGCGAGGCCATGAACCATAACCACATCGGGACCGTTCCCTATCTGCTCATAATTCAGCCGCACCCCATTGACCTGTGCCACCGGCATTGGGCCACACCACACTACTCAACGTACCCGAGTGCTTTCAGACGCGACAGAATTGCCGCTTCATCATCTGCAGTAAGGTCCAGTGGAGTTTGTGTCACACTAGGGTATGCAGCCACTGGTCGCGTTGGCTCTCCAATAGTGACAGGATGAACACGGAGAAAATCTTCTATAAATATTCCAACCGGAACCATGCCTTCAAAGTCAGAAGGAATGGGAAGGCCAAGACTGTACGCGAGCAACGGCGCAATATCAACGATTGAGCAGAGAGGAGCTGTATACCCCTGGCGAATTCCCGGGCCGACCGCCAGAAAGACCCCATGGGGATGGTGCGCTCCCACCGGCTGCGCTCGTTGCATGAGGATCGTCGGCGCATTCAGGACAGAGACGAATCCATAATCACGCAACACGAGCGTGAGATCTGGCGCATGTTCATTTGCTGTCCCAGGAAATGCGTTTTCCCGAGTCATAATACGACTGACGACTTGCCCGCCATCTGGAGCGCGAAACTGGAGCAATTGGTCAACCAGACGCGCCCGAAACCCTTCGTATTCCTCAGGCGCAATACCGGGGTGGTTCGATTCGTAAGCAACTCGGATGTAGATTCCATTGCTGCTCGGCGCTAGGGCATATGCCGTCGTCTTCTTCCAATCAATCAATCCATACTGACCGCTCATCCGTTGCGGCAAATGACGTCCAGTTCCGTCACTCTGCTTTGCTTCGCTTCCCCAGTAGAGGTAGCCATGTTGAGCGAGAAACACATTCACGTAAAAAATCTCATCAGACGTGCAAAAGCCATGATCTGAAACAATGAAGATCTGCGCTTCCGGCCCAGCCAACTCAACCAGTGTTGCAAGGTAGCTATCGATATGCCGGAAATATTCGAGACACAGATCTCGTATCGTCTGTTGCCACACCGACGGGGTCCGTGGGAGCAAAGCCGGGTCTAGCAGAGGCCAGGCAATATGCTGGAGCTTATCTGTCCCATCGAACAACACCGCCGTTATATCACACGGGTCATGGACTAACAGGTAACGAGCAATCTCAAACCATTGTCGCTCACGACGGATATGAAGTTTGATCCACTCTTCGTATTCGTCCGGAGAAAGTCCTTGTATCGACTTCTTCTCCTGATCCAAATCCATTGCCAATTCTCTTCTACTCACCGTCGGAATCGTCTTGAGGGTCTCGTAAAACTGCGGAGGATAGACAGCGCGAGACAGGTGTCGCCATGACACAAAACCAGAGATCAAATACCCATTCACCGGTCGTGGGGGAAACATGACTGGGAAGTTCAGTGACGTCACGCGACGCCCCTGACGCGAAAATAAGGACCAGACTGTTTCACATTTGATATCCCGAGAGTCCATCAACTTGATGAACATTTGGTCCCCTTGATATAAGGGCCACATGAAATCGAAGACACCATGATTCCCCGGAGTACGGCCGGTCATCAACGATGTCCACGCTGGAGGAGTCAAGGGGTGAGGGGTAGAAAGAAGTGGGGCGTGTGTTCCGCGTTTTGTGAGTTCATGCAAAAACGGCATCGTGCCATTTTGCATGAGTGCATCAAGCACGGTAAAAGTCGCGCCATCAAGCCCGATCAATATTGAATGTCCCACCGTTCCCCCCTGCGCGGTTGAGATGCTGGTACAAAAAGTCAACCAACTCGCGAACCGAGAGATCTTCGACGTATCGCTCATTCACCATGACAAGCTCGACAAAGGGAATATCCTGCCGCTGGTAGTGTTCCTCGATCGCAATAATAAGTCCAACAACATCAATCGATTCCATACCAAGGTCAGACACGAGAAGCGTTTCTGGACCGACCTCCCCGGAAAAATCGGTTTCCCAGTCGCCAATCATACCGAGAAGGATCTCACTGACATCCCGGAGAATGACATCTTTCTGGTACTGCACAAGCACTCCAGTCATCGTTTTTGCTGCTGTCTTATCCTCACACATGCGACGACCACGTCGTTGTCGCGTAGCGTTGACGCGGTAAACATAGAATCCGTCGCAAGAGAGAGTTCTCGTGCAAGCTTTCCCGTTACTTTCATAGATATAGCCCCCGTCTCTGTGCCGAACGCCAACACAGTTACACCTAACGGACCCCCAATCAGACCACGCCC
>CAZCWX010000641.1:0-7184 GCA_964502465.1 uncultured Enterobacteriaceae bacterium | reverse complement strand
GCGAGATTGCGGATCATGCTCGGCATAAATCCTTTGTTCGCCAACTTGCGCAGTCGGGTATGGGCCGGCGGATCGCTGGTGATCATCCACGGGATTTCCGGTACCGGATTGAATTCTCCCAGCAGGTGATCGAAGAACGCGGAGGAGGAAAACAAGTGCGGATTCTTGAGCACGTAGACGACATCCGCGTAACGACTGACGGCCCAGGCTTGGAGTGATTCGATCCAATAGACCGGCGCATGCTCGCGCAGATAGGCGTAGTGCGCGTAGAGGTTCGCTCGAACTTCAGGCAGATGCGGATTGTAGTGCATCGTGTGGTCTCCTTACCAATTTTCACTGCCGTTACACTGACGGACCGTTCGGCGACAACGACTTTCCAGACACTTTCCAAAACTCCACTGTGGGTTTGAGCGCGCCGAGCTGTTGCAGCGCCGTTACCGCATCCCAAAAGGTGGCTTCGCGTACAATCTTCCCATTCTCGTAAGTGTGGAAGGTTATCCCGCGCACGACCGTCTCTTTGCCCGCTGCCGGGACGCCAAGAAACTCGCCCACATGCCGACCACGCCATTCCCACTCAATCACCCCGTGCTGCGCATCGCCAGTGTAGCGCAGTACATCAAAGACGTTCGTCCCTGCTGGGCCAGGGGGCTCGGTATTCTCGAAGACCTTGAAGGCACGACGTAGTTCTTCTTTGTCAGTAATGTGTTGGCCAAGTAACAAATCTTCGAACAAAAAAGGATCAGCATAGAGATCCACAACTTTGTCTGCGCTTTCACTGAAGGTTTTGATCCACATCTGCGCCCAGGCGACGTTCATATATGTTATCCTGTAAGAAAGTGTCTTTAGGACATATAATCTTTAAGACTTATTGTCAAGTCGAAAGTTTTGCGCTACAATCGGAATGTCTCTCTATTTTTACTAGCCAACACACGAGCACAAAGTCAGAAGCGAAACTCATCACCCTAACCCCCAAGGGGGAGCGGTTTGTGGCGACAATGGCGGCGCGGGGCGAAGTCTTTCTCCACGACATCGTCCCGCAGGGGGTGAGCGCCAATCAACAGTTCTTCGCCAACGTTCCGGAAGCACCCTCGTCCACCATTCGGTACGCGCTAGACAGCCCTGCCAGCCTGAAGCCGCTTGCTTCTTTGCAAAAAGCCGAGCAGAATTCACTGTGACTACGGAAAAACAACTGAAGGAGGGATACTATGAACAGTTATACCATTATTGACGTGGACACCCATGTCACGGAAACACCAGACCTGTGGACCAGTCGCGCGCCTGCCCGGATGCGCGACTCGGTGCCACGCATCGAAACTACGAATGATGGACGCTTGTCGTGGATTGTCGGCGGGACCCCGCTGTTAGCGAGCCCGGGGCTGACCGCCACCGCTGGGGTGGGCAGTATGAAGAACCCACCCAAGACCTACGAGGAGATGCACCCGGGGGCATACGACGCCAAGGAGCGGCTGAAATACATGGATCAAATGGGTATTTGGGCGATGGTCATGTATCCCAACGTTGGCGGGTTTGGCGCGCAAGAGTTCTTAAAGCTGAATGACCCCGAACTGATGCTCACCTGCGTACAGATCTATAACGACTGGCAGACCGAGTGGGCGTCAGCCGACTCTCGCCGGTTGCTGCCCATCACTTCGACGCCGTTCTGGGATGTCCACGCTGCAGCGAAGGAAGTGCGGCGCTGCGCCGCTATGGGACATAAGGGCATCCTGTTCACTGGGGAGCCGCAATTCTGGGGGCAGCCGCTGCTGGGCGATCCGCATTGGAATCCGCTGTGGGAGGTGGCGGTCGAGCTGGATCTGCCGGTCAGCTTCCACATCGGGTCGGGCAATATGGAGATGGGGCTGCTGCAAAACAAGATCGCGGCTTACGGAAAAATGGCGGCGTTCACCGAATTGTCGGTCGATATCTTTCTGCGCAACGGCATCCAGTTAAACGACCTGTTAATGTCCGGGGTGCTGGCGCGCTATCCCCAGATTAAGTTCGTTTCGGTAGAGAGTGGCATCGGCTGGATTCCGTTCGTGCTCGAAGCGCTCGATTACCAGTTCCACGGCAACAGTGTGGCGGAGGAACATCCGGAATTCGACCTGCTGCCATCGGAGTATTTCGCTCGCAACGTCTACGCCTGCTACTGGTTCGAGCAGACCGCGCCGCGCAGGCTGATCGATAAAGTGGGGGCTGATAACATCCTTTTTGAGACCGACTTTCCGCATCCGACCTCACTGTATGGCGAGGAAGTACACGCGCGAATCAAAGGCGGCCTCTCCGACTGTGATGAGTCGGTGCGGCGCAAGATCCTGTGGGAGAACGGGCAAAAGTTGTACAAAGTCGAACCTCCTACGGCAGCGGATGGGGCGAGGCGCACGGCGTCGGCCGCCGCGTAGTTGATAGCAACTGAATCAGCGGAGAAGCAGATGATGATGATAAGGTAGTGCTTGTCGGACGCTTCTCCGTGTGCCTCTGCAAGGAGACCCGTATGAGTACGAAAGAACCCTTTACCATTAGTGTTCCTGACGAAGTCTTGGCAGATCTACGTGACCGCTTGAGCCGTACCCGTTGGCCACATGACTTTGCCAACGATCACTGGGAGTACGGAACGAATGGCGCTTACCTCAAGCAGTTGGTCGCATATTGGCTGGAGCGGTACGACTGGCGCCAGCACGAACGGGAGATGAATACCTTCTCCCACTACAAGACGACCATTGAGGATGTTCCCATCCACTTTATCCATGAGCCGGGCAAAGGACCAAACCCTCTGCCAATCATCCTGAACCACGGCTGGCCGTGGACGTTTTGGGATTTGCATAAAGTGATTCGTCCATTGGCTGATCCGGCAGCGTTTGGTGGCAACCCGGCTGATGCCTTTGATGTGGTCGTCCCCTCTTTGCCTGGTTACGGCTTCTCCTCGCCTCTGACCGTTCCAGGGATCAATTACTGGCGCACGGCAGATCTATGGGTCAAACTCATGCGAGAGGTCCTGGGCTATGAGAAATTCGCCACTCAAGGAGGAGATTGGGGAGCGATTCTGTCCGCCCAGTTGGGTCATAAATACGCCGAGCATCTCATTGGCGTACATATCCATCTGATGGTGCCCCTCAATTTCTTCACCGCAGGCCTGCCCGACGCGTCCGAATATGGACCAGATGAGCAGGGCTGGTTTGAAAAGACCCAGCATTTCTTTGTGGCAGAGGCTGGTTACTTCCGGCTGCAATCGACCAAGCCGCAAACCCTCGCCTTCGGGTTGAACGACTCGCCAGTTGGCCTGGCCGCCTGGCTGGTAGAAAAACGCCGCACCTGGAGTGACTGTAAGGGTAACGTTGAGACGCGTTTCAGCAAAGACGATCTGCTGAACACGGTTATGCTCTATTGGATCACGCAAAGTTTTGGCACCTCAGCACGCTATTACTACGAAGCTGCCCATAATGTGTGGCAACCATCTCATAACCGGACACCGGTTGTCGAGGCGCCGACGGGGTGTGCAGTGTTTCTGCAGGAAGTGGCCTTGATGCCGCGGCGTTGGGCCGAGCGCTACTACAATCTCCAGCGCTGGACCGTGATGCCATCGGGCGGGCATTTTGCATCGATGGAAGAGCCAGAACGCTTGGTAGAAGACATCCGGGCCTTCTTCCGACCGCTGCGGGGCTGATCCAGGAAATTCTACCTACAGCGGAGGATTTTCCAGGCAGCTTTGGATATCAGTTGCGATCGGTGCCCATGGTTGCGCCTTCGAGGTCCAGGGGGCGCGAGGAGTCAGATTCTTCGCTGTGCTCAGAATGACACAAAAAGCGCAGTTTATAGCCGCGCAAAGTATAGCTTCTTCGGTCTAGGGCTTAGATGGTGACAATGGCGCGCCCGATAATCTCGCCGCGATTCAATGCGGCGTAGGCCTCGTCGACCTGTTCGAGACGGTACCGGCGGGTAATGGGCTGAGAGACACTCACCTGCCCACGAGCCGCCAGCTCAAGCAATTCAGGCAGGTCAGTGCGGACGCGACTGCCGTAGGACCCCATCAACTGGATGCCACGCCGCACCAGACGGGTGATCTCGATACCCGCCGTTGTTGTACCGGGAGCGATGCCGATCACCACTACCCGCCCACCGTCGCGTGCCATCATAAAGGCGTTCACCACCGTCTCTGGGCGTCCCAGAGCTTCGATGGCTACGTCCACACCACGACCGTTTGTGAGGGCGTTGACCGCAGTGACTGCATCTCCTCGGGTGACGTTCACCGTATGGGTCGCTCCTAATCCTTTGGCAGCCTCTAGCTTGTCATCACGCACGTCTACGGCAATAATCTGGCCGGCGCCGAAAGCCCTGGCGATCTGGATGACGTTAGAGCCCACACCTCCCACGCCTACCACGGCTATGGTATCACTCGGTTGTACTCGAGCCTGATTCTTCACCGCTCCATAGGCTGTCATCAGCGCGCACCCGAGAATGCAGGCATCAGTCAGCGGCACGGTGGTGGGAGCAGGAAATACATCACTCGCCGGGACAACGGCGTACTCGGCCAGTCCCCCCATGCTGTACATCGCCAGCGACACACCGTCGGTACGGCGCAGACGGCTTTCACCGTCGTAGAGTGTCCCTTTCAGGCGGTTCAGGGCAAAGAACGTTTCACACAGATCGTCCCGTCCGCGCACGCAGTAGTAACAGACGCCACACGGCATGATGAAGCTGCATACCGCTACATCTCCCGGCCGAGTGGTCTTCACATCCGGGGCGACCTCCGCAACGACGCCGGAGATCTCGTGCCCGAGGACGCAGGGGAGCGGGAACTTCACTTCGCCCTTCATCACGTGCAGATCCGTGTGGCAGACGCCGCAGGCGGCGACTTTGATCAGCACCTCACCGGCCTTGGGGGACGGCTTGGGAATCTCCTCGAGGGTGAGGTGGCCACCAACTTCCGAGAGGACTGCAGCTTTCATACGAGGACTTTCTCCTTCTCGATATCCATCGATTTATGACAGTTTCTCCTCACGAACGAACAACCAATTAAGGCTCGTCAGGCAACCGAATATCTTCCGGTTGGATCCAGTGCATATCTCCATCCCGCCACACCACAATCGGATTGCTTGCTCGCTTGTGGCGCTTCAGCGCTTCTCGTACTGCTTCCTCGATCGCCTGATCAATGGGAGTCCCTTCAGCAAACGCACGGTCGATCAGATCCAATTCGTCCTCAGACATGGTAAGCCTCCTTGATGCGGGACCATAGTTCTCTATCCGCTACAACAACCTGTCGTGTGCCTTCTCCACGAGCGATGGTATCGGCATTAACAAACTCTGTGACTCCAAGTCGGCCGCGCAGGAGTGCCGGGGCAGCCGTAGACTTTCCTGCCCCATTCGGTCCGGCGAGTACTACGACATGCGGACGATGTTTTGTCATGTCTGCTCTCTGCACACCATAACTTTATCGTCCTTATCCTAACTCCTCCAGCAACGCTCTTGCCAGTCTTTTGTCTCAAACCCCTCGGTGAACCAGCAATAGATCTCCGCCAGCAATTGCCGCGCTTCGAATTGCTTGCCTTGTTGTTACCACAGGCGGGCGAGGCTTGTCACTGCTCGTAATTCCGACGACTTTGCTTGTTGCTGCTGAGGAATTTCGATTGCCCTGAGAAAACATGCCTTTCTTGGATACTGGTTAAAGGAAGGAGAGATATTGGGCTCCCCCTTCGACATACTCGGGTGAGCAGGATATAGTAAACGCCCACGGCGAGCGGCCTTCAATACAATGACCGCCTTCGTATTCCTCTTACACGAGCGAAACCCCGTTCCTGCCGAGCCTGTCATAGTGTAAGTCTAGAGGAGGTAACCGTGTTTCTCGACCTCACCCCAGAACAACAACGCATCATTGCTCTCGCCAAAGATCTTGCGCAAGAGTTCGCTCACCGTGCAGAGCTGCACGACCGGGAAGGGAGCTTTCCGTTCGAGAATATCGCTCGACTGAAAGAAACTGGGTACACGACACTGACCACACCGGCAGAGTACGGTGGCTGGGGTGCAACCCCACTGACTTTTGTTCTGGCGCAAGAACAGCTGGTGCAGGGCTGTTGCGCAACCGCCTTTGCCATCAACATGCACTGTAACACGGTGGGCTTTTACACCCCGTTTATGACCTCGACGCAGAAAGAGCTGTATCTCAACAACGTGGGTCGAAAACAGATGCTGATGAACGGTTTCTACACCGAAGGTGGTGGCGCACGTTCAATTATGTCGCCCAATACAAAAGCGCGGAAGGTCTCTGGCGGTTATGTCCTCAATGGGCAGAAGGTCTTTGCCACACTCGTGCCGGTGGTCGATTATTTTGGTATCAGTACTGCACTTGAAGGCTACACGGGACTGGCTTCTGGTGGCTGCGTCTTCCTCCTGCCACGGGATACTCCAGGGTTAGCAGTGGTCGACACTTGGGACGCGATGGGCATGCGCGCCACGGGCAGCCACACCATCATGATCCATGACGTATTTGCTACGCCAGATCAACTTATTGGGGAAGAGGGGCATCTGTTCGAAGAGTTTGCCCAAGTGGCGCATTGGTACTGCCTGTCGTTCTCTGCCATTTACCTTGGCATCGGTCAGGCAGCATACCACTATGTGGTGGACTATGCCTGCACGCGCAAGGTACAGAAGAGTGGGCAACTCGTTGGTCACTTACCGTGGAACCGCTTCGCTATCGGTGAGATGTACAATCGGTTAGAAGCGTGTCGCACGCTGATCTACACCCTCGCACGGGAGATTTCGGAACAGCGCCCGTATGGGGAGCGGCAGGTGCCGACGATCGAAATGCTACGCACCTTTGTAGCGGAGAACATGCTAGAAGTCGCAAACCTGGCAACACGTATTGTGGGTGGGCAAGGCTATCTCAAGGGCAATCCGTTGGAACGCTACTTCCGTGACCTGCGGTCAGCCCCGCTGCACACGCTCAAGCGTGACGAGGTGTTGGAAATGCTTGCGACGCTAGCATTAGGGTTTGCGTGAAGTGTGGGAGGCGGTCGCACCTCTTGTCACTTCGGCCAGCGCTCCACTACCACTTTCTTCTCGGTATAGAACTCAACCGCATCGCGGCCCTGCCCGTGCAGGTCACCAAAGAAACTCTCTTTCCACCCACAAAAGGGGAAGAAAGCCATCGGCGCTGCCACTCCCACGTTGATGCCGATGTTCCCGACCTGGGC
>CAZCWX010000640.1:0-2614 GCA_964502465.1 uncultured Enterobacteriaceae bacterium | reverse complement strand
CGCGTGCTGGTGTTGACGGCGTGGTTGCACTACGCCTTGGGCAACACGCTGTCGCAGATCGTGGAGGTGTTCAACTTTCCGTCTTGATGGTTGTAGACGTCGTTGCCAATGAGGGTTTCGGCGCCCATGAGGGTGGGTCCGGGACCACCGTGCGTGCCTTTGTACATACCATAGACATCGCGTTCTTCGTAACTCATGTCCCTCTCCTTTCAAAAAAGTGATTGAGAAATAGTTTGTTTATAAGAACAGTAACGCCGACAGTCCGCAGCGTCTGTGACATTCGTGCTACAAATGTTGGAATCATGCGACAATCAGGCGGAGGGGGACTCTCAAGGGTAGGTTTGAAGTCATTGGACTACTGTCCTCTAGATGAAGGATAGGCGCGTTTCCGCTAGCATACGAACTGTGGTAATAGCGGTGGAGCGTGCAGGCGCGATAATCACCGACGCTCGCACGGTACTGTGTAGGGTAAAGCTTCCCAGGTCGAAAAATTCCACTCTCTGCACCAGGGGATACCTGTGGAGAGGATAAAGGTTCAGGAGCTATGAGCAAAGAAAAAAGGGTTGATGTCGCAATAATCGGCGCGGGCACAGCCGGACTGTCTGCTTGCAGCGAAGTACGCAAAGCGACCGATAAGTTTGTGCTAATTCAGGCCGGACCGTATGGCTCCACCTGCGCCCGAGTGGGCTGTATGCCCTCCAAAGTGCTTCTCCAAGTGGCCCACGACTTTCACCGCCGTCATGTGCTCGATCAAGAGGGTATCTACGGTGGTGAACAACTTGAGGTTGACCGCCGTAAGGTGTTGCAGTACGTGCGCTCTCTGCGCGATCATTTTGTTCAGGGGGTGCTGAAAACTGTTGAGCAACTGGGCGACCACAATATCCAAGGCTCTGCCCGCTTCCGGGAGCCCACCGTCCTCGAAGTTGACGGGCAAGTGGTCCAAGCCAAACGGATCATCATTGCCGCGGGGTCCAGCCCGGTCGTGCCAGGGGAATGGCAGGCTTTTTCGGACCGGATCCTGACGACTGACACGCTTTTTGAACAGGAAAACCTCCCGTCTTCCCTGGCCGTCGTTGGCTTGGGCGCGATAGGCGTGGAAATAGGGCAGGCCTTAGCCCGGTTAGGGTGTCATGTGACTGGGATCACACGATCGGAGCACATGGCTGGGCTGACGGATCCAGTGGTCACTACCTGTATACGAGAGGCATTACAACGCGAATTCCCGATATACATTGGAACGATTACCGAGGTCGCCGAAGAAGGCGCTCAACTCACTCTACGTTTTGACGCTAACACCACGCGCGCAGAATCAATACTCGCCAGTATGGGACGCCGACCGAACATTGCGCCGTTAGGGCTCGACGCACTCGGAATCCCCCTCGACGACCGTGGTCTTCCTTTCTACGATCGTACCACACTCCAAGTGCAAGGATTTCCTATTTTTATCGCTGGCGACGCCGACGGAGACCGGCCCGTGTTACATGAAGCCGCGGATGACGGGCGCATCGCCGGGTTTAACAGCGTGCAAGATCAGCCCCATTGTTTCCAGCGCCGCGCGCGGCTGAATATCGTCTTCTGCGAGCCCAACGTCGCCGTGGTTGGTCGTACCTTTGCTGAGCTACAGAAGCAGGACATTGCGGTAGGTGAGGTCCGGTTTGACCGGCAGGGCCGGGCCAAGATCATGGCCGAGAATACCGGCATGCTCCGCGTGTATGGTGACAAGCAGAGCGGGCGACTCCTCGGCGCGGAACTGGCGGCGCCCAGAGGAGAGCATATGGCCCACCTGCTCGCGTGGGCGATACAGAAGCAAATGACGGTATTCGAACTGTTGCAACTCCCTTTCTATCATCCTGTCATTGAAGAGGGCTTGCGCACAGCTCTGCGGAATCTGTCACGACAGGTGCATGCACGGCGTCCCGGCTTCGAACTCGCTCTATGCGACAGCAACGCGGTGGCTGATCTGGGGTAACGCACGCGTGGGTACAAGTAAACAAAAGGTAAGAAAGTTTCAGTGGTGTCACTCATCACTCCTCCGGGAGTTTCGGCCCGGGCGGAGGCGGGTCAGTCCTGCGACTCTTTTGTTCGCGCAGCCGCCCGAGGGTGCTCTCGACCAATCTGGCCAACTTATCGGCAGCGCCGTCAACGGCTTGGTCCAAGGTGGCTGCCTGATGAGTGACCGCGATGGGTTGGCGGCCTTCGAGGCGGGCTTCCATCATGCAACGGATGTCGTCATTCCCGCCTTTCTTGTCGCTGTTCTCATCGCTCAGGTGGACCTCCACTCGCGTGATGTGATCGCTGAGTCGGCTCAGGGCACTCTCCACTACGCCACTGACCTGAGTGGCCAGCGCCTCGTGGCCTGCGATGTTGGGGTCGGTATTGATTTGGATCTGCATAGGGTTCTCCTTTGTGAGTGTGGCTGGTTCAATGCCGGTAAGTGGCAGCCAGTCCCGTCCGCCCCGGCATCCGCTCGGCCGGAATCACCAGGACCCGGCCGCCCATCTTTTCGACCAGCTCGCCCAGATCGTCGAGCAGGTCATCGACTTGCGAGTGGCTCAGGTCGGCGAGTTCAATCCGCCCCGTGGTGCCGTCCAGTCGGCCGGCAATCTGGCGGTCG
>CAZCWX010000639.1:0-19886 GCA_964502465.1 uncultured Enterobacteriaceae bacterium | reverse complement strand
TGCCTCTCTCAGCCTCGCCTTCGCCTTCTGGGAATGCTGCGCTCCAGTCCATCGCCCCCTCCTTAGCGCTAACGTTTAACTGGCTCGTTCTATCCTTTTCCTGCAGCCACGGAAACCGACGAGATGTGGGTAATAGTCAGGCCACAGGCCGGGGCTTTTCGCCCGATTCATGGCTGCGCCACCGCGATTTCTTGCTAAAACAATTGCAATTGCCGTTGCTGCCCAGTCTCCCTTTGATGCTGGCAGATGTAGCGGCGGATCACCGCAGCCGTTACCTTGTCGCCCACCGTCCGCGCACAGTAGCCCTCTTCCCACAACTCTCGTGCCCACAACGGCTTGCGTAACTGCGGAAACTCTCCGAACACTTGACTGGCCGAGATGCTCTTCACAATCCCTACCACCTTCGCCATCGAGTACCGTGGCGGAAAATCCAGAAAGATATGCACCTGATCCACCGCCACTTCTAACGTATCAATCTCAAACCCAAAGTCCTGGGCGATCTCCCGCAATAATTCCTCCCTCCGTTCTCGGAGCGCGCCACGCAGGCCCCCTTTCCGCTACTTCGGTGCCCACACTACATGATACTTCGTCTCGTAGACCGCAGGACTCGTGCGTTTGCTTGCCATGCCGGTCTTCTAACACTGGCCCACCCACAGGGCGGGGCATCCAAGTCCTGTTTTCGTGAGTATCTGACCAACCAAGAGAGTTTTGTCTCGTAATCCTCAGCTTATCCACATAGCTGTAGCCGATCCGATGAAACATGAAGTTCCCGCTGCCGAACCGCTCAATAGCTTGATCGACCACAACCGCGTCGTCTGCATCCACAATGACCTGTCCATCTCGGCTAATAGCGATGTACTTTCCCTGATGTTCTTGCTCCAGCGGTTTGCCGTAGCGTTCGTAGAGGCTGTCATCGTCCAACACCGTTAGTATCTCACTCATCTGATTGCCTCCTTTGCTTCAGTGATTCGTGTGGGGAATCTCATTGCTCTTTGGTGTTGTGGTTCTCGACATTGAGAAGTGACGCACCCGGGACAGTAATTCTCTTCCAGGTCGGCCTTCGGTAGTGGCTGCCCAGCCAACGAGGTCTGGACGGTGGCCAAACAGGATAATCACCTGACCATCGCGTGGCGGACCGGGGTGTAAGCCCCCGTTGACACACCATCCCTGGGCAGCGCCTGGCACCAAAGCAGCTGAGGGAGCGACAAGCCGAACAGCTTTCTTCCCGCGCAGACGGCGAGCTTCCTGTTGGCATGCCGTGTAAGTTTCTGGACCACCAGTCAGTGTTTCAGCAGGAAGAACAGGGGAGTGGGAGGGTTCATCTCTGATATCTACTACCCACAAGGCACGGCGAATGGTGACAAGATCTTCCGGTTCTGTAATTTCTTCGTGCCGCAGGAACTCTGCCCATGCACCGTCGGGGGTCTCACACAAATAGTGCGCTGGTCCTTCGCCTGGACCATGCCACCGCGCCGCAGGTTGAGAGGCATCTTCCCACAGAAAAGGATACCGTGGATCGGCGTGTCGGAAACCGATCATGTTGCTGGTGAGGCAGTGAGAGATTGGGCGAGTTGACGCACTAACCGTGGTTCTCGGCCTTCAGGACGCCATTGACGTGCCAGAATCTGAGCAGGAGACCGGTTGCCGAGCAGCGTGCGTGGACGCTCGAACCAACGCCGGATACCAATGTCGTTGTATGCCCCAGCTAAATCACCCACCACGAGCGCCAAAAAGTGTACGCGAGCTGCAACGTTATCCGGGGTGGACCGGGTGCCCGCGAGGTAGCGCCGTACACTCGAAGGGGAAATCCCAACGAGACGGGCTACCAAGTCAACCCCTAAGATTTTCGCCAGCCCTGGCCACTCGTAGCTAGGAACTGGAGACGCATCGAGGACGTCGTTGAGCTGCTGCAGGGTAGCAGAGAGGCGCTTTGCATCACCACTCTTAACCCTGGTCAGGTCGGCCAGCAATCCCTGTCCAATTCCTGCTTGGGAGATTCCTCTGGCAATTTTCTGGAATGCCGCAGCATTGAGACAGTGAATCGTCTCCCCCTGGGGGAGCAAGCCCATAGCAGCCACACGTTTCAGCGCATCCATAGCAAGCTGTGCCACCTTCCGATCATTGAATGGCTCGTGAATGGATTGAATTTGGATATCACTCATAATCCAAACCATATCCACAGAGTGGCTCTCCGTCAAGTTCTGGTATAGTTGAAGCACAGTAGCTTCTCCCGCTACAATCCGGGCCAGAAAGGACGTGGCATGGCTGGACAACACATCATCGGACCAACATCGCACTCCTATTACTCCCAACGTCTCAAGCTTCATTATGTTGATTGGGGCAATCCAGAGAAACCTCTTTTGGCATTGATCCATGGAGGGCGTGACCATGCCCGCAATTGGGATTGGGTCGCCCAGGCTTTGCGCAATGACTACCACATCGTTGCTCCTGATCTGCGTGGGCACGGAGATTCCGAATGGGCTCGGGGGAGCGAATATGCCATGATTGAGTATGTGGTCGATATCGCCCAGCTCCTGGCCCAACTCGATCGTTTTCCAGTCTTATTGATCGGCCATTCGCTGGGGGGCGGGATCGTGCTGCAATACTCTGGCGTGTATCCCCACAAGGTTGCGAAAGTGGTCTCGATAGAAGGATTAGGTCCACCGCCGCATATGATCCAACAGCAACCAACACATGCACATGAGCGTATGCAGTTGTGGATTGCTCAGATGCGGGATTTAGCTGGTCGGCTGCCGCGTCGCTACAAGACCTTGGATGAAGCGGTGAAACGCATGCAGGAAGCGAACCCTCGTCTCACTGAGGGGCAAGCCTCCCATCTCACGCTCCATGGTACGCATCGCAACGAGGATGGAACGTACACGTGGAAGTTTGATAATTACGTCCGGGCTCAGTCGCCCTACCGTTTTAATGTTGATGATGCCTGGGAAATTTGGAGTCGGGTGACCTGTCCGACGCTGCTTATTCGCGGGGGAGAATCTTGGGCGTCAGATCCCGAGAAAGATGGGCGGGCCAAAGCATTCCAGGACGTCACGGTCGTGACCATTCCCAACGCTGGGCACTGGGTCCATCATGACCAACTGGACCATTTCCTGAAAGCGGTACGAGAATTCCTTGGCAACCCTGCTTCTGCTAGCTGAGGGCTGATCACTGAAAGCTGATCGCTCGTTAGGATGCCAACACGATCGGCGACAACACTTTTTCTTGCAGCCAGGCTGAAAGATCGCTGAGGCTGCGAGCATTGAGTTCATGGCCCATATCATACTCACGATATGTGATTGGTATGTGCAGATTGCGGAGGGTCTCGACCGATTGTCGGGCGCGGCCAGCATCGACCAACTCGTCTCGGCTGCCATACTGAATAAGAACTGGTAACTGCTCAGTCGCCGGCACGTCGGGCAACTCCGACAGGAGGTCCTGCGGCAGCCACGAGCTGAGTGCGGCGAGCGCCGCGAACCGTTCAGGCTCGCCAAGACCAAGGCTATAAGCCATGACTCCTCCCTGGCTGAAGCCCAGGACAGCAAGCCTCTTGCTGTCTATCGGATAGCGTTTCATCGCGGCATGCAGAAACGCGCGCAGCTCTTCGCGTGCAGCCAAAACCGCTCTGAGATCAAGGAGGCCTCCCATGGTCAGAGGGAACCAGCCGTAACCGACACCAGCTCCACCGAGAGGCACCTGAAGTGGTCCCTGTGGACAGAGCACAAGAAACTTTCCCTCGCACAGGTACGGTGCGAGACCGATCAGGTCGAGTGCGCTCGCCCCCCAACCATGGAGGGTGAGTAGTGTTGGGTGCGGCCCATCTCCCAGCGGCTCAAAAACTGTGTGGATCAGATTCATGTGCGTATCCCCCTGCGGCGTTGTTTCCCTGCTATCTGAAAAGCCGGTCGGAGGCAAGGAACAGATCAGCTGTCAGCTGTCAGCAAAGGTAAAGAAGGGATGTATACTACTAGTCCGTCCGTGTGAAGTTGACGGATAGGTCATGGCTGTGTCATGCCCGCGCAGGCGGGCATCCAGACCGGTGAACTCGCAGCTTCGGCGCGAGCTTCCTGGATGCCCGCCTGCGCGGGCATGACGGTGATAAACCCAGCAAAATCACCTGGACTGAGTACTACTCCTTCTTCCCTTCCTCTCCAATCCATTTCTTGACCCACGGCAACAAGAGAAACGCAGGCCAGGCTAGGAAGAAGGTCGCAGTAAAATAGGTTGCATAGCCCACACTTTGCGCTGCCCAGCCAGAGAAAGCGCCAGAGAGCGAGCGGGTCAGACCAAACAACGCGCTCAGTACAGCATATTGGGTGGCAGCTTGGGTTTTGTCACAGATGCTCATGAGAAAAGCAAGAAACGGCGCCGTACCGAGACCACCGCAAAAGGACTCAACGACCGAAGCACTATACATAAGCAGATCAGAGGGTGGCAGCGCTGCTGCGGCCGCATAGACCAGATTGGATGCCGCTTGGGCTATCCCTAATATCCACAAGGCTTGAAACAGCCCCCAGGTCTTGGTCAGCCGGCCGCCCAAGAGCGCGCCAGCAATCGTACTCACGACACCAATGGTGCCAGGAACAGCACCAATTTGTAATGGAGTAAAGTGTCGGTCAACCCAGAACGGTCTCACCATCGGTCCCAGGGCCATGTCCCCAAGCTTAAAAATGAGGATGAAAAGCATGACAGCAATGACCCCTGGTCTTCGCCAGAAACTACGCAGCGGACCAACGACTGCCTGCTCGAGAGTGACGGACCAGTGTTCATACGCTGGTCGTGCAGGAACCCCTTCGGGTGCCCGACTCGATACCACAGCCGCTCCAGCCATCAATATCGCTGCTGCACTAAAGGCAGATTGCCAGCCAATGAGACCTGCGAGCGCGACAAACACACCACCGGCACAAATCAGGGCGACGCGATAGGTGCTCACGCGCACACCGTTGGCTGGTCCCATCTCATCCTCGTCGAGTAGCTCGATGGTATACGCATCGATGGCGATGTCCTGAGTCGCCGAGAAGAGCGCCAATGCAACCAGAAAAATCCATAATGTGACGCTCGCCTGGCTTGGCTCCAGGACGAGAAAGAGACCGAGGTTAATCGCCAGGAGCACCTGGCAGGTAATGATCCAACTTCTCCGTCTGCCCCAGAGATCGACCGCTGGTGCCCAGAGAAATTTGAGTGTCCACGGTAGGCCGGCTAAACTGATCAGACCAATATCCACGAGACTCACGCCACGACTGCGGAAGTACACAGGGAACGCATCAAACAGGAGACCAAAGGGAAATCCTTCGGCGAAGTACAGGATTGCGACCCAGGTGAGTTTGGTGCGCGAGGATAAAGGTTGAGTCATAACGGTCAATTCAGCTATTTCGCAGAGGGAGAACTCAGGGAGAAAGAAGAGTAAGTCCCGCGATAAAGCGGAAATGTTTTTGGTTCCCTGTAAGGAAAGGGATTCGGCGGACTAAAGCAGAGGCCGCAATAATGGCGTCCTCGCGCTCCAGCCCAGAGTACAGCTGACGAAGTTTCGCGTAACAATCAGCGATTGTCTGTGTGACAGTGATTTGACGATAACGCTTGAGGAGAAGAAGAATTGCTCGTCGCTCCCTATCAGAAAGCCCTTGCTTGGCCAGCAATTCTTTCTTCGTGACAACGGAGTAGTAGACCTGCCACCCGGCGCTCTCTAGATAATGGCGATACTGCCGATGATTCAAGTAGTGAATAAAGATGTCGGTATCGACGAGAAGGTTGCGCTTTTTCACGCATGGCTCTCATGTCCTTCGCGAGGATCTAGAAGAATAATGCGGGGCTACTGTTAGGAACTGACCCTCTCCCACCGTTTAATGTCCGCCAAGAATTCCTCATCTGTCATCTTCTGGCTCTTGCGACGCAGATTTCGCACGTAGGCAGTAGGATCAATCACGTCAGTGTGGCCGAACGGATTCATTTTCTCCAGTACAGCTTCCTCGAGAACCCGTGCAGGTCTGACACCTCGTTTTCGAGCCTCAGCAATAATCGCATGCTTGAGACGCCGGTCAAAAGAAAGAGTCCATTGTTCTTGCTTGGGTAACGCTCTAGACATGTCTTTATACAATATGCCCTGTGACCAGAAGAAACGCAACGGAGAGTCAAGCTCCTCTTTAGCGGCTGCGCACGACCCCCACTTTGGCACAGGAGTGCTCGATTGGGCAAAGACTACACTTGGGTGACGTCGGATGGCAAATGGTTTGACCCAGGGCAACTAAGAGGTCGTTGATCTCGATCCAATATTGCTGTGGAAGCTTAGCACGCAGTGCCATCTCGGTTTCTTCCGGCGTCTTGGTCTGCACATAGCCCCAGCGGTTCGAGATGCGATGGACATGCGTGTCTACACAAATCCCTGGTTTTTGGAACCCCTGGGTGATGACAAGATTAGCTGTCTTGCGACCAACGCCTTTTAATGTAAGGAGCTCATCGATCTCGTCCGGTACCTGACTGCCGTATTTTTCTCTCAGCACCCGGGAGATCTCGAGTACAGTGTGGGCTTTGGTCTTGTAAAATCCGACAGGGTAAATGGCTCGCTCAATCTGCGCGAGTGGCAGGGTGAGCATTTTCTCCGGTGTGTCAGCAAGGGCGAACAACCGCCGAGCAGCAGGACCAGTTGTCTCATCTTTTGTGCGGAGGCTGAGCAGACAGGCGATCAGCACCAGGTAGGGATCGCGAGACAGTGAAGCCATTTCAGTGACGACTGGAGCTGACCATGCAGGAGCAGCTTCGTGCAGAGCATGCATAACACTATGAATGGTCCGGTTTGTCACCATATACCCTCATCATTCCCTCACCTCTTCGGTGGACGAATCACGCTGACGAATGGTAACAACGCTGACAGTGAGCGGCAGGTTCTCTTCCCATTCTCTTTTCTCGTCTCGTGTCCACTGCAACCCCACTTTATCTAAGAGATGGTAAAACTCCTCGGTATTGGTCCGTCGCGCATCAGCAAGCAGCGCGCTACCGTGTGCAGTTAGATGGTGAGCGAGAAAATTAACCAACGCAGGAAACGATGGCCGGTCGTAGAGAATCTCAGCACCCAGGATAAGAGCAAAGCGTTGGTCGAGCGTATCCTGCGTAAAATCAAGGACTCTCGCCTCAAAGAGTGGACACTGATTGAGCTGAGCATTGACTGTTGCAAAAGCCACCGCATCAGACTCTCGATCAATAAAGGTCACTTTCCCACCTTTCAGAGACGCCATGATGCCAGTCAGCCCAAGACCACAGCCCAGGTCGAGGACACCAACGTTCCGACATTCGACTTGTTCTTCAACATAGCGCGCGAGGGTCAGTGCACCAGTCCAGATATGCGCCCAATAGGGCGGCTCTTCAGTGTCATCGCGCAGCAGCGCCTCACGATCCACCCAGCGTTCAAGGTCTTTCACCCGTAGGAGGGTAAGCTGCCGCGATCCAATGGTCAGCGTGACGGGCTCGGTTTCGTATTGGTGAATCACACTCGCGACAGACTCTCTCACTCGAAGGCGCTCAGCCCGGTAATATCTCGCCCAATCGTCAATCGATGGATATCCTCTGTCCCCTCGTAGGTATTCACCGTCTCGAGGTTGAGCAGGTGACGGATGACCGGATACTCGTCGGTAATGCCGTTCGCCCCGAGGATGTCGCGAGCCAACCGGGTAATGTGCAAAGCGGTGGAAACGTTGTTCATCTTGGCCATGCTGACGTGCTCTGGTCTCATCTTGCCAGCATCTTTGAGTTTCCCCAAGCGAAAGGATAACAACTGCGCTTTGGTAATCTCGGTGAGCATGGTGACCAGTTTGGCTTGCACGAGTTGATAGCCGCCAATAGGGCGGGAGAACATCACGCGAGTTTTCGCATAATCGACTGCGCATTCATAGCACGCTATGGCTGCACCAGTGGCACCCCAAGCAATACCATATCGTGCTTGGGTCAGGCACATCAGGGGGGATTTGAGTCCAGCTGTACCAGGGAGAATATTCTCCTCGGGGATCCAGCAATCTTCAAAAATCAATTCAGAAGTAATGGACGCACGGAAGCTGAACTTGCCTTCGATCTCCCGGCGGATGAATCCCTTGCGTTCTTTTTCTACTAAGAAGCCGCGGATAATATCTTTCCCGTCTTGCTCCAGCTTCGCCCACACAATCGCGACATCAGAAATCGAGCCATTGGTGATCCAGCGTTTGGTGCCGTTGAGGACATAGCCACCCTTTTCTTTTTTCGCCCGAGTCAGCATTCCAGAAGGATTCGAGCCAAAATCTGGCTCGGTCAGGCCGAAGCAACCTACCGCTTCGGCTCGGGCCAACCGCGGCAGCCAAAAGCTCTTCTGCGCTGCCGAACCGAACGTGTAGATCGGGTACATGACCAGAGAAGACTGCACGCTGGCAAAGGACCGCAAGCCACTATCTCCACGCTCCAGTTCCTGGCTGACTAATCCATAGGCGATATTGTTCAAACCCGCGCAACCATATTGCGCCGGCAAGGTCATCCCTAAGAAGCCGAGCTGACCCAGTCGTGGAACAAGCTCCGTTGGGAAGCTCCCTTCACGGAAGCACCGCTGTATGCGGGGAAGACATTCTTCATCAACAAAACGGCGCGCGACATCACGCACCATGCGCTCTTCTTCCGTTAGGAGTTCTTCGAGCTGGTAGTAATCAACAGCAATGGACCGAGCCATGCTCACCTCCCTTCACAGAACAAACTTTCCTGCCTGTCGGTACGCTCTCTCTGTCCCTCCTCGGTCAGACTGCCCAAGCCCTCACCTTCAGCCTTTCATCCCCTCTGCTAAAATCCCCGCGGCCTGCCATCTCCACGTGGATCGGACACACCAGTGATAAAGCCAGAAGAGAGATCAACAGCGATGGCCTGGACGTTGCCGAAAGGGGTCCGTCCATCGCTCCTCGCCTCGATCACGGTGACCTTGTGGCCCATCTGACCCAAAGCCTCGACTAAACCTTCAGGTTGTTCTCCCGCTTTGATTTCGATGAGGAGATCATCAGGAAACCACTGATGATGGATCCGTGGAGCAAACATGGCTTCGGGGAGGGACATGTTATAGGTCAACACATTCAGGAGAATCTGCAGCGTCGCGCTAATAATCCGTGACCCCCCAGGACTGCCAGTAATGAGAACAACTTTCCCGTCACGGGTGACGATCGTTGGGCTCATACTGCTCAACGGAGTTTTTCTCGGGGCGACTGCATTCGCATCAGAGTTTCCTAACAGCCCAAACGCGTTTGGATTGTTCGGTTGGGCACTAAAATCATCCATTTCGTTGTTCAGCAGCACACCAGTGCCAGGAACCATAACCCCACTGCCGAAGTAGAGGTTGACGGTTTGCGTAGTCGCAACTGCGTTTCCGTCTTTGTCGATCACTGACAGGTGCGTGGTGCTGGTGGACTCGATTTTTCCAGCCGGGGTTGCTGGCACTCCTCCGCTTGGTGTTGCCTTCGCCAGATTGATCTGCTCGCGCAAGGCAGTCGCATAGTCCTTGGAAGTCAGCATGGCCGTAGGTATCTGCACAAAATCCGGGTCCCCGAGATACAGGGCTCGATCACGAAACGCCAGTCGCAGGGTTTCGGTAAGCAGATGGATGGCTTTTGGTGTATGAAAGCCGATCTGTTGGAGAGGAAAACCGGAGAGCACGTTGAGCATTTGTAAGACAAGAACCCCGCCAGAACTGGGAGGAGGCATGGTGTGGACCTGTGAGTTATGGAAGGTACCGAGTAGAGACTGGCGATAGATCACCCGGTAGCGATCAAGATCCTCCTGCGTAATCAGCCCGCCGCGGTCGCTCATCTCTTGAACCAGGGCCTGCGCTACCCTCCCCTTGTAAAAAGCGTCCGCTCCTTGGTTTGTGATGTCACGCAGGGTTTTTGCCAGATCTTTCTGTATTAACAACTCTCCTTGCTGCAATGGCCGGTCTTCACGGAAGTAAATGGCTCGTGTCGCTGGAGAGTCCCCGAGGAGCTTCGCTCGGTAAGCAATTGCCTCAGCAAGCTGTGGATAGACTGGAAACCCCTCATCAGCCAGACGAATTGCTGGTGCCATCACTTCCGGCAGTGGCATCGTTCCGTACTTCTGCTGTACCTCGACCAAGCCGGCGACTAAGCCTGGGACAGCCACGGCGAGAGGGCCATTTCTGCTCAATTCGGGGACTGCCTTGCCACCGCGAAGGAACATATCTTGTGTAGCCTTTAGTGGTGCACGCTCACGGAAGTCTATCGTCAGGTGTTCCTGGTCTTTGGCAAGATACAGGAGAAAGAATCCACCACCACCGATGCCGGTCGATTGTGGTCGGATCACGCTAATGGCAAACGATGCTGCTACCGCCGCATCGACAGCGTTGCCTCCCTTCCGCAACATTTCGACCCCAGCTTCGCTCGCCTGTTCGCCGGCAGTGACTACCATTCCTTGGCGACCAGTCGCGACGAATGGGCCATACTTTGTCAGATCAGGTGGTTGAGTAGTGTGTCCAGTAACCGGAAGGAAGGCAAAGACAAAAAGGAGGAAAAAAGTGCGACGCAATGAAGATTGTGCTTTCACAGACCCTCTTGTTAGCAAAAAAGATTGACTTCAAAAACCCAGGTTGTTACGGTGCCTGCGGGAGGAACCTGTCATGGCCTCTGTAAACAAGGTTATTCTCGTCGGGAACTTAGGAAAAGACCCGGAAGTGCGCTTTACGCCGAGTGGACGAGCAGTCGCAAAGTTTCCACTCGCCACTACTGATTCCTGGACGGACCAGGAAAGCGGGCGGCAGGAGCGAACCGAATGGCATAATGTCGTCGTATGGGGCAAGCAGGCAGAGTCCTGCGGCCAATATTTGGCAAAAGGCCGGCAGGTATACATAGAAGGGTCAATCCGTTCGCGCAGCTATGACGACAAAGATGGCAATAAGCGCTACATTACCGAAATCGTTGCCCAAAGGGTACAGTTTCTCGGTGGTGGCGGAGGTGGCGCCCGCCCATCACAAGAGGGAGGCGGATCAGGTGGTGGATTTGACGATTTCTCCGGTGGGTCGCTGCCCGATGACGATGTCCCTTTCTAGGGATTCGTAACCTCGACACGCCCATCTTTGATCACTGCCTTCCCCTCAGGATTATACGTCTCGTAGGCATAAATCCTGAGGGAATCCAATTTTTGCCCTACCCACACAGCGGTGGTGATCTCTTGTCCTGGAAACACTGATCGAGAGAAGCGAGTACTCAACCGCTTCAGCCGCCGAGGATCACTGTCACAAAGATGGTCGATCATGACTTTCGAGGTCAATGCCATGGTGCAGAGTCCATGGACAATAATACCGGGGAAACCAGCCAGCTTTGCGACGTTCTCATCGATATGAATGGGGTTATAATCCCCCGACGCCTCAGCATAGCGGTAGGTTTGATCCCTATCGATAGTCTGACACACGCGCAGGAGTGGATCTCCCAACGCTGCTTCCTCAGCAGCGGAACGTTCGCCGCGTCTTTCCCGGCTGTTCCGACTTCGAATAAAGGCAGTAAAAAGGATTTTCTGAACTGTTTCTCCTCGCTGGTTGACGCAGTGTATGTCGATCACCAGGGATTCTCCATGTGCTTTTTCTTCGATGGCAGCGATATGAGCCACACTGGTGATAATATCTTCGGGAAGGACAGAGCGGACAAAAGTCATATCTTGTTCACGATGAACAAGCCGTAACAGATCCACGCCAAGATCACTGTCTGTCACCGCTGTCATGACTGACAGCCAACTCATCACCACGCCAAACATTGGCGGAGCGATGATGCCTCCAGGCCTGGAGACGTCAAGGAACCATGGATTCTCTTCGTTGTACGATCGGGCGTACTTCACTATTGCTGCTTCGGTTACTCCATAGTCTTGTGGAGGGTATTGTTTCCCTACCACACTGCGATTCATGCCCATGAGACATCTCCCTTTTTTCGGGAAAACAATGAAAAGGTATGCCGAGAAGAGCAACTCAGGAATCCCAGTACCCGTCATCGACAAAACTGACATACCGCCCTTTGCCGATAATCAGGTGGTCGAGAACGCGCACTCCCATGACCTCTCCTACTTCCCGCAAGCGGCGGGTAATGTGTAAATCCTCCTGGCTTGGCTGGGGATCACCACTGGGATGGTTATGAATGAGGATGACTGCAGCAGCGGATTCACGAATCACCGGAGAAAACACCTCGCGGGGATGAACGAGAGAAGAGGTCAGTGACCCCTCGGATACGCGCACGTCCCTGATCTTTCTGTTCTTCGCATCCAAGAGCAAGACGTGAAACTCCTCTTTCTTCAGGCCTCCCAGGTGTTCGCGGTAATGATTGAACACGTCTGCGCTCGAACGGAACTGCTCTCCCCGCTTGAGCTCTTCCCGAGAAAAACGCTTGGCGATCTCAAGGGCAGCCTTGACCTGTGCAGCTTTAGCGGGACCAATTCCTTTGATCGTACGGAGATCCTGAGTGCTGGCTTCCTCAAGCTTACGGAACGATCCGTCAAACCGGCTCATTAGCTCACGTCCATGGTCAAGAGCGCTCTGTCCTGTACTGGCTTCGCCTACACGAAGGATAATCGCCAAAAGCTCAGCGTTCGAGAGTGTTTCAGGCCCGTTTTCTAAGAGTTTTTCCCGTGGCCTGTCGGATTCCGGCCATTCTTTAATTGGCTGTGTCATTGTTCTGGCTCATAACACAGCCACTTAGGGAGAGTCTAGAAGTAAGGGGGAAGGTCAGGAAAAGAAGCTTTTGCCCTACTTGATTGTTATAACCACTTTTCGATCACGCGGACCATCGAGTTCGACAAGCATGATGGCTTGCCAGGTTCCCAACGCCAGGCGACCGTTCTGGATCGGCACCATCTCACTCGGTCCAAGTATTACCGCCTTAAGGTGAGCGGCGCCATTACTGTCAATGCGGTCGTGGCGCCATACTCCTTCAGGAATCAATTTATCGAGGGCATCAAGCAGGTCCAATCCGATCTGTGGATCGTTGTTCTCGTTGAGAACAATCGCCGCAGTAGCATGGGGAGTGTAAATGCAGCAGATCCCTTCAACGACGCGAGAGGCCCGCACTGCCTCGGCGACCTGTGAAGTCAGGTTAATCACCTCGTATTTTTGACTGGTGCGGACCTTCACTTCCATATTTTATTCCACCCACCCATCGGCATCGGCTCTTTCATGACGAACGTCTTCATAGCCCCTGTTGGTCACATCCATTGGCATACCAGACTTTTCCATGAGTGCTTTCATGAGAAGGTTGCGATTCACCATCGCTTCCCAGCCGCCCTCATACACGACTCTTTGCGCCTCTCCCCAGAGATCAGGGACCAGATTGTAAATGTCCTCATGTACCTCGACATAGACTTTGCCGTACAACATACCAATCTTCACCGGTTGATACACGAATTCCCCGGGACTTCCGACGCGGACAACGTCAAAGAACTGCTCGATGTCCTCCGGGTAAAGCCGAATACAGCCATGCGTCACTAGGCGACCAACTGCCCAAGGATTATTGGTGCCATGGATGGCGTAGGCACCAATCGCTGCAGGAAAGGTTAATTCTAAACGATACTTCCCTAATGGGTTGTCCGGCGACCCAGCAGGGATCATGGTCTCGCTCCAACCCTTTTCCTGAATACGTTCCCTTCTGATTGATTCAGGAAGAACCCAGATCGGATTGGCTGTTTTTCCACGAATTTTGAACTTTGTCCGGGGGGTTGGCCAATCCTCCCGGCCTAAGCCAACTGGAAGAGTGATAACGATGCGATTACTGATGCCCTTCTCCAACGGCGGGAAGTAGTACATGCGCATCTCCGGAATGTTGATCACCACTCCCTCGTATTGGCTCTTCGGCATTACCCAAAAGGTTGGGATCATCAGCGCTTCTCCAGCAGGCGGAAGCCACGGATCCACATCAGGGTGGGCCCCGATGATTTCATTGTAGCCAAGCCCAAAATACCGAGCGATGTCCAGCAGCGTATCTTTTTTCTGCACGATGTACTCGCGCGGAGAACCAATAACCGTCTGCACCTCTACATCACTACGATTTTGCGGAAGAACATAAGAGTGTGCGATCAACCTTTTCTGAGAGGAGAAGGTTTCCTCATCCCAAGCTTGGGATCGAACCGGAAGAGAAAAAACCAGCCCAGCGACCAGCCCCACCCACCATATTCTTGAAAGAGATCTTTGTTGTCGGTTCATGATCCTTTCTACCTCCTCAACTCCTGGTTTTTCTTATTGACTAGTATAGCATTCGACCACGGCCGGTGAATAAGGGAAGCGATAGTTTTTCTCTGTAGAGGGGTGGAGGATCGAAGGGCGAGGAGAGCGTCCCCTTTCGCCAGAAATTTTACTCAGTCCGATTGATTTGCTCTTTTCGCCTTTGGCGAGGGGGAAGGATGGGTGCGTCCGCCTCTACGGCGTACAGGTGTGGCTTTCTTTCCCGTGCTGGCAAGCACTCTATCAAGTTTGATATTGAGGTTGACAAGACTGCCTTGGAGCGCCTCTACCTTAGCGAGGAGCTTTGTATAATCTGCTTTAGAGGGTAGATTGAGGAGTCCGAGCAACGCGTCCATGTTTCGGTCTATTTTTCCCTTTGTTGCAGCAGCATTCCGGAACGCTTTTTCCATTGCTACTGCAAAAGCCGGATGAGAGAGCACTTCTTTGGCGAAACGGGTGAGGTTCTCTTCACTCGCTTCATAGAGCCTCTCGAACAGGGTCTTTTCTTCGTTCATAGTGAGAAGGAAACTTTTAAGGAGTGTAGAACAAAACTTGTGAGCCTCGATGTCTTCCTAGGATATTTCACCGGGTTGCGAATTTTGCACGACAATCTTCCTTTCCCTGTTCTTGTCGGAACTGCCCTCATCATTCATCTCCTTGATGCCATCATCTGTCGCTTGTTCGCTCGCAATAACGGATATCCGAAAAACCTGTGGACCATGGTCGGATTTGTGTTTGGCATTTGGGCAGTAGCAACCCTCATTTTTTTACCAAAGAGAAGCCCAGAGCCGGAACAGCGGTAAATCTGTTCCGGCCAACTCTTCTCAGCATTTCTGCAGACATTCTCTCACCTGATCGAGATCAGGGAGCTTGCTGGCATCCTCGGTAATCCAGGCATATTGTACTACACCTTGCTTATCGATGACAAAGGCTGAGCGTTTCGCTACACCACGAAAACCAAGCAGATTTTCGTACAGCGACCCGTACGCAGCAGAAACGTCCTTATTAAAATCACTGAGCAGAGGAAATGTGTACCCTTCTTTTGCAGCCCACGCATCAAGGGCAAAGGGACTATCTACGCTAATGGCGACAACTTGAGTGTTTTCATTCTGCAGAGAGTTAATATTGTCTCGCACGGAGCATAGTTCCTTCGTTCACCCACCGGTGAAAGCAAGTGGGACGAATAAGAGTATCGTGTTCTTTGTCCCTTGCAAGTCGCTCAACTTAAAATCCTGCATTTTGTTGGTTTTGAGGGTAAAATCTGGTGCCTGTTGGCCTACTTGAACACTCATACGTCCTCCTCTGGTAGGGTATTGGTTTCTGCAATCGGTACAACACTTTCCTCTGCTTCTATGTCATCCTCTTTTTCAGCCAGAAGTGCAAGACTCACGACGCGTTCCCCAGGACTCATATCAAGCAGCCTGACTCCCTGAGTATTACGGCCAATGACTCGCAGTTCTGCCATGCGCAGGCGAATAATGCGTCCAGTGTCTGTAATGAGCATTAAATGGTCTTCATCTGTAACCTGGCGCACTCCGATAACATCGCCAGTTCGCTCGGTGGTGCGCATCGTGATGATTCCTTTGCCCCCACGAGACTGGAGACGATACTCGTCAACTTCACTGCGCTTACCATAGCCACGCGAAGATACCGTCAACAGCGTTGCTCCTTTGTCCAGGACGGCTAAGGATACCACCGCGTCCCCTTCTTCAAGCGTAATCCCTTTCACGCCGTAGGTGCCACGCCCCGTCGGTCTGACCTCCGCTTCAGAGAAACGGATCGCCTGGCCATTCTTGGTCGAGAGGAGCAGGTCCTGCTTTCCATCTGTGAGCCGTACGCCGATCACTTCGTCATCTTTTTCCAGTGATAGAGCGATGATACCGTCGCGGCGTGGGTTGGCATACGCCATGAGTGCCGTTTTCTTCACCAACCCTTTTCTGGTGGCAAAAACGACGAACTGTTCCTCCTGGAATTCACGCACGGGAAGAAAGGCGGAGATTTTCTCCCCTTCTCGCAACGGGAGCAGGTTGACAATCGCTCTTCCCTTGGCTGTCCGCCCGATCTGAGGGATTTCATGCACTTTTACCCAGTGCACACGGCCGATGGTGGTAAAGCACAGCAGGAAAGAATGCGTTGAGGAAACAAAAATGTGTTCAACAAAGTCTTCCTCTCTGGTTGCTGCGCCCATCACTCCTTTTCCACCGCGACGCTGAGAACGATAGAGAATGGCAGGATTGCGTTTAATGTACCCTGCATGAGAGATCGTCACGACCATGTCTTCTTCGGCAATGAGATCCTCTTCAGAAAGATCAGTAGTTTCAGAAAGGATCTGGGTGCGTCGCTGGTCAGTAAACCGCGAGCGCAGGTCCTGAAGTTCTTCTTTGATGACAGCGTCGATCTCCTGTGGACTGGCAAGAACTGATTGCAAGTGTTCGATCAGTTTTATGGTATCGCTATGGTCTGCGAGAATTTTTCCCTGCTCCAGCTGGGTTAACCGCTGCAGGCGCATATCGAGGATTGCCTGAGCCTGTGTTTCACTGAGGGAAAACTGATCTACGAGCCCATATCGTACCTGAGCGGGGTTTTGCCCTTCCCGGATGAGCCGTAAGACGGCATCGAGGTTATCAAGCGCGATCTTGAGCCCTTCTAGTATATGCAGTCGTTCTTGGGCTTTTCTGAGATCAAAAGCGGTCCTTCGATGCACAACCTCACGACGATGGGCAAGAAAGTGGTCGAGAGTCTCTTTGAGCGTCAGGATTTTTGGGCGGCCGTCCACAATGGCAAGCAGGATGACACCGAATGACTCTTGTAATGGGGTCATCTTATAGAGCTGGTTGATAACGACCTGTGGAACGGCTTCTCGCTTCAGTTCAATGACGATCCGCATGCCATCGCGGTCGGACTCGTCACGCAGGTCGGAGATGCCCTCTAGGCGCTTTTCATTGACGAGGTCAGCCATCCGTTCGATCAGGCGAGCTTTATTCACCTGGAAAGGAATCTCGTGGACGATGATGCTGTTCCTTCCCGTTCGTTTGTCCGTCTCAACCGAGGTGCGGGCTCGCATCTGCACGATCCCTCTCCCGGTCTCGTAGGCGTCACGAATCCCCGCCTTACCGTACAGAAAGGCTCCGGTAGGGAAATCAGGTCCAGGAATGTACCGCATGAGATCGCGGCTATTCAGTTGGGAATTCTCTAATAGGGCGAAAAGCGCATCTACCACCTCTCCCAAATTGTGAGGGGGAATATTCGTGGACATCCCTACGGCGATGCCAGACGCGCCGTTGATGAGCAGATTCGGCAGTTTGGCTGGTAAAACGACTGGTTCATGACTGGTGTCGTCGTAATTCGCTGAAAAGTAAACTGTTTCCTTTTCAATGTCGGCGAGCAGTTCTCCCGCGATTCTGGTCATGCGGATTTCGGTATACCGCATCGCCGCTGGTGGATCCCCGTCGATCGAGCCAAAATTTCCCTGTCCATCTACCAAGGGATAGCGAAGGGAAAACTCCTGCGCCATCCTCACTATCGTGTCATAGACAGCAGTGTCCCCGTGAGGGTGATACTTGCCAATGACGTCTCCCACAATACGGGCGGACTTCTTGTAAGGACGATTCCAGTCATTCCCTAACTCTGACATGGCGTAGAGCACACGGCGGTGAACAGGCTTGAGGCCGTCACGGACATCAGGTAAAGCTCTGCCTACGATGACGCTCATAGCGTAGTCCAGGTAGGACTGGCGCATTTCCTGTTCGATATTGACTGCGATAGGACGAGTTCTCGTATCTGTTTCCATAGGATGAAAAGAGAGACTCTCTGCCTGCGAGAGAAGGCCTTCGTTCTTTATCTGTCAATTTCAGGGGAAAGGTTAGACGTCGAGGTTTCTCACTGTCAGGGCGTTTTCCTCGATGAAACGCCGTCTTGGCTCGACTTCGTCTCCCATGAGTGTGGTGAAGATTTCGTCTGCTTCGTAAGCATCCTCAATTCTGACCTGCAGTAAGGTGCGGACCTCAGGGCTCATCGTGGTCTCCCACAGTTGTCCAGGATTCATTTCTCCCAGTCCCTTGTACCGCTGAATTTCTATGCCGTGTCGGGAGCGGTTCAGAATAGTGTCAGTGACCTCTTTATAACTGGACAACGTGATCTGCTCTTCTTTTTCAAAGAAGATAAAGGGGGGAGAGCCCAGAACACGAAGTTCACTCAGCAGTTTGGTAATCTCTTGTACCTCAGGGGAGTGCAGGAAATCGCTGTCGAGCACGGTCTGTATACCAGTGCCGTTCTTCCGTGTGGTCACTACGATGCGATACTCGCCGGCTTCTTGATCTTCCTCCAGGGCAAAAGCAATGGGGAGCAGGTCAGGAAAAGTGGATTGGATGGTCGAGGTGACTGCAGCGACGAGTTTCTCTAGCGAGGCGTGGTCTTGTAGCATATCGAGGGAAAACTCAGGCTGACTGAGGAAGGTCGAGACGATACGACGGTCTCGACCTTTGCGTTCGACAAATTCGAAAGCCTTTTCGCAGTAGAGAAAGGTCTTGACCCAGGCCCTGAGTTGCGCTCCTTCGAGGGTGCCGACTCGAATATTTTCGATGCCGAGATCAAGGAGGAAATCCTCGAAAGCCGAGTCGTCTCGTAAATATCGCTCGGTTCGTCCTTTCTTCACGCGGTACAGAGGGGGCTGAGCGATGTATAAATACCCGCCCTCAATAATCCCCGGAAGCTGCCGGTAAAAAAACGTAAGCAGGAGCGTACGGATGTGTGAGCCATCGACATCCGCATCGGTCATAATGATGACCTTGTGATACCGAAGCTTAGCTATATCAGTTTCTTCTTTGCCGATTCCCGCCCCAAGGGCAGAGATGAGTAAGCGAATCTCCTGAGAAGAGAGCATTTTGTCAAAGCGGGCTTTTTCTACGTTGAGGATTTTCCCACGGAGTGGCAAGATTGCTTGTGTACGTCGGTCTCTTCCCTGCTTGGCCGACCCACCAGCTGAATCTCCTTCCACGAGAAAAATTTCACTTTTCTCTGGGTCTCGTTCTTGGCAGTCTGCCAGCTTGCCGGGAAGAGAACCGGAGTCGAGCGCACCTTTTCGCCGCGCGAGATCTTTGGCTTTTCGTGCCGCCTCTCGTGCGCGGGACGCTTCGAGACTTTTTTGGCCAATTTTTTTTGCATCAGCCGGATGCTCTTCAAAGTATGCCCCAAGCCGCTCGTTGACCAACGCTTCAACGAGCCCTTTCACTTCGCTGTTGCCCAGCTTGGTTTTGGTCTGGCCTTCAAACTGCGGCTCAGGAACCTTCACACTGATCACGGCGATAAGCCCCTCGCGGATATCTTCTCCCTGGAGGCCTTCTTGGTCTTTCTTGAGTAACCCTTGAGCGATGGCGTATGAATTCACCGTACGGGTGAGAGCAGCCTTGAAGCCAATGAGGTGGGTTCCTCCCTCAACCGTGTTAATATTGTTGGCGAAGGAGTAGGTGTTTTCTGCGTATCCTTCATTCCACTGAAGGGCAATTTCTGCCTCTATCCCTTCTCTTTCCCCTCGGAGATAGATCACCGGGTGGAGAGGTGTTTTCGCTGACCCTAGATGTTCCACGAAAGAGACGATGCCTCCTTCGTAGTGAAAATCGTGATGCTTGGCTGGTTCCCGTTCGTCATGAATGGCGATGCGCAATCCAGGATTGAGGAAGGCAAGTTCTCTGAT
>CAZCWX010000638.1:0-6847 GCA_964502465.1 uncultured Enterobacteriaceae bacterium | reverse complement strand
TTGGTGTGCGGAGGGGGGAGGCCGCCAGCGAGCGAGCTTCCCTTGCGTTTTCTACAAAATGTGTTCACGAGCAATGTCTGCTATCGAGCCCCTTCCTGGTCCGATCCAGTCCATAGTGGCGCTTCTCCTCTATGCTGCACTCGTCTACGTTCCTCTTGGGGTAGCATGGCTCATCGCGAAAGTCTTTTTCCCAGGACAGGAACTTGGAGCAATGGCAGGCGGTATCACCGTCTTTTTCGCTCTCCTCTTCCTCTTAATCGCTCACGATAGAGGCAACGTTGTCAATTCCAAAATGACGGATCGAGAATACACTATTATGAGCCGGTACGGTGCCGTGCTCGAAAAACGCGCAGAATTCCTTGGACGTGAGTCAGATCTGCCTTTCCCAAAAGAAGAGATTCGCACCACGCTTCTTAAAGCACAGCAAGACCACGGTTATGTTCCTATGAAAAGCGTCGTCAATCTTTGTCTGAAGGCGTTGGACACTTACGTGCCGGACGAAGAATACGAAAAGACCCGAGATTTAATTTCTCGCTGTTTTGATTTAGTTCGGCGTGGCGATTCTGCAGGCTTCTCATCCCTGCTTACTCAGGTCTCGGAGCACCAACGCAGAGCTTTTGAGGCGGTTGTCGATATGAATTCGAAGGCGAGGTCTGTTGCAAGTGAACTCCCCGTAGTGGAGAAGAAACTCCAGGCAATCGAAGCAATTGCAGATAAGATCTCGAAGTCGAAGCGGTGAACCGCCTCTACCATTTGACAATAGGAAATAGTCAATGACCGGTTCAGAACTCGATCGAGCACATGAGGTCTTAGCATCCAAGATTCGCCTCGTATCGCGAAAGACGTATGGCTCACTATGGGAGGCTTACGTTAGCGTAGGGAACTTATTGTTTCACCAGGTAGCCCAGGGCACCGTGGAAGTGCCGACAGTATCAGAATCCCAGTCCTTACGACTCTCTTTAACCGCCAATTTGATTCATTCCTCAACCGTTGCGGAGCATCTGATCTCCTCTGGTTACTATCTGATCTCCTCTGGTTACTATTGAACCGCCGCAGCTGTACTGCGTCAACACATGGAAACGCTTGCAAGGATCATTGAGATCCGAGAGGGTAAGATTGTGAAGACGGCAAGTACCCCGAATGTAAAAGTTTTACCTTTTAAGCTGTCGGGGAACTATGGAAGACTCAGCGAATTATGCCATGTTTCCAAAGGAGAATTTCTAGCGGAGTTTGCCGAGAGCCTTGTGGCTGAAGGGGCAGCGTCTCCGTGGCCACACTATCGAGAGGAATGGGCGAAAGAGTTGCTTTCGATCCATATTGCCCACATGTTAGCATTGGCAATCGAAGTTTACCTTCTTCAAGAAGAACTCTATCCAGAAAAGGAGATTTTAGACATCGGCAACCATTTTGAGAAAATCGCACAGATACTGATCTCGACAGGTTTCTGGGAGGAAGTATCAACCAAAGAAGAAACGGAGTCCACTGGCTAACCAAATCGTGCACGTGACCGCCGCCCGTTTGCGGTTCTGGATTAACGTGAACAGTCCCGTGTGGGCGGCGGCCCGTGACGGGGGGCGTTGGGCCGCAACCATCCTTGCCCGTACTGCAACACGTCGGTCCATCTTTCTGACCGTAGCCACTACAGAGGAGTAAGAGAACAATGAAGAAAAAAGGAAAAGACGTTCAAGAGGAGCGGGAACCGAAGTCCATCCCATCCATCTACAATTCGCACGCCTTAGCCTCGCTGCGAACGGGACTGCGACAGGTCTACCGCGCCCGTGATCGATCCGAAAAAGAGGCGGACGCGCTGGTCACCAGAATTTCAGTGAACTTGCGGATACTAGATCATCTATACAGGCAGGCTCGCGAGGCTCTGAGTGGTGATCCGATGGCGAGCGTCGCGTTTCATCGGGCGATCCAGAGCCTGACCGAGCGATATCCGGAGTTCCGCGGGAGCACCCAGGCGTTGCTGGATCGAGTCGGAATTCCACGTCCAGCCCGGGGCGCGCTTGCGGTGTCGGGACACGGCGGCCCTCCATTCCATGGTGGCTTCCAGTCGCGCCGGATGATGCTCCCGGGGCGAAGCCTGCCCCCTGGAAGACATGGATTGCCGTGCGCGACCATCCTCTATCCGGGCATGGCAACGATCTACATGTCGCTCTGGGATATCTATATACTCCGGCGTAATGACCTGACCCAGCCTCCGGTACATGATCTGCACGAAGCGCTCGATACCGTTGTAGGGTTGAGTCTTGGACACGGCCACCTCGAGATGTTGAGCGGGAGTCTCTCGCATGGCGGGGTGGCGGCTTTGGGAACAGCCGTCGAACGCGAGGAGACACTTGGGAACCCCTACTTCCGTCTTGAGGGAAATCGCGGTGGTCACGTCCCGCCTCTCCCGATGCCTGGCTGGCCGGGAGGAATGCCCGGTCCCGACGGCGAGCCGATACCGGGACATATTTTCCCGCCCTTGCCGGATGAGTGCGAAATTCTCCGCGAGGCATGCGAGGGTTGGCTAATCGACGCGGTCAATACGGGTCTGCCCGCCGTGCCTCTTCCTCCGCCCGTCATCGGCTGGGCCAACAATATCGACGAAATCGAACTCCTGGGACAGTGCGCCGGCGACACGATCGTGATCCGTGGGCATGGCTTCGGCTCGCCCAAACCGCCCACCGTGCACCTGATAATGAAGGTCAATGGCGTATGTACCGTCGTTGATGTGGAACCGGCCAACTGGAGCGATACCCAGATCACGGTGACGTTGCCGGATGGTGTCACTCCGGGTCCGGTCGGCTTCTACGATTCCGAGCAGGCGGAAGTCGCGCGAAACCACTACAACAGCCAGGTCAATCTCCACAACCAGGCCGTACGGGGTGTCGCGACGGCCAGCCGATGTCTTGGTCAGCCGCTCGACCTGCCAACCTTCCAGCCCATGCCGGGCGGCCGGGTGCCCTGCCCACCCGAAACCGACGTCAACGTGATAGAGGTAGGATTGCCAATCATCCGCTCGTTTACCGTGGCGACTGATACCGCCTCCGGGTCGGAGATTGTGGCGGCGCCGGAAGATGAACTTGTCCTGCGTTGGAATGTTGAGAACGCGGATACGATCGAGTTGCGGCGCATAATCGGGGATCCGCCTTACGGTCCGAGTTTCGGCGGCAGCAACACAGTCACAAATCTTGGCGGGCTAAGCTGGGATCTTGGGCCTGCGAACCACTCGCAAATCGGCGTGTTCACGTACCAGTTGACCGCCACTAGCCCCTGCGGTTCGGTACAGGCACGGGTTAACGTGGTGGGATCGCAGCGTCCCGAGATCAGCATCCAGCGAATTGAACTAACGCAGAGCGTTCAGACCTCTGACCACGATGTCAGGCTTATACGCCACAAGCCCACGGTCGTTCGGGTCTACGGGACTCACGGACTCGAGGGTTTCGGGGGGCTCGAAACCGTGGCGAATGTGACCGGCAGGATTCGCGTGCGGTCGGGGAGTTTCTGGAGTTCCTGGTTCAGTCCCGTCAACGGCGTACAGCCAAATCCGCCGGACCCGCCCCTGCCCGACCCCGGCGCCTCGATAGAGTTACCTCTGGACCCGGACCCCACACAAACGGACGACACGCTGAACTTCGTCATTCCCGAAGCTTTATGCGAGGGAACGATGGACATCGAGGTGGAGTTGCGAGTCGACGACTTTGGCGCGCCTCCGGGGAGTCCCGGATTCAGTGAACGTGTGAGCGAAACTTTCGAGGAATTCGTCACTTTCCGGCGGAGGCGGCGTCTCAAGATGCGCTACATTCCGGCGACCATCGTGCCGGATCCGAACGGTAACATTACGATTAACATCATCGCGGGAAATCCGCCGACAAACGCTGAGTGTCGAGACTTCCTGATGGAGACTTTCAAGTTTCTTCCGACGATGCCTTCATCCATCCAGCGACTCGACGGATTCGGGGTCACGCTTAATGTGGATCGAACAGTCATTAACACCCCCTTTGGATCGTTTCCGATCGATTCCGGATGGTCCGAGTCGCTCATCTACGACGTCGAGGCCAATGCGTTCACCTACTTGCTCGGGATTCTGCGGATGTGCGAGTTTTTCAGCTTCGCGGGCGTCATCTGCACTGAGGATCATGATGCTTACTGGGCGGTTCTCGTGCCGGTCAGCGGCGTCTGGGGTCGCGCCAATGGCATCCCCGGCCGTGAGTACATCACTCCGATGGTCGCCGGAACAGCCGGGCACGAGCTTGCGCATTGTCTCAACCAGCATCATCTGGTCGGCGCGGGTTGTTCAAACGGAGGTAGTCCTGTTGCAAATGCCTCCGAGCCGACGACGGACCCGGCGAACTGGACCGATGGCGGGCAGATACCGACCGATGTGGCGGTTCCTTTCGACGTCATCCGAAACCGGACCATCACTAACTCGACGGATGGAGTCTGGGACTTGATGACCTACTGCGGCACGCGTTGGACGACCCCGCAGCGATGGCAGATGATCTTTGACTTTATAGGAGAGTGAAATGGACATGCGACACCAGGCACAAAAACGCGACAAATCCGCTGAGACTCTTATATTCCGGGGCATTCTGAGCGACGACCTGCGCTTCACCCCGGTGGGCTGCTACTCGACTTTCGTCGCGCAAGATCGAGCCATGCCGGAACGGAGCGAGTATTTCCTTGCATTGTATGACGGCGATAAGCGGCTGTTGTTGAGTGAACCGGTCGATGTGACGCGACCCGTCGTTTGCACTAACATTTCGGCCGGCGCCTCTCTGGTGGAGGGGCGGATGCCGCTTCACCCCAACGGCAGGGAACTGCGGTTTCTCAAAAGGGACACGGTGATTCACTCCGTCCCGCTGGGAGATCCGCCGACTATCAAGGTCGAATGGACGGCCAGGAGTGTGGATCGCAGGAGCAAATACCGGCTGGCGCTACAGTATTCGACTCCAGCGCGAGATGCCTACATCAAGGTTCTTTACCATTGGAGGGAGAACCGTTATCTGACGGCCGCTCTGACTCGCCCGACAAAGGAACTCGAAGTGGAGTTTGGGTCCCTGCCCGGCGGTGACGAGTGCCGCCTGATTGTCACCTATACCAGCGAAATGCGGACCGTCGTCGCAATGACCGACGTATTCACCGTGCCCCTGCTCCCGCCGACTCTGCGAATCGTGCGGCCGCGAGAACGGGCGACCTTTGCTCCCTGGCATCCCATTACTCTGGAGGCTGAGGTGATCGATCGGCAGAGAACGGACGAAGACGAGACCATCTTGGTCTGGCTGCTGAATGGCAAGGAAGTCGGGAAGGGTCGTCTCGGCTGTCTGCAAACCCTGTCTGAAGGCAAATACGAACTGGAAGTGCGACTGCACGGCAAGGAGGTCATCACCGCCCGGCGCGCGTTTGAGGTCTTGCGCCCCAAGAGAGTGCTGGGCGTACTAGCGAACGACTGGGATTGATGATCTGGGAGACAAAGCCGGTAGAACGGGAGAAAAGGTGTCAGGAACCTTTATCTCAGCTTGAGGGTCAAGCGGTGAAAGTGGTACAGTTGGGCACGTTCTTCAAGATACGCGGCTTCTTTGTCATGAGCGGTTAGGCTGTGCTGCTCCACATTTGTGGGCTCCTCGCCGGGTTTGAAAATACACTTGAGGAGGGTGGCTAGAGATGGTGTGGCCTGACTTCAATGAGTTGGGTGATCTGCCTGTCGGAGTCTATCGGGCCAAAATTGCTGATGTCATCGCACGCTTTGGCCACGGCACAGCTCAGCGCGTGGCCGTCACGGCACGGCTGGAACGCATCTATGAGCTGGCGCGTAGTACAGGTTGCTTGCAGAGATTCATCATCTTCGGTAGCTATGTTACTGCTGAGCCCAACCCGCATGATGTGGACGTCTTTCTCGTGATGCGGGGTGGTTTTCAGCCGCATGATGCACCACCCGAGGCGCAGAACTTGTTCCGACACGGTACAGCACAAAGTGAGTTTGGGGCGAGTATCTTTTGGGTCAATGCGGGGACGAGCTTTGCCGACACGGAAGATTTAATGGTCGGCTGGCAGACACGCCGTGATCTTCAGCGACGTGGCATCGTAGAGGTAATGGAATATGATTAAAAGTGATGTTGAACTTCAGGCGGCGCAAGAGTACGTACTGCGCTTCGAGCGCATCTTAGCTGCTGCGCGGAGTCAGTATACCCCGGAAGCCTATGAAGCGATGGCCAGCAGTTACGTGGCTGAAATTGAGCGTGTCAATGCGGAGATTGTCGAGTATTTGAGACACGCGCCTTCGCGAGAGGCAGCATAAGAACACTAGAGAGCGGGCGTCAGTCTAGTCAGAGGTTTGGGCTGGTCCAAGCTCTGCGGAGTAGCCCCAGGCCTAACAGCCGGTTGGAGTCCGACGCTCGCCAAGCTCGCGCGGCTCAACCGGCGCGTTATGTGGGAAGACTCGACTCTCGGTTGCCTTCGTCTTTTTCGAATATACAGGACACCACGGGTCGATGACGGACAGGAGCTTTGAACCATGCACGTTAAGCTGATGTCGAAGCAGGCCTATCGCCGTGCAAAAGAAAGGGTCCAGGCGGGAGAGGAGCGGAGCCGGAACGAGGCATTCTACAAGGCGTGCGATGAACTCGTATCGGTGTCGCCCGACTCGCCCCTTAAGAAGGAGCAGATTGCTGATAAGACGCTCTCCACCGAGCGTGAGTGCTTTGCCACTCTTGAGGATCACGCACCGACCCACCAGTTGGCTTCGCACCTAGTTCGCGACGCCGCGTCGGCCTACGAGGTCGGAAGCTCAAAAGCGTCGACATCGGATTCTAGTGACGTCGTGGCGCCCGTGTATTTTGAGCGTGGTGGTTTCGCGGTG
>CAZCWX010000637.1:0-22386 GCA_964502465.1 uncultured Enterobacteriaceae bacterium | reverse complement strand
CTTGCCGACATGGGGGCGGAAGTCATCAAGATCGAAATGCGCGACATCGGTGATCTGAGCCGCTACATGCTGGTGAAGCTGATCGCCGGGCCAGAGGCCAAGAACGCAGATTTCAGTCACTATTTTTTAGCCATGAACCGTGGCAAGCGCAGTATCACCCTCGATCTGAAGAAACCGGAGGCGAAAGAAATCCTCTATCGGTTGCTTGCGAGTGCGGACGTTTTGCTAAGCAATTATCGACCTGGTGTACTCGACCGTCTGGGTTTTGGCTACGAGGAACTCTCGAAAAGGAACCCTCGCTTGATCTATGCCATGGGTTCATCCTGGGGACCAAAAGGACCGTGGGTACAGCGACCGAGCCGCGACACACTAGCACAGGCCGCAGGAGGGATCATGGCCAAGAACGGCATGCCTGATGATCGGCCCTTACCCTGTGGGGCATTGGTGGCGGATCATTCTGGTGCCATCATGCTCATGGCAGGGATTCTCTCTGCCCTTTATGCACGTGAGAAAACCGGGAAGGGGCAAAAGGTCGATGCCTGCATTTACGGCACAGTGATCGCCTTGCAACCGATGGAAATAAACTTTACTGCAGTAAGTGGCGTCGAAACCCGTCGAGCAGGCCGAGGGCACCAATTTCTACAAGGCGTCTGGGGAGCGTTTCAGACCAAAGATGGTTGGATCTGTCTCGCTGGCGTCGATGATAAACGGTGGCCGAACTTCTGTCGCGTCATGGGCATCGAGCATGTCCTTGCTGACCCCGAGTGTAGCGACAATGTAATCCGCAATTTCCGTGGGGTCAAAATTGAACAGCTCCTCGATGAGGTTTTTCCCACGAAAACAACCGAGGAATGGATGAGTCTCTTGAATAGTGCCGATATCCTCGCCACACCGGTGCAGGAATATCATGACATTCTCAACAGCGAGCAGGCTTTGGCAAACGGCTATATTACCGAAATGAACCATCCGCAACTCGGGAAGGTCCGAGTGGTGGGGACACCGCTCACGCTGAGTGAGACGCCTTTAACGACAACCACCCCTCCCCCTGAGTTGGGTCAGCACACCGAAGACATCTTGCTCGAAGCGGGCTATTCCTGGGAGGACATTGCAACGCTTCGTGAGAAGGCAGTCGTCTGAAAATCTAGGGGCTGAGGGCTAGAGGCTGGGATTGCGAGTTCCATACGTGTCTACGAGAGTCGGAAGTTCTGCCAGGCTTTTGACGGTATGATAACGAACTGTTCCCCTCTTATGGTTATCCCGGTCTACGAAGACCGGTGTGAGACCGCTGGCCTGAGCGCCGATGACATCGGCTTCATAGCTATCGCCGATGTGTAAGGCTTCATGCGGGCGAAGGTTGTGCTGAGCGAGAGCCTGAGAAAAAATCTCTGGTGCCGGTTTTGCAGAGCCTGCTTGAGTCGAGATAGTAACCGAGTCAAAAAAACCAGCAATCCCCAGGCCCTCAAGGAGACCAAAGAGCCGCGAGTCGAAATTAGAAATAATGCCTAAGCGCACGCTACGGTTCTGTAACGCTGTGAGTGTATCCAGCGTTTCAGAGTAGAGCTGCCAGGATTCTGTGCGGGCGAAATATGTGAACAGCGCCTCGAAATAGGTATCGAATTCAGGGAACGATCCTAAAGGTGCAAAGATGCTCTGTACCACGTTGCGCCACCACTGCTTCTCTAGCTGCGGGATGTGTGCTGGCTCAGCACCAGGAAACGCCATCGCCAGGGCCTGAGCAAAGCAGCGACGAAATCCCACTTCGAGGTCTGCAGCAGATATCTCTTTCCCATGCTCACGAGCAAGGCGGGCGTAGATCTCGCCGACAGAGCCGTTAACAGTGAACAGCGTGCCAGCGGCATCAAAAAAGACGGCCTTGAGTTGGTGAGATGGCATCACAGTGTCTCGCAGATCAGTCACTCTCCCTCATGGTGGCGTGTCGAAGCACGAGGCGGATGGTTACCACGTTTTCATAATCTCATCCATCGCCGCTAAAAGCGCTTCCAGATCTTCTCGGTTTGTGTAGTAGTGGATGGAGACACGCATCCCGCCCACTCCCGAACAGTACCGAACGGTGGGATAGATCCGTCTTGTTTCGAGAGCTTGAACGAGGCGATGCACTTGTTCAGCATCTGGGAATGGCTCACAGGTCACAATACCAGAACGTAAGTGCGGCGCGGTTGGTGTCCACACGTGGATGCCACGGCGGTGCAGCTCTTCGATGAGGAAATGCCCTAACGTGACAATGTGTTCTGTGACTGCAGGTTGATCGAGACTGTTCACATACGACAGGGAGGCCGCCAGACCGGCGGACCCGATTGTCTTCGGCATGCCGTGGATTTCAAAACGCCGGGCGTCTGACGCCAGGGGCAATGACAGAAATGGTGTGAGGCTAGGGTCGCCAAGGTACCGCACCCAGCCTTCAGCTGGTTCGGTAAGCGCGAACAGGCCATGCGCCAGTCCGGGGCGCACGGCGTCCAGCATCGCTTGACGAACATAAAGTAACCCTAATCCGAACGGGGCATTCAACCATTTCTGCGCACCAGCGGCGAGAAAATCTACGCGTAGTGCTGAAAGGTCTACAGGCAGTGCCCCGAGCTGCTGAATGGCATCAACCACAAGAAAACAACTATATTCATCGGCTAACTGAGAAAACGCCGCCAGATCCATACGCAGCCCATTGATCCACTGGACTGAACTGACAAGGAGGAGACGGGTGCGTGTGTCAATCAGGGCTGCATAATCGTCAACCGTAACGATTCCCTGCCGATGGCGGGCAACTCGGACTTCAACGCCGAGTTGCTGCTGTGGATAGGTGGCGCTGAGAGCCACCTGGGGGTATTCGAGATCGCACAGGATAAGGTTGTCTCCTGCCGTGAACGGAATCGCTGCCAGAGCGATGTTGAGCCCCATGGTGGTGTCATCAATGAAGGCGAGCTCTGTCGGCGTCACGTTGAGCAGTCGAGCCGCTTCTTTTTTGGCGACTGTGCTCGATTCGCCTAGTGCCCGATAGTAGGTTTTGTAGCCCATCTCAGCGGGACCTTGACCTAAGAGCGCCGCAGCCTGTTGCACCGCAGTCACAGCGGAACGTGGCGGTAACCCGACACCTGCCGCATTCAGATACACTTGTTGCGTGGAGCCGGGAAAGTCGGCTCGCACCGCGTTCACATCAAACATGGTGCCCCTCCTGATATACGCGGTTATCGATGCCGCAGCGGTTCATACGGAAAAATGCTGAACGCTGATCACCACCCCCTGGCTTGTCGGCTAGTGGTAGAGCACGCGTTCTTCGGACGAGCGAATTTCATTGATCAGTCGCCCCACGACCACCCGTACCTGCGCTTCATTGTCCCGCAGGCGGCGCGTATCCTCTCGCATGCGGTCGGTATCATTGTCCTTACGAGCACGAAAGTAATCGTAGTAGAGTTCGAGCCGCTCAGCGAGTAATCGATCCGCATCAGGCAGAGAAGGCAGCCGAGCCCGGCCTTTTCCCATTTCGTCGGCCACTGTTAACAGGCGGCTCAAGAGACCAGTATGATAGTTGCCGATATCCGAAAGGAGCGTGGAATCATGGCGGATGGGCTTCAGGAAAAATGCTTCGCCGAAGATCTGCACAGCGCCGGCAAAATCACCCTGTTCGAGGAGTTCGTCGCCACGGCCACAACGTGTACTATAACGGCGAAACGCGGCGCGCTCAAAAGAACCGCCAAAAGAGTGGAGGAACGCCGAAAACACTAAAAAGAGCAGAAACCCAATGATTCCTATACTGATGACAATCAGCATAGCGGTAAAGAGCAGGGTGAGAGGAGAGGGTGGGGCATCGATGGACAACATGGCGGAATTGTGCCAGAGAAACGTACATCTTGCCAGAACACTGAGATGTTCTTTCGCATGGTGGGACAAGAAATGACTCTCTCAGCGCTGCTTTTGCCCTGCTTTGGGTTGTTTCTTTCTGGACCACAAACATTGATAATACCATCACTATTATGATCCCATTACACGATACGATTCCCTCTCGTTCTTGGCCACTGGTGACGTTTCTGTTGATAGTGGTGAATGTGCTTGTTTTCCTCTACGAGTTCAGCCTGGGTCCTGTTCTTGATCGATTCTTGTTGACATATGGGTTTATCCCAGAACGCTATCTGCGCATTGCTCAGGTCGATCCCTGGAACCTGTCGGCTCGCTTCGGACCGATGCTCACCTCCATGTTTTTGCATGGTGGCTGGTTACATCTGATCGGGAATATGTGGATGCTGTGGATTTTTGGCGATAATGTTGAAGATCGCCTGGGGAAAGGCCGGTACTTGCTCTATTACCTGGTCTGCGGATTGGCCGCGGTGTATCTCCACTACCTGACTGGCCCACTGTCTCGCATACCGGTAGTCGGTGCGAGCGGTGCTATCGCCGGGGTGATGGGTGGGTACTTTGTGCTGTTTCCGCATGCCCGCATTGTTGCCCTCATCCCCATTTTCTTTTTCCTCCATGTTATTACCGTCCCAGCGGTGCTTTTCCTGGCTTTTTGGTTCTTCATGCAGTTGTTTAATGGCATGGTTGCCACCGCTGCCAGCTTCGGTGGAGGAGTTGCCTGGTGGGCACATGTGGGTGGTTTTCTCGCCGGTGGACTTATGATTCTCCCTTTCCGCAGGTCTCGATTCTAGGCAGACTGAGGTTCTCGTCTGGCCTTTTCTTGAGCGGACTTGCCACTAGACCGGAAGGCATCCATACGCGAAAGCAAGAACCCTTCTCTACTTCGCTCTCGACAGCAATGGTTCCTCCCAACAGCTTCAGGAGCTGTCGCACAATATAAAGTCCCAGACCTACCCCTCCATGGCGGCGACTCGGAGAACTGTCTACTTGTCGGAACGGCTCAAAAATAATCGGCAGGGCATTTTGTGGAATGCCGATGCCGGTGTCGCTGACGCAAAATTCTACTCCTCCTTTGTGTGGGGAGGCTGTGACGCTCACGCGACCTTCATAGGTAAACTTTAAGGCATTGGTAATCAGGTTCTTGAGGACCATCTTCAACTTGACCCGATCGGTGCGCAATCGCGGGAGCGTAGCGGGAACCTGCCAGAAGAGGTCAACAGTCCCTTTCTGGTTGAGATGACGGCTCTCAGTTTCCAATTCGGCTAACAACTCGACCACATTGGTTTCCACGAGGGTGAGTGGCACGTGTTGACTCTGGAGACGGCTCAGATCGAGCGTGGCATTGATCAGGTCTAACAGTTCTCGTGCGGCTTTCTCGATACGTCTCACCGTATCAGTTTGTGGCGCATCCAACGGGCCAAAGGTGTCCTCTTTGAGTAAGTCACTGTAGCCAATGATAATGCTGAGCGGGGTACGTAACTCATGAGACATGGTGCTGACAAAATCGTCCTTCACCCGGTTGGCTTCTTGTAACTCGGTAAAAAGACTGGCGTTGGCCAGAACCAGCGAGGCAATTTGTGAGAGGCTCTGCGTGAGGCGATGATGGCGGGCGGTGAGTTCTCGTGGCTCAGGCGCACTCCAGGATTGGAAGCCTATGAGATCCTGACCTTGCCGGAGACTGAGGAAAAGGAGGGTTTTCAAGCCAAATTCCTGCAGGAGCGTTGCAGTAATCGCATCAGCCGTGGGCACGCTCTCGACTACTGTACTCTCTTTCTCTTTCAGGAGAGTGATTAAGTCGGTGATGGCTTCACCAGGAATTTGCAAGACTCGGAGGGTCTCTTGCTGTTCAGAGGTGAACCCCCAACTCGCGACCGGAGTATAGACGCTGCCTCTCGCTTGCCACAGCAAGGTGCAACCACCAGGATCTCCCAGGGCTTCAGCAGTCAGGCGACAAAGATGCTCCAAGACGGTCGGTATGTTCAGCGACGCGATCATTTCCTGGCTCACCCGCGCAAGCATGGAAGACGCTGCGGCGTCTTCTTGCTGCTGTTTGTATAACCCTGCGGCCTCAATGCCTACCGCGAGTTGTTGGGCAATGCCGCGACACAGCTCTACTTGATAGGTGTCAAAGCGGCGACCGTTCGTAGTCGTACAGGCGAGGAACGCTCCGAGGTGCCGCCCGTGTACCCGTAATGGAGCGGCCACGAGAGCAACAATCTGGAAGTGAGCCAGGAATTCGCGCGACAGCCAGGATTGGGCAACGATGTCGTTGATCGTGACCGTTTGCCCGTTGGTTAATCGGCCACCGAAGGGTTGGTCCGGTGGAAATGCCAGGGCTTGAGCATCCGGCAACAGTTCCACCGGGATTCCGTGCTGCGAGATGAGCCGAAAAGCTTCTTTGCCTGGATCCCAGTAGAAGGTTGCGACAATATCGCAGGGTAACACTATGGCCGTCTGTCGTTGCACCCGGTCAAGCAGTTCGTGCAAATCCAATGTGCCACTGATGTCTTTTGCGATGTCGAGGAGGGCTTGCGTGCGCAGCTCTGCCTGCTTGCGTTCGGTAATGTCAGTGAGAACGCCTTGCAGGCCAACAATATGGTTTTCCCGGAAGACGGGCCGGCTCGAACTCCGCGCCCAGCGCAACTCTCCAGATTTTGTGACGACCCGGAACTCGCTAGGTTCGAGTTGCCCCGCTATCGTTCGCTGGAAACTTGCCATAAGTGCAGGCAAGTCTTCCGCATAAATGAACTCGGTGAAGGGACGGCCAATGATCTCGTTGGGGGAATAACCGCTGAGAGGTTTCACCACCGGGCTGATGTACGTCATCACTCCATGTTCGTCTTGCGCATAGATAACGTCATTAATGTTCTCGACTAAATCGCGGTATTTTTCTTCCGACTCACGCAACGCTTCTTCGGTTTGCCTGCGCTGGGTGATGTCCTGGGTAATGAGGTCGAAGGTATGATCGCTGAGGAAACGGAGGCGTTCTTCACTATGTCGAAGCGCCTCCTCTGCGTGCTGGCGTTCGATGACTGTGCCGATAGCAGTGGCCAAGGTGAGAAGGGCAGCTTCCTCATCTGCAGACCACCGCCGTGCGGTGTGGCAGTCTTCACAGCCGAGGAATCCCCAAAACCTTCCATCCACAGTAAGAGGGACCAGAAGAAGAGAGAGGACACTGTGGGGATTGAGAAAGTGGCGTTCTGCTTTAGGGAAGTGCTTGACTGGACCACCAATCGGTATCCCAGCTAAGAGAGTGTCATACCACCGGGTATTATAGGTACTCTCTTTCACCAGGGGATTGGTAATCTCCATATCCATGCCGTGCTGCACCCATTCATAGCGTTGGGTGAACGCCTTTGTGCCAGTGACAGGGTGGAGGTGATGCTCAAAGACATACAGACGGTCTACGGTTGCAGCTTCTCCTAACATTGCCAGTGCGTCGTTCATGCCAGGGGTGAATTCACGCGCCGTTAACAAACGGTTCGTTGCTTGGGTGACACCCTGGAGCAGCCGCACGAAGGAAAAGCGTGTTCCCTTGGCTGACTGACGCCGGGATAGTGGAGCTATCAGGGGAGCCATGCGAGCGGCTTGTCCCCTATCCATTGCATTTCTCTTTCTTTTGCCATTATCCTGTAGAGGGCTTTCTAGCGCTCGGTACTCTAAAGTCAAGAGGAAACGAGAAAAACGCCAGGACGCAGCCTCTTGATCCCCTCCTTCGACCATCCGTATAAAGGTTCACACAAGTATGACAAGGAGAGACGTATGATGGTATTTTTTCAGCGCTGGATGTTCTTTCTGTTCCTGCTTTTGTGCAGTCTGCTCGTGGGTATCCCCCAGTACACTGCGGCGCAGACCAGTGGGAAAGTTGAAGAACACGTCACGCGAGGAGAGATGCTCTTCAGTCAAGGAAATTGGGAAGGTGCAGTAAAAGAGCTGAACTCGGCGACACGACTCGACCCCCACCGCGCCGATATCCGCGCCAACCTGGGGATGGCGTATTATTTTAAGAACGACCTGCCCGCCGCAGTGACGGAGTTTCAAACGGCTCTTCGTATGGACCCAGAGCGCATGGATGCTGCCTACGGCTTAGGATTGACCTTGTACGAGATCGGAGACCTGCCAGGTGCCATTACGGCCTTCCGGACTGCCGCTCGTCTCAACCCCACGGCATATTTCAATTTGGGTAACGCGCTCGAACAACAAGGGGATGACACCAACGCGCTTGAGGCTTATAAAGGCTATGTCACCGCCGTCCCGCAAGCTCCTGAGGCCGCGGTGCTCCGCGAGGCCGTGTTGGCAGGGAGAATGCCTACTCCAGTCGCAGGCACGGCGAGGGACCATTTCCTCCGTGGTCAGACCTTCTTAGAGAAAAAAGATGCTGCTGCAGCGAGCGAGTTCCTTATGGCCCTCCGCCTCAAGCCAAATTACGCTGAGGCCAGTAACGGCCTGGGGTTGGCCTTTCGCCTCAATGGCGAGTTGGAAGAAGCGATCGCCGGGTACAAAATGGCGATTCATCTTGACCCGAAATTTGGGCTGGCACATCGTAACCTCGCCCAAGCTTTTGAAGAACAAGGAAACCGTGCCCAGGCAGCTCAGGCGTATGACCGATATCTCCTGCTGGTGCCTGGAGCGGCAGACGCGGCAGAGATACGCGAAAAGATTGCTCAACTGCGCAAAGGAGGATAGGAGCCCTACAGCCTGCGGTTGATTCATGTCTAGGATGGTGCCTCATAAGTTCTTTAGCCGGACAACCGGGCAGGGACTGCCCCCCATAGAATGCGCCGCCCACGGCGGCGCTGTGGCTAGCGTCCGTGGATTATGGCTCTCTCCGCGCTCCGCGCACAGGCAAAGCGGCGTCAGAGCCGCCGCAATCCACAAAAACACAAACCGCTCGCAAAGTTATGAGACACGACACTAGGATTTGTGCTCGCAGGGGGGCGTCATTCCTGCGAAAGCGGGAATCCAGGTGTCATAACCGAGGGCTAATGACTACAAAACGAGCCAGTGTTATCTGATGCCTTGCGTTCTGTACTCTCGAGCGAAGCGCACGTAGTTGTCTGCAGAGCGATGCAGCCTCTCGATCTCTTTAGGCTGCAAGGATCGTGTAACTTTTGCCGGACTGCCCAAAACCAGCGAGCGAGGGGGAATCTGCGTGCGTGGCACTATGACCGCCCCGGCACCGATCAGACACTCCTCTCCGATCTCTGCCCCGTCAAGAACAATCGCTCCCATGCCGACCAGGGTAAAATCATGAATCGTGCAGGCATGGACAACCACATTGTGGGCAATGGAAACCCCGTTGCCTAATATCGTGGGCAGGCCACCACTGAAAACATGTACTGTGGCATTATCTTGAATATTCGCCTGGGCACCGATGCGAATGTAGCTCACGTCGCCGCGCACAACAGCGTTGAACCACACGCTTGATTCTGGACCAATATGGACATCACCAATGATATGAGCGCTCTGTTGGATATACGCCGTCTCATTGATGTGCGGGGTGATCCCGTGATGCGTGATGATCATACCTTGTCTCCAGGTCTCCATTGTGTGGACCCGTCATAAAGGCGGCTAGACATACGGTCAAGGTCGGCGACGCATTTCCCCTTTCACTTCTTCTCCCTCTTGTTCCCTGGGGGAGAAGGGTTTAAGGTCAAACCAGAGGAGGACAGTATCATGAGTCCAACAATCCGTGCTGGCGTCCTGGCAGTGGCACTCCTCATGCTGACTGGTGTATCCACCGTATTCGCCCAAGGTGGGGCATCCCAATCTGACGGTTGGCAAGGGCCGAGACCTGCGCCACCACAGGGTACCATTACTCCAGCACCGCAACGACCGGCGCCGTCTGGGAAGCAAGTGTTAGAAATCCCTGTGCAACCTCAGCAGCGACCTCTTGAACTGCCTCGTCCGCAGGCTTCGATTCCACCCCCACGGCCGCAGAGTGAGACGGTGCGTCCGACACAAATGGTGACGGTGACAGTAACTGACCCGAATGGCGGCTATATCCCCGGGCTTCGCCGCGAAGATTTCATGGTGTATGAAGACGGGGTACGTCAAGAAATTACCTATTTCAATACCGGCGAAAATGAGCCCGTCAGCCTGGGGCTGATTGTGGACACGAGCGGGAGTATGCGCGATAAGATCGCACGTGCTCGCCAGGCGCTGCGCCGCTTTGTGGACTCGATCAAACCCGGAGACGAAGTCTTTATTGAAGAGTTCAACGTCCAGCCTGTTTTGTTGCAAGACTTCACTGATAGCCGTCGGCTGCTCGCGCAGGCGATCTCCTTGCTCAGACCGGCTGGGGGGACTGCATTGTACGACGCCATTCTCGACGGCTTACGGCGCGTCAAACGTGGCCGGCACCAGAAAAAAGCGCTCGTGGTTCTCTCCGATGGTCTGGATACCGCCAGTCTTGCCTCACTAAACCAGACTCTCAGCGTCGCTCGGCGCTCTGGGGTATTGCTGTATACGATCGGGATTGGCAACCCCCAAGGTTTGAGTTACGGCGGCAGCGGGCTGAGCGTGGGGCCGTTCTCTGTCATCGTCGGCGGCGCTGACGATCGAGTAGACTCGCGGACGCTCCAGGCACTGAGTGAGGAGACCGGCGGCAAGCATTTCCTGCTCAACACGAGAGACGTGGTTGGCAACAGTGCCGTTCTTGATGCTGCGACACAGACAATTTCCCGTGAGCTGCGCCTCCAGTATAGCCTGGGGTATGCTTCATCCCGTGGAGGAAGTGGGTATCGCGGCGTGCGTGTAGAAACCCCACGCCACGACTTAGTGGTCCGTGCACAAAGGGGATACGCTGCAGACTAGCAAGGGAAAGCGTCTTGCCAGAGTACTGATACGTTCTCCGGCGCTACTTTTTTCTGAAAAAGTGCTCGCGTACTCTTTCGCGATCCAGTGGAGCAGTGGAAAGCGTATCGAAGATACTCGCTAGCGCTTGAATGCAGCGCACAAAATCAGGCCATACGATCTTTGGGTCATTAAAAACGAGCTGCACCAACTCGACCCCTTCGTGTGAGTGGGCAGAGCCCCCCGGTCTGTTGCTCTGCACGTCGAACCGCCGGGTCGAGGTGGCAATGCGGAGATGAAAGACGTCAGAGTCTTCCTCTCCAACTGGACGACGGAGTTCCATCGACAAGGCGCTGTCTCCACCGTCAACTTCAACGATATACCATTCTCCAGGGTAGGCGCTGGAGACTTTGATCTGGGGGATTTTCTCAGGGGAATCATCTGCCATAATTACATTCCTTGTATTTGCACGCCCCTTTGGCAGGGAGAATGGGCGAGGGAATTTCCACAGGTAAGAACATCGTCGTTCTCCTGGGGGTTTTCAGATACCGTGCCTCAGGCAAAAAAGAAAGGCCCTGGTACCAGGGCCTTTCTCCGTGAGTCCTCCGCCTAAGGACGATTAAAATCAAATGAAGTAAGAACTATTTTTTCTTTGCGGGCGCTTTTTTCGCTGCCGGCTTTTTCGCTGCCGGCTTTTTCGCTGCTGCCATAGTAACCTCCTGGTTATTCAGGTCGTTGGGGGCTACAGGACTTACCAGAGCTGCCTATCTCAGGCCCCCGTGCCTTTTTGAGCCGTTCCCACACGCCTGTTGGTGTTTCAGGGAACCCCTATTTATCGTCTCTGAGCCCTAGGCGGAGCTCAAATTCGGCACAACTCTAGCAAGCACACTTATGGCCGTCAAGAGAGAAATAGCATTTGGGAAAAGATTTTTTGAAAAAAACTCCTTTCCGGTCGGGGGCTTTATCGTCTTAAAATGCTGTTGCTGAAATGAGCGGAGAAAAATTAACAGATCGTTCTATTTTTTTGCAAACAGTGTCACGAAAAGTTGGGTATCAATCTATTTGTGAGTCTACAGGTATTGACCCCCACAGGAGACTTCGGTAGGCTGCTGAGCACATAGAGACGCTCGGGTTGTGGGAACCCCGCCGTCTTGAGCTGTGGCCCGAATGCCTCATTCGGGCCTTTTTTTCCTTATTTTTCTAGCTCTTCGCGAATAGAGTACATCTTCTGACGTGCATCGGCGATGTACGCATCGAGATTACGACGGTGATTGGCGAACAGTCCGCTGGGGCTGCCGTTCAGGATCACAAACGGATTCATCCGCGAGGCTTCATGGAGCGCCTTCGTCGTTTCAGCAAAAAGCTGCCGCATCACGGACCGTTCACTGAGCAGCTGGTGATACTCGCGTCGGAGGGCGTGCATGAGAGCGTGCATGGTATACGTATACCCTTGGGCACGGTAGAAGTAGTCATCCGTATGCCACCAGACGCTGCTCCCATCAGCTTCGCTTTCTTTATAAAGGTTCGCGTGCGCATCGCCGAGCAGATCGGTCCACGCTTGGAATAATCGTATGAGTTCAACGTTCCGGATCGTTACTGGGCGTGTCCGTTGCGAACCATCGCGCAGCCCGGCAATATACAAGTGCAGACGCTTTACTCCCTGGGAAAATCGCGTCTCTGCAGCAGGAAACCACAGCCGTGTTGGATCATTACGGAACAGCGTATCGGCTTCGAGGAGGTCTGGATCGTATTCATGACTCGACACCTTAGTCAGATGATCTTTGAACACCCGCGTGCTCTCGCGCACGGCCTGTAAGATGCCGAGTTGTCGGTTGGCATTATTATCTGCCCACAGCGTCGGGCCCCACAGGAAAAAGTCATTAGGCCGCCAGCCAAAGCCGTCCTGGAGTTCGTGTTCCATGATCGTCGCGAGAGTAAGAGCAAAGGTCTCTCCAGGTTGAAAGGGCTGCTCAGGGGGATAGGCGACATCAAGATCAACAGGAAACTGGTTGTGACGGCCCTGTGCAAACCAGAGGAAAACGTTTCCGAGAATGAACAGAGCCACAACAAGAATAGCGAGTGTCCGTACCCAACGTATCATGGTGCTTATCCTATGTTCTTCACGGTGTGCTGACAACTCTCTCGGTACACGCCTTGCCTTTTGCGTAACATTTGTGTCAATCTCCAGCGGCAAACCTCACAAAAAGGAGACAGATATGAACGCGATTGTTGTCCACCCGACTGACCCACAGGCCGACGCTCCATCGCTGACGCGTGCACTCAGCGGTGCACGGGCGGGGGATATAGTCCTGGTGAACCCAGGACACTATGCGCCGACGCGGACAGGGGAAACTCTGCCTCTCTGGATTCCCGCTGGGGTGACCGTCGAAGGGGCTGGGAAAACGGTGTGTATTATTGACGGGGAAGGCCAGTTTGCACCCTCCTTCAATCCGATTCGTCCAGATCTCTCGGTTCTGGTCCTTGGTGAAGGCGCATGCCTTGGAAACGTCACCGTGACCAATGGCGGGGGGCATGGCATCGGTGTGCCGCCCGGCGGGTCAGCTCTGATCAGGAATTGCCTCATCAGCCGGAATGGCGATCACGGCGTCTTTCTCTGTGGCGTGGGAGAGGCGGTCATTACTGGGTGCGTCTTTCAGGACAATGGTCACAAACGTTTCGAACCCGCCCTGCCGCGCGGCACTGGCGCCCGCCAGGGGCATCACATCTTTGCCGAGGCGCGCCATGGGCAACGGAACCACTTGTTGATTACCGACAACTCCATGCAGGGGTGTTTTGCCGATGGGATTGCCTGTATTTGCTTCTTTCCTGAAGCTGATGGTGTGACTTTTGATGCGACAATTTTACGGAACACCATCGAAGCGAGCGAGCGTGGTGGACTGTTGTTTTCCTGTTCTTTTGGCCCGTCTCAGAATCGACTGCGACTGGTTGCGGCAGAGAACATCCTGCGAGGGAACAAACAGTTTGGCATCAGCGTCTTGACCGCCGTTCCCCTCGCGGAGAAAGTGCCGGAAGGGAACTATGTCGATGCACTCTTGAGCGGGAATGAGATTGCTGGCAGTCCCTTTGGGATCCTTGTACAAGGGGCAGTCGGTGAGGCTCAGCGTAACGTGTGTCAGGTGACAATCGACCGCAATCACATGTCTGACTACCGGAAGAACGCCGTTCGCCTGGTTGGTGGGATGGGTATGGATGGTGTGCTGACGCAAGAGAATGCTCTTCAGGCGATTGTATCGCGGAACACGCTGATTGGTGTCGCGCCGGCTCTCTTGGTGCAAGGAGCAGGGGGGACAGGCAAGAGTAATCCCAGTCACAATATGGTGACAGTGCGGTTCATAGATAATGAGGTGCAAGGGGGACGCGGACCAGAGATCATGGTCAGCGATGGGCTAGAGAGTAACCGCGCCGAAGTTGTCAAGGACAGTCAGGCATATACGCGACTAGCAGGGGATCTTCTGGGGTAGGACTGTCTTAAGAAAATTGCGGGAAAACGAGTGGGGACTGCCGCTCTGACTGCCTGGCTGGCCAGCGCCCCGTTTCGGCCAACGCGCGATAAATCACCGCTTCGTTGAAGGTGAAAGAAATCGGCGGTGTGGAGGGAGACGCCATTGGTGATACATGAAAAGGCAGTTCCTGGGTGCGTGCGTTGTACACAACAGAGAGCAGTGCAGGTAAATGGACGACGTCCTCCAAGTTGTAGCGGAGCAGTGTTTCCAGTGCTCCTTCTACGCCCTGTTCGTGATAGTGCCACAAGAGGACCGCACACCAACCGTCGAGTAAAGAGAGCGGCCCTTCGCGCTCGAGTCCCACAGTGCGCTCGATCTTTTTGAGCCCTCCTTTGTACCCCAACGCGGCAAGGGGATACCGCAGATCGATATGAGCCTGGGCAAGAGGGATGCCCAACTCGTGCCTGATGAAGGGAAGATCAAACAGTTTGCCATTGTAGGTCACTAACAGGGTAAACGAGGCGATGTCTTCGACAAAGCGCAGCAGATCCTGCCCTTGCACATAGACACGTGGCTGTTCGCCATCGTACAACCCGATGACGGTGATACGTGAAGTATCGGAGAGCGAGCCACTCGTCTCGATATCGAGGTACGCGATCCGTTGGCCAAACTCTGGATAGAGACGCCAAAGGTGCTGAGCCGCAAGACGCTCAGTGAAGTACCGGGCGTCATGGCGCTCTAAAGCAAGAAAAGAGTGCTCGAGCTCGCAACAGACCGCGTCACGCTGCCACTGGGGTAAAGACGAGTGATGGGGCGTGTTCAAAAACGTGAGCCAGCTTGTGATCCCTTCTTTCCAGAGCCGCTTTTCGGTTTTCTCGCCAATCCCCTGAATATGTTGAAAGGTGTGTTGCAGCATAGCCCTCAGCATTCAGCTCTCAGCCGCCAGCTCTTCTCAAGAAGGACAGAAGAACCCTGAGGGAGTGAGAGAATTGGCATGGTGGAACGCTTGCCTTGTGCCTTTTTCTCAAGCTGACGGCTGAGAGCCAATCACTCTCATTGTTCATAGCTGCGTAAGACTCGACCTGGACACGTCCCGGTGAGTTCACCGTCACGTTGGATCACCTGGCCGTTGACCACAGTATAGCGATACCCCTCCGCGCGGGCGACGAGACGGGAGGCGCCACCTGGCAGGTCGTGGACAAATGCTTTCTCCTTTGCCTGCACTGTATCAGGGTCAAAAATGGTGAGGTCTGCGGCGAACCCCTTTTTGAGTAGTCCTCGATTGGGAATGCCAAGAAGCACGGCGGGATCAAAGGTCAGCTTCCGCACTGCCTGCTCGATCGTCAGGGCTTTTTTCTCTCGCACCCAGTGACTGAGGAGAAAACTCGAATAGGTGACCTGGCAGAGAAACGCCACGTGTGCCCCACCGTCAGAGCCGCCAGTGAGGACGTAGGGGCTGGTCGTCAACCCTCGCACTGCCTCCTCGTCGCCATTTTGGAAACCACGAATCAGGAACTGAGTATCCAGGTTTTCAGCAATCGCCAGGTCGAGCATGGCTTCCAGCGGAGTTTTCCCCTGCTCCTGGCCGATTTGCACCAGATTCTTCCCTACCAAATGGCGATGCTCGTCCAGGCGTACGATACTGACAAAGACATCCTGCATGCGCTTCGAAAAGACTTTTGGCGTGGGGTCATCAAGATCTGCCTGCATAGCCGCTCGGACTTGGGGATTGGACAGGTTCGCGATCTTTTGCGCCCGTGACCCGGTGATCGCTGATTTCCAGGTGGGCATATCCTCGAAGACCGCTCCACGGAGGGTGAAGGTCAGGTCGAAGCGCTCACAGAGGGCCAGCGGGTGCACGCGTGCCCCTTCGCGGAAGGCGGCTGCCGTCCAATCGAGTACCTGACGCCAGTGATCCGGCGCGTCCCAGGTTTGTGACAGCAGGTTCCACACCACTGGACGTCCGCTTTCACGTGAGAGTCGAGTCAGATACTCCATGTCCGTCGGGCCGATTTTGGGAATCCCTGGTGGAATGACGCAGACTGTCCCTCGATGAAAATCCTTCAGCGTGCGTGCAAGCGCGACGGTTTCATCCTGGACAGCAAACCGGCTGGGCACTGGCAAACCATCACCATCGAAATGGACCGGGCCATAGGAGGAAGAAAAGCCGAACGCCCCGGCTTTCACACACTCCGCCACCACCGCTTGCATGGTAGTGATCTCTTCGGCAGTTGCGGGCCGCTTGCGTGCGTCTTCTCCCATCACATGATAACGGATGGTCGAGTGGGGAGCTAACGCCATGACGTTCACCCCCAACCGGCGGTCCAGGGCGTTCAAATATTCGCTATAGCTCTCCCAGTTCCAGGGGACTCCCGCTTTGAGGCTTGCCATGGGCATGGCTTCAACTTTGACCAGCATACGGGTGATGTACTCCCGGTCTTGCGGCTTGCAGGGAGCAAGCCCGAATCCACAGTTCGTCATGAACACGCTGGTAAATCCGTGCCAGCAACTCGGTGTCGCCCAAGGATCCCAGAAGAGCTGGGCATCGTAATGCGTATGGACGTCGATGAATCCCGGGGCAACGACCAAGCCACGGGCATCGATCTCTTCCTGAGCCGCGCCCTCGACTTTCCCGGTCGCCGTAATCTTCCCGTCGGCGATGCCAATGTCACCGTAATAGCCAGGCAATCCAGACCCATCCACCAAAAACCCGTTTTTAATGAGCAGCTCATACTGCATGAGTATTCCCTCCTTTGTGCACTGTGTGCGAACTGTATCCTATTTGTCTAGCGTTCGACAAGGATTGTCGAGTAGAGAGCAGGTTGCCGATCAAGCTACCCGACGGCGCACCTTTGCGGGCACGGAGTGACCGCGAGGGAAATTTGGTGTACAAAAGCATTGAGGACCAAACGGGAGAGGAAAGCGACCACGATTCTCCCGATAGAACCCAGGGGGGATGATGATGAAGAGTGTGGTGGCCTGTGGAATGATAGCCCTCCTTGTTGCTTCATGTTCGATTGCTGCCGTCAAGCCTGCGCTGCCTCCAACGCCTACGGTGGCTTTTGTGACGTGGAGTCAGGCTGGTGAATCCGCGAAACGGATCTGCGTACTGCCGTTCGCTGACCACACCGGAACACCGGGACTTGCAGCGCAGGTGCGTCAGAGCTTTGCTGGTCATCTCAGTGTCAAACGCTTTATTGACATCGAACTGCACGAGGTGGACTCTCGCCTCAGTACATGGGCTGAAGCCTGGAAGGACCAACCGGTGCAACACCTCGGAAAAGCGCTGGGATGTGATGCACTCATCTATGGTAAAGTGACCGAAGCAGGCCGGCTGTACCTTGGCGTCTATTCTCAGGTTGCCCTCGCCGGCTCCATACGTATGGTTGCAACCAACACCGGGCAGACCATCGCGCAGTATGCGCATACCACAAGGTTTCATGCTGGTGGGGTGCCGTTGTCTCCACTCGCTGTGGTGGCGAACTCAGTGCTGAACTTGCGGAACATCGGCGACATCCAAATGCTCAGGGTCATCGATGACCTCAGTCGGCACCTGGCAGGAGCGATCCCAGATCTGCCTACTCCCCTGCCTGTTCAGGAGGCTTTGCCGTCAACGCCTCCCGCAACTTCCCCTCCCGCTGAAATCACCCAGACATCCTACTCTCGGACCGCCACGGCGCAGGAAAGCTACCGGGTGCAGGTAGCGGCGTTTCGCTCGTCCAGGGAGGCGCAGCAGGCAGCGCGGTTATTGCGTGATAAAGGCTATCGACCGGCAATTGCTGAGTTCACCGAGGCAGATCAACCCTGGCACCAAGTCGTCCTTGGTCCCTTTTCCTCATTCCATGAAGCGTCTCAGATCGGTGAGCAGATCCAGCAATCCTTGCCATTTTCACCGATGGTGACACGTACGGCAGACCGGTAGTCGTCCTGGTGTACGTTCTCGGTTGCGAGCGTTGTCGGATCGCAATCCCTTGTAATCTGTCGCCGACGGTGCTTTAACCCTCAGCGAGAGGAGGGTTCATCATGATCAAATTCGAGGACTACGCGAATAAGTATCAACACGTGCGCATGGAACGGCGCAACGGTATTCTACAAATCCAGTTGCACACGAATGGTGAGACATTGAAGTGGGGAGCCGGTCCCCATGAGGAGTTGGGCTATTGCTTTAGCGATATTGGTGCCGATCCTGAGAATAAGATTATTATCCTGACCGGCACTGGAGAGAAGTTCAATGCAGAGTTTGATGCCGGCAGTTTAGGAAAGATCACGCCACGTTCGTGGGACCATATTTATTGGGACGCCAAACGCCTGCTGATGAATCTTCTGGACATCGAAGTCCCGATGATTGCCGCGGTCAATGGTCCAGCGATCATTCACGCTGAGTTGGCGGTGCTGTGCGATATCGTGCTGGCAGCCGAGCACGCTGTTTTTCAAGATGCACCGCATTTTCCCAACGGCCTGGTACCGGGCGATGGGGTACATGTGGTCTGGCCGCTCGTACTGGGGATCAACCGTGGACGTTACTTCCTGCTCACCGGGCAGAAGTTGTCGGCACAGGAAGCCTTACAACTTGGGGTCGTCAATGAAGTCCTCCCACGTGAGCAGTTACTGTCCCGCGCCTGGGAACTGGCGGAGCAGTTGGCGAAACAGCCACCCCTCACTATCCGCTATGCCCGTGTCGCTCTTACACAACAGCTCAAGCGCCTCATGCTTGATAACCTTGGGTATGGACTCGCCTTAGAAGGGCTTGGTGCGAACGATTATTGGCCGACAGGACAAGACTAAAACAGGGGCTGAGAATGGGGGGCTAGGGGCTGGTTATGCGCTACGGTGATTTTGACAGTCTGTCATTCTGAGGCCACAGGCCGAAGAATCTCTCGTACCGCAGTATGCAAAAACTTTTTTTCCCAACCCCTAATCCCCAGCACCCAACCCCTGTTTTCGAGGAGAACATGGCAGGCAAATTAGATGGCAGAGTCGCAATTGTGACAGCAGGTGGATCTGGAATCGGTGCAGCGACGGCACGGCGCTTTGCGCAGGAAGGCGCGTCTGTGGTGATTGCGGATTTGAGTAGCCGGCGGGCTGAAGAGGTGACCGTCGGCATTACCGCGAACGGTGGGAAAGCCGTGTGTGTCAAAATGGACGCGGCTGATCCCGAAGGAGTGCAAGCAACGATCAAGCTCGCCCTCGACGCCTATGGCCGGCTCGACGTGATGTTCAACAATGCCGGTCTCGCTGAGGTGGGGCTCCTTGATGAAACCTCGTTGGAGAGTTGGAACCGCGTCATCGCAGTGACACTGACCGGCGTATTCCTGGGCATGAAGTATTGTCTCCCGATCATGCGCAAACAGGGGAAAGGGGCGATTATCAACACCGCGTCAATCTCTGGCACCGGTGGGGATTACGGGTTATCGTCTTACAACGCCGCCAAGGCTGGTGTCATTAACTTGACTCGCTCTGCGGCCATAGAAAACGCCAAGCAGAACATTCGAGTGAACTGCGTGTGTCCTGGAGCGATTAACACCCGAGCCGCTCAGATTCTGGGCAAAGGGAGAGAAGAGGAGTTTCGCCGGTTACAAGCCCAGGCTCATCCGCTGGGACGGATGGGAGAGCCGGAAGAAATCGCCAATACGGTCCTGTTTCTCGCCGCCGACGAATCGTCGTTTATTACCGGCGCGGCGATTGTCGTGGACGGCGGGGTCACTGCTCATACGGGGTTGCCAAGCTTTCCAGATATACTGAAGTAAAGTTTGCGCTTGACCACACGATGGACCGAGGATGAATTGGCAATCGCTGTACGATGTCAAGCAAGCGGAGATCCGACAGCTGACCTCCATGACACTCAGTGAAGTCACGCCCAGTATCCGCAGCTTTGCCCAGTCCATCACGACGCATAAGCAGGATCTTGCATTGATTGCAGGGCTCAAGCGGAGAGAACCACAAACCGGACGTTGCTGGGCGAGCCGGGATCTCGTGTCGCTCGCGCAGGAGTGCGACGACGCCGAGGTTGGTGCGGTGGGGGTGTATACCGAGCCGAGCGTGTTTGGCACGTCGATGGATGACCTGCGGGCGATCTCGGCTGCGGTATCGGCACCAGTTCTGCGGTTAGACCTGATCTTGCATCCGAACCAGATCCACCAGGCGCGGCTCTACGGGGCGGATGCAGTCCTGCTTCACGCTGGTGCTGTGGATCTTGCGACGTTGACGACCCTTGTCAGGGTAGCCAGCTCGGCCCACGTTGCGCCGGTGGTCGTGGTACAGACGCAGGCCGAGCTTGAACAAGCCCTGGCTGCTGAATCATTGATTCTCGGGCTAACCTCACCGTCGGGAACGCTCGATCTAGCGCGCCTCGAAGCGGTTATCAGGTTGGTACCCCCTCAGAAAACGTTGATTGCTCTGGATCCGATCAACTCTGCTGATGAATGCGCCGCATTACGAGGAAAAGTAGACGCAGCACTGGTGAGTGAGGCGATCCTTGACGCTTCTGATGGAGGCGGAGCTTTGACGCACCTGGCTAGACCATCTGGCTAGACCATCTGGCTAGATCATAATGATGACCTTCCAAGGCTACTTTTTTTCTAGAGAAAGATCAATTGCAGTGATAGGCCGTCGTGCCGTAGGGGCTGGTGGCGGTCCAGGAGCCGCCGCCACCTGAGGCATGTCCGCCGTAAGCGCCAGTGGCACGCTACGCCGCTAACCAGATTTTACAGGAGAGGGGAAAAAAGTCTTGATGCGACACGGGACTTACGCTGTAGTGCGCGTGCCAGGCAACTGCATGTGCCGTGCAGTCGCTTGAGTCCCAGCCGCCTCCCAAGGAGTGAGGGATGTCGCACCAAGACCGACCATGTCCCCTGGTTATCACTCATCAGACGCTGAAGCAAGTCAGTGATTGGTTGCTCGCGCCAGCCGTGTTTAGGGGCCTGCGGGGGCACCGGCAGGCGACGTGGAAGCCGCGGCTGTTGAGACTGTCGAAAAAGGCTTTTGCGCGAGAGCTGTTCTTCACTGCTCGCTCCATTTTCGCATCGTGCGGGATTGACTACTCGTATCGGAGCCTTCCAGTGTCCTTCAGCCCCTCATTTATCAGCCTGACTTTCTCTTTCTCCCGGTCTTAAGCGACTTGTACTTCCCCTTGATTCCAGCTCTTCCCCCTCCTCCCATAGTGGAGGACCTTCTCAATATTAGGGACCATACAGTAGAGCATCCACTGAAGGTTTACTTTGATCTTCCCTCGCAACGTAAAATGGTCTCAACGCTTCTGCGAGCGCAGGTTCCCAAAGACTGGTTCCACGATGGCCAGCCGCTGCCCATAAATCTCTCGGGCTTGCGGGGTGTCGATCTTCGCTCTCATCTGCGGCGACAAGGTCTCCTGCACCTTCTCGACAAAAACCGCCAGATGTTTGCGCTGGGGCTTAGGGGTGAGTAACCACTTCTCCCGGAGCGGACAGCTCCTACACTCCGCTTCCTCCGCCTCATACCGGCGCTAGAGGTTGTTCTCGACCTGGTGTCGCCGGGCGCGGAGCTTGCGCACTCTCCCCCCCGGGCAGCAGTAGCAATCCTGGTCCTGCTCAGAGCGGAAATCGGCCTCCGTAAACTGCTCGTCAACCTGCTCGTCCGTGGGAGGGTGATGCCGCGCTGGCGTAGCAAACCGGGGATCGCGTTGGCGAACGTGCGAATCGGGGATATAGGCGTCGAGCTGTTCGTGGGCACCCGTCTGGAGAGTCTCTTCACTATGATAGTTGCTATCCGCACTCAAGATCTTGCCCACAAAATAGTCCTCTCCCAACCCGATGGCCTGCACGTGCGCTTTGGCTCCCTCCACCATCGGCGGCACCTGCCCATAGTCCTGCCCATTGCCAAAGGCTTCCGCCTGCACGATGACTTGAGGTTTGGCATCGACTAACGCCTGACTGTTGTAGCCCTGGACGACGCCGTGGGCCGTGAACCTCTTCGCCGCCTCGTTATCCGTGACCTTACTCTGGATCTCATGGCCCTGCTTCCCGCGGTGGGGGTCATGCGCGGCCAAAAAGGCCGCAATGCGCGCCGCCCCTGGTGCTCCAAGCGCTTGAGCTGCTCTTGTTTCTTGTCCCGCTCAGTGCGGCCACCTGTTCCCCGTGCCGCCTCCCCTTCTTTATCGGCGGCCTCATGTGGGGCCACAACCTCTTTGAGCTTCGCCTCTCACTTCTCCTGCTTGCGCCGCAACTCGGCAAACGTCCCACTCCCTTCCTTGGCCGCATTCGAGGGCAGCTTCACGCCATCCAAAGCA
>CAZCWX010000636.1:0-19899 GCA_964502465.1 uncultured Enterobacteriaceae bacterium | reverse complement strand
AGGGGAAACCCGGACACGGCAGGAGGCCGGAGCCTACCCGGCCCGCACAGCCCTCGCAGCAGGTAAGTACCGCCGAGCCAGAAGCGAGGCGCGCTGAAGATCCGGCGGGAGTCGGATCACCTCAGAGTACTCGGCGGACGGGAGAGCCGTCCACAGGGGGAAGGGGCGGACAGCCATACGCAGCCTGCACAGGAAACATTGACCGAACAGGAAGGATCGGGGACAGCAATGCCAACCTCCCTGCAGGGAATAGCCCAGGACTGCGGAAGCGAGTATGGCTGAGGAGCTCGGTGCGGGAAAGCCGCACGCCGGGATCTGTGCGGGGGGCGTCGGGTAACCGGCGTCCCTACCGCGACGGTGAGTGGCGGACACTGGATGCAATATGACTAAACCTTCCGATACAGCAGACCAAAGACACGACGTGCCCGCCGAAGGTGATCCAACTCCGTTTGCCGTGATACATGATTGGTTTCTGAACGAGCAGAATTTCTTCTGGCAGCGCTTGTCTTAACCACTCTTCTTCTTGAACCGCGGCACGATCATGCCGTTGCCCGCCGTTTCCCAGACGAGCGCGACAGGCATGCTAACGCGGATTTCTTCCGGTGTCGCGTCAATCAGATTGCTCACCAGGCGCGTATGGTCGCACTCCGGAAAATCGACAATCACAACGTTATACGGCGTCACTGCCGACACCGCTGGATGCGCGGCATGATGAACGATGGTGAAACTGAACACCACGCCCGTGTCCGGTGCACGCACCCATTCCGACTCGAACGAACGGCACTGCGGGCAGACCGGCGTCGGCGGATGCCGGAAACGGCGACAGGCGGCGCAGCGTTGAAAGCGCAACTCCCGCTGCTGGCAGTAGTCCCAGAACACTTTGTCGTCAACCGTTGGTTTCGGTCCGGGAATCTCGTTCGGGAGATAGGCCATCGTCACACTCCTAAGATCGCCGCGCTGAACGGCGAGGCACTCGCACCCGCGGTAACGACACAGATCTCGGCGTCTTTTACTGGGGACGTCGATTCGCCGCGGAGTTGCCGCACGCCTTCCACCACCAGATTCAACCCATGAATATAGGCTTCCGATAAATGTCCGCCAGAAGTGTTGAGCGGGAGACTCCCATCGGGCCAGCGCATATGGCCGGCAGCCACGAACGGCCCGGCTTCACCACGTCCACAGAACCCAAAATTCTCCAGTGTCATCAGTACCAAGCCAGTGAAGTGATCATAGATTTGCACCGTATCCACATCCGCTGGGGTCACGCCAGCGCGCTCGAACAGGCGGGTGGCAAGGGCTTTGCCGTTCCCAGCGCCGTACTCCGCAATCGGCATGTTGTGCGAACCGAGCGCACCGTCGCCCCAGCCGGGATTCCCCCCTTGGGCCGCGGTGAGAATACGCACCGGCTTGCGCCGCAGATCACGCGCGCGCTCCAGGGTGGTTACAATCAGCGCGCAGGCACCATCGTTTTCCTGGCAACAGTCGAAGAGTCGCAACGGCGAGGCAATGATGCGGGAATTGAGATAGTCCTCCATCGTTAGCGGACGCCCGCGCATGACGGCGCGCGGATTGCGCTGGGCATTGTCGCGGCACACCAGCGCCACCTCGCCAAAATGCTCGGGCTTGGCGTTGAATTCATGGATGTAGCGCTGCACGAGCGGCGCGATCATGATCGGCGGCGAGAACATACCGAACGGCGCCACAAAATTCAGATGCGGCAGCCCTCTGAAGCCCCCAGCCTGGCCATAGCGATGTCCCGGTCCCTGGCAGAGTGAACGAAACACCGCGACGAACTGTGCCTGTCCGGCTTCGACCGCCGCAGCCGCGTGCGCCACAGCGCCACAGGCACCTGAACCGCCACCACCCCACACCAGAGAGGTGAACCCCAGGCGCGGCAGTCCCAAGGCGTGCTGCATGAGCCACGGCACAGTCGCATCATCAGAAAATGACGCGAGTCCGTCGATCTGGTCAATTTCAAGACCCGCATCTGCAACCGCATTGAGCACCGCTTCACAGGCGAGACTCCACTCACCGCGGTCACCCATACCTCCCCAGCGTGTGTACGGCGTTTCGCCTATGCCAACGATACAGGCTTGTCGCATTGCATTTGCCATAGCCAAACTTTTCCCCCGCAGGAAGCTATACTACTAAGGGTAGAAATTCAACGTGACTATCGGAATAGGGCCTTGTCTCTGCTAATGAGCACAAATAAATGTAGGAGAATTGTCATGAGTCAGCAGGGGATGGGATGAGCATTGATCCGGGTAAGCGTCTCGAAAGTAGGTGGGAAATGGGCGATTTAGCATGACCCGCCGCCGCTCTTCGCTCTGGAGATAGTCCTCCAGGTACACTGTCTTGATCAATCAGCCGCCCGAACTCTTGCGGTTTCAGGAGCAACTTCTTTCGCTGGCTGACCGCTGTCAGTTTCTTGATGGTGAGTCATGCTGAGTCATGTGTCCTCACGTCGGTGCTGGGCCGTAGAAGTTGTTGCGTAGTGAGATATTCCCTTAAAGGGCAGGCGGTGCCACAGGCATGCTCACCGACCAAAACGAGAGCCCTTTCAAGCGCAGCTTCCATTGCGGTGAACCACCCTGCTTGAGCAAGAAAGAGATTTTCTCTGCCAATGCGTTTAATACTCCCTGTGTTTTCGAACAGTTTGAGCACAGGGGGGCGCAGGCCGAGGAGAATGAGTGTTCTTCCGTCAACCGAAAGTTTCCATGCAGCTGTCTCAAGGACACTAAGCGTAGTGACATCAAAATCCTGTGCTTGCCTGAGGCGAAGGATAAGCACCTGCATTTCAGAGTCACGGATTATGGAGTCGAGTGCTCCTTCAAGCTCGCCGGCAACGGCAAAGAATAGTGGTCCAGTTACATTGATAATACGGATGGCTGAGCAATATCTTTTGGCTTCACGCACATCTGGGTCGATCTCTCGAAACCGTCCCTTCTCTCCGATTGCCATCTCGCGGACTGTCAGGAGTCGTGCGCGTCGAAGGAACAACACTAAGCTTATGCCAACACCTAGATAGATCGCTTGATCGAGGGGAAGGGTCCAAGTACCCAACAGCGTAACCACGAATGCCACTCGATCACTGATGGTACCGCGGACCGTCATGCGAATCAGGTCACGATCGACGAGATCGTTGGCTAACACAAGAAGGAGCCCAGCAAGGCTTGCTACTGGTGTCTTCCCCACCAAAGGACCCAAGAAGAGCAACACGGCAAGCATAGCCAGCCCGCAGAATGCGGCAGAGAGCCGGCTCTCCGCCCCAGCTTGCATGTTTAATGTGGAGCGGCCCAAGCTGCCACTCACTGGATACGCGCTGGAGAAGGCAGCCGCGATGTTAGCAAGTCCTTGAGCCGCAAACTCTGCTGCCATATCGAGTCGTTGCCCGGTGCGAGCGGCGAGCGCCCGCGCCACAGAACTCGATTCTACGAGTGATAAGACAGCACATGCGACTGCTGCTGGGACTAGAGTGGTCCAATTGTCTAAATGTGGAACTGTAAAAGGAGGTAAACCAGTTGGTATTGGCGCAAGATCCTCCACAAGCAGGAGGCCATGCTCATGAAGGTGGAGCACCCTTTCGACAGCAAGACTGAGAACCATGGCGATAATCGAGCCAGGGATGCGGCGGTTGACCCAGCGCAGCCCGACTACAACCGCAATAGTACCGAAGGCGAAAGCGACGGCGAGCGGATCCGTAAGGAGAAAATCTCCAATCCATGCCCTGAGCACCTGCACAAGGTCGCCGTCGTGTCGCGGCGTACCGGTCACGTTGTGCAACTGCCCAACCGCGATGAGCACAGCTGCGCCTGTAATATAGCCGCGTACGACCGGATGAGAAATGTAATCTGCAAATGCGTCGAGCCGCAGCACCCCAGCAAGGAACTGGATGACTCCGACCATGAAAGCCAGCGTCACACCGACCTCCATTGGTGTAGCGCCGCTGCTTGCGACTGCTGCAGCCACCGCGCTTCCAACCAGCAGACTCAGGGCGTTGCTTGGCCCTGTGACAACGTAGCGCGAACTGCGAAATAATGCACCAACAATTGCTGGAACAGCGGCAGCATACAGTCCCATGGCCGGTGGTAACCCGGCAATGATCGCATAGGCTACCCCTTGTGGAATGTCGAGAAAGGAGACCGATATGCTGGCGACGATGTCCCTGCCGAGAAAGCGCAATCGGTAGTGACGTAAGTCAAAGAACGAAAGATATCGCACCAGATTCATGAAAGTATGTAGTGCACCTTTGGGTCACACCTGGCAAAGAGGTGGCTATGGCGTAGACCAAAGTGACAACGCGTAGAGCAATCATGGCATTGAGAAGACTCCACTCTTTGTTGTTTTTACGCGCTTGTCTTCGGCAGGCGGTAGACTTCACGAGCCGGCTTGAGCGGACGCAGGAACCAGTATGGGCGGCGTGTACCGTCGGGCGAAAAACGATCGGCTGGGTGGGTAGCCTCAAGCCACTTCTTGTACACAGCGTGAGCCTTGTCCGTATCGACAACAATGTCTCCATACCGATCGTTTGCTGTTGCCCGCGTTACGCGTACTGCCTGATGCCAGCAGTGCATGCCGGAGATGGGGTCGGGGTGAACTGGGAAGGTCAAGTTTTGATGAACACCAGCGTCGGTCCACCAGATGCGCTGACTATCCGCATCTGCACTCTCATACGCTTCAACACCTTTCTTCCGGTTCATGATCCATCTCGTCCCTCGGCGCTCGAGTCCTACTGTCGCCATGAGCTGTCGTTGCCCATCGTTGGTCAGCTTCCAGCGCCCCATATGGTGACTGCAGCCGACCACGCCGGGTCGGATCCCCTCAGTCACCCAGGCCTTGACCACAAAGTAGCCGATCTCTGTCTCTACACGCACGAGGTCACCTGTGCGAACGCCGATACGGACAGCATCCTGAGTATGCATCCACAAGGGGTTGGTATGCGCGATCTCGTCCAGCCACTTGGCGTTCGCGCTTCGTGTGTGGATCTGTACTGGAAGCCTGAATGTAGGGATCAGGACCATCTGCCCTTCGTCGAGTCGGTCAGGATGGATGTGGCTCTTCATGTACGTTGGGAGAGCGTATTCAGACCAACCCCATTCTTTTAACGTCTTCGAGTAGAATTCAAGTCTTCCGCTCGGGGTGGGAAAGCCCTTGACGATTTTCCCGCCTACCTGGACTCCTACGAGTCGTCGTCCCTCTGAATCTCCATCTGGTGTTGGCAGGGGGACGATATTGGAGGTCGGCGGTTTTGGTTTCCGTGTAAAGACTCGACCGACTTCGTCGATACCGATGTCGTCGAGTTCGTCCGCAGGAACCTCTTGGAGGTGAAGTGGTCCGATACGCTTTTGCACTTCGTAGGCGCCGTGGCGCCGCATGTAATCGAAGGGAGCCATCCCCTCCGCAGCCGCACGCTCGGGTAAACCTGGGACCGAGTTTTCAAAGATGAAGCGGTAATATTCATCGACGGTGAGCTTCTCGCCCGGATGTTCCTTCGACTCGAAGAAGGGACGGATCCCCATCGAGCCGTCAGGATCGATGCGCCAGGAGAGTTCAATCCAGAACTCGTTTTCCTCCCACACTTCGCCTGGATTGACGTGTCGGGTGTCAGTGATGTCATCACCGAGTCGCTCACGTGCGGCGCGGAGCACCGGCTGGCGGAAGCCGATCCATTGGGCGTTGTGCGTCTCATACGAGTGAATATCGTGACGTTCGCTGCCAACCCCCATTGGGAGTACGTAATCCGCGAAGTATGCAGTCTCGCTCCACGTCGGTGTAAGTGCGACGTGCAGACCAACTAACTGTTCGTCGCTCAACACCTCGACCCAAGTAAAACCATCTGGGTTCGTCCATACGGGATTATAAACGCGCGTGAAGTAGACATCGAGTTTTCCTCGACCCTCTTTGAGTACATGTGGTAAAAGGAACGACATCTCGTTCATCGCCAAGGGGTATTCAATGGGCCAGGTGGAGGGATTCCACACCTGCGGATGAGGTGGAGTATAGAGCGGCCGTGGAACAAATTTGTTCCAGGCGTTCGGGTACGTCCCTCCTTCAGTCGCGATAGCACCGAGGAGCGCATTCAGCAAGAAGAGCGTACGAGACACCTGCCACCCACCGAGGTTACCCGCGGCAGCGCTCCGCCAGGTGTGGGTGGACAAGCGGGTGCCTGCTGTGGCAACTACTTGGGCGATCTCTTCAATTGTCCGCGCCTCAATGCCAGACTCTTTTTCAGCGAAAGCAAAGGTATAGTCTTTGTAGAGGGTCTTCAGCAGCTGCTCGAAGTTTTCGAAGGTAGGTTCAATTTCGGGGTGCTCTGCCCGCATGTACTCCTGCCAGTTCCACCACTGGTGAATAAAATCACGGTTGTACAAGCCGTGCTGCATCAAGTAGCTCGCAATAGAGAGGAGAATGGCGGGTTCACTTCCAGGGTAGGGCGCGATCCAGTAATCAGCATGGGTGGCGCTATTGGATAGGCGGACGTCAAAGACGATCAGTTTAGCCCCATGTTCTTTCCCCTCGATGATGCGCTGTGCATGGGGATTAAAATAGTGGCCGGACTCGAGGTGGGCGCTAATGAGCAAAATAACCTCAGCATTCTCGTGATCCGGGCTTGGGCGATCCAGCCCCATCCAATATTGATAGCCGGCACGTCCTCCTGACGAGCAAATGTTCGTATGAGAGTTATGACCATCCACCCCCCAAGCAGCGAGCACCCGCTCCGTGTACCCGTCCTCCCCAGGACGGCCGACGTGATACATTACTTCGTTGTGCCGACCTTCCTGGAGGGCTTTGCGAATACGGCCGGCGATGTCGCTGAGTGCCTCGTCCCAGGAAACGCGGGTCCACTTCCCCTCGCCACGCTTGCCAGTACGTTTCAGCGGATACAGTATGCGCTCCGGGTCAGTGACCTGGTTCAGTGTAGCAGGGCCTTTGGCACAGTTACGGCCACGCGACCCCGGATGCTCAGGGTTCCCCTCGAATTTCCGTATCGAGAGCGTTTCTTTATCGACGTAGGCCAGCAGGCCGCAGGCCGATTCGCAATTGAAACAGGTGGTTGGCACGAGCATATAGTGATGCTCTACTCGCTGTGGCCACGCACGCGAATCGAGTTCTACCCAGTCGTCCCACCGTTCTTTCGGGGGGAAAGCGGCCAGTTGAGTGCGACTCGGACCAGGATAGAAAGTCTCCCCGCGGGTCTCGGTTGCTTTCCGTGTCGCAGACACTCGGTCGTTGGACTTTGTGACACCCACAAGATTACTCCTTATGCCAGAGGGACGATTTGCCCTGCCTGAACGTAGGCATGTTCATGAGCGAGCATGCCAATAAGGATAAATGGAACCGCAAGCGTGCCGAGCCACGGCGCGAGGGTGCCGACTAACAGCAGGGCTACTCCGGTCCAGAAATACGCCTTGAAGGAACCTGTCATCATCTCCTTGACTGCGAGGCGGGCATGGGCAGTGGGGTGGGCAAGAGTCACTTCGCCGAGCACGAGAAGCAAGTGCAAGATGCTTGTTACGCCGAGTATCCATGCGAGTGACGAGACCAGCCCTGGTTCTAGCCACGCTGCGAATGGCAGCAGCACCGCTGAGCCGACAAGAAGCGCTTGTATAAGCAAGTGCGGAGGGAGAAGGGGACTTTGCCACATATCCCGCGCTGTTGCTTGAGCAAACAGATACGCAGTGTAAACGGCTGTGAGTACGCTCAACGGCATACCGAAGACTGTCAGAGCCATTTGTAGGGGTGCTTCAAAGAGGCTCGCCAGTATATGGAGGATCAGCACGGCTGCGTAGCCAGCGAGAATGAACGCCCCACGAACAAGCCAACTTCGCCACTGCGGACGGGTAAAAATGAGGTAAAAACGTTCCGAGTGGTCAAGGTCCGCAATGAGAATCAAGCCAGTCAGAGCGAGAAATACACCAGCAACGATTGGTGCCACCCACTGCCACAACGGACTTGTGACGCTGGTGATGCCGAGAAGCACGAGCAGTAGAGGAATCAGATAGACGCCAGAAGCAATCCCTTTCGTCCAGGTATATAGGCTCAGCCGCCAGTCCCAGGGCGCCCGGTGCGGCACGTCATATGCCAGAAGAGCTGCAGCAGAGTTATTATGATGGCCTGGGTGACCAGAAGTCACCTGGTGGGAGACACTTCCCTGTTCGCTCCACATAAAAAGTCCGCCCTCAGGTCGCCTCGCGGCAAGCGGATCGAGTGTGGCTTGATGCGCGCCTTTGTAGAAGAGTTTGGGATATGTTTCTTTCTCTGGACGCCGTACGGCCACAGGTTCACGGCCGACAATGTGCGCTACCTTCGAAGTGGGATCATTGAGATTCCCCACAAGAATAGCTTCGGTAGGACATACAATCACACACGCCGGCTCGAGACCCATATCAATGCGGTGCGCGCAAAAATTACACTTCTCCGCCGAATGGTCTTCGGGGTTGATAAAGATCGCGTCGTAAGGACAAGCCGCGATGCAGGCTTTACAACCGATGCAAACCGACTTATCGAAATCGACAATCCCATCTGGTCGGGTATACATGGCCGAGGTCGGACACGCATAGGTGCAGGGCGCCTCTTCGCACTGGTTACAGCGGGTGACTTGGAAGGCCCGCCGTGCCTGCGGGAAGATACCGGCATCAACATATTTGACGTAGGTACGATGCACTGACAGGGGGACAAAGTTTTCTGATTTACATGCTGTGCTGCAGGCATGGCAGCCAATGCATTTGCTATGGTCAATGACTTTCGCCCACTTGACGGGCAACACCTCTGTCTGCGTAGGCTTAATCATGCCAATCTCCTGTGCGTTTCCCGCGAATGGGCTCTGCAAGCCATGAAGAGTTGAGGCGTGTCTTCGTTTTCCCTATTGTATTCGTTGCTGGTTCCTGACGACTGATCACGTGCTTCCTCATCGTTCCACCGGCAAGTTCTGATCGCTCCAGTCGATCATCCCTCCTTTAAGATTTGAAACATGCTCAAAGCCCAAACCGGTAAGGATAGCAGCGGCTGTGGTACTCCGCACGCCGGCTCGGCAAATCACAATGACGTCCTTGTCCTTGTACGCCTCGATCTCTTGTACACGGGCAGGTAATTCTTTGAGGGGGATGAGACGGCTCCCTGGAATGTGGCCGAGTTCGCCCGTGAACTCTTCGGTTTCTCGAACGTCGAGTAAAAGGGGTGGAGTTGAGCGATCGAGTTGCTGTTTGACATCCTGCGGGGCCAACTGATGGACTTTGTTCAATTCTGCGAGCGTTGGGAAGCGTACTGACTCGTCCTCGATCGCTGACTGATTTGGTTGAAGCGCTTCCTGAATCTTATCTGGGAGTGGCAAACCTAAGTTGTTCATCAGGTCGACGTATGTTTGGCGTGTACGGCCGGCCACACGGGGATTGGTTCGTTTTTCCTCACCAATAGTTGAATGGGTATGACCACGGTAATCATGGGCAGGAAAAACCAGGGTTTCATCCGGGAGCGCAAAAAGTTTTTGCGTAATGGCATCATATTGGGCTCCTGCGTCGCCGCCGGCAAAGTCAGCACGCCCGGTGCCATGAATCATGAGGGTATCGCCGGTGAAAACACGATCGCTCGCGTAGAGGCTGATGCCATCGGGGGTATGGCCAGGCGTATAGAGTATGCGCAGGACGATGTCACCGATTGAAACCGCTTGCCCGTCTTCGACATGCATATCAACGTGCGGAGCTGGCGCACGGCGGTGCATAACAACTGGTGCTCCTGTTAAATCGTGTAACTCCCAGCTGGCAGTACGGTGATCCGCGTGTGTGTGGGTATCGATGATGGCGTCGAGCTGACAATCATAGTAGGCTAACATGGAAAGGTAGCGATCGACCTTGTCCTTGACTGGATCGATCAGAGCCGCTTTGTGAGTTTTCTCGCAGGCAAGAAGGTAAGTCTTGCATTTGCCACGGTTCAGTTCACGGAACAGCATGGGAATTTCTCCTCGCTATGTCTATAGAGCTTCCATATAGTAGAGATATTTCCGAGTGCTAAAGGACTAGAAATGCGTATCATGCCTTTGTCTCAATAGTCATGGCGGCTCTGGAAGGCGGGTGACGCAGGTGCAGGCGCTGGGCTGGCTATCGCACCTGGCCGCGGGGCACCCGCTGGGCGAGCCTGTAAGCGTTCGGTGAGTTTGTAGAGGTACATCCCAGTGAGCATCGCGGCCACAAAGATCAAAACGGTTGAATGGCCAGAGGCGAGCGAAGTTAAAGCTGGTCCAGGGCAAAAGCCGCCAATGCCCCAGCCAATACCGAAGAGGGTTGCCCCTCCCACTAAGCGCAGGTCAATGTCTGTACGAGTGGGAATAGCGAACGTCGGCGCGAATAGAGGTGAAGAACGGCGGCGGATCAGCCGGTAGAGCAGGGCGTGCACCATGATGGCACCGACCATGACGAATGCCAAGCTGGGATCCCAGTTGCCGGTAAAGTCCAAAAAACCAATGACTTTGGCAGGCTGGGTCATGCCGCTGATACCGAGACCAAGGGCGAACACCAGGCCTGAAAGAAACGAGACAAGCAACGATGTCATAACGTACCTCCAAGCAGGGAGTTCACAAGGTAAACAGTGGCAGCACCGGTCGCGACAAAGGTAAGAGTAGCAATGAGTGAACGCGGCGAGAGCCGACTCATACCGCAGACTCCATGTCCACTTGTACAGCCGTTGCCAAATCGTGCGCCAAAGCCAACGAGAAGACCTGCAAGTACTATAGCTCCTCCGGACCGTGTGATTCCCATGTCAAAGACCTGAGGGGAAGCAAGCTTGAGTAGCAACCCACCAACGAGCAGGCCTGTGACAAAAAAAACTCGCCACAGCGTATCGCTACTTGCTGGACTGAGGAGACCTCCTACGATACCACTAATTCCAGCAATCTTGCCGTCAAACAATAGGAGTACTGAAGCACTCAAGCCAATGAGTATACCTCCAAGCAGGGATGTCACGGGTGTAAAATGTTCCATCTCTTAACCTCCGTACGCGTTCGGTATCGGCTGAGAATTTCTGATTTCATTGCTATGAACTTGCGTGAGCAGAAAAGATTATTTATAACTATATTGCCATTTAGCAATGTATGGAATCACTGTCAAGAGGCGACTGATGCGAAGATTGAAAAAGGAACTTTCTGATGCTGCTCTGCAAATGATCGCGGACCGCTTCAAAGTTTTAGCTGAGCCGATGCGTCTCAAGATCCTCCATACGTTGTGGGATGGAGAGCGAACTGTAAGTGAACTCATTGTGGCAACCAGTGCTCTGCAGGCGAACGTTTCCAAACACTTGGGCATTCTCCAACAAGCCGGTCTTGTGAACCGGCGTAAGGAGGGGTTGAATGTCTATTATCGGATTTGTGACGAAACTGTTTTTGAGCTGTGTGAGGTCGTATGTGCAAGCCTACATGATCGACTAGCAGGGCAACTCGGGCAGCTCCAGCCAACAATGCTAGAACGGAAGCAGGCCTGAAGGGAGCTGCTAGAAAGGTAGGTGTCAGGAGAAGAGGAGACTCAGATGGTCAGCAAGCATCGACAGGTCTGCATACGCAAACCTTACAGGTTAGGGCGATTGATGACGCGTTTCTCATTTATTTTCAAAAACTTATACGATAGCGTTGCGCACTGTGGAAACCGCTGTTTTCGGTTCTCCGAGGGTGTCTATAGGGACGAAGTGGAAGGAAAACGGACAAGGAGATAAAATGCACAGTCAAGGGGCAAAGGTACTATGAACAAAGGCGACTTAGTCACAGAACTCACGAAGCTCTACCCTAACTTCAACAAGCAAGATGTGGGGGTAATGGTTGATGCGTTTTTTGACAGTATCGTTGAAGCGCTGGCGCGCGGGGAGCGAGTAGAACTCCGGGGCTTTGGCACTTTTGGAATCAAGGATCGCCCGGGACGCACAGCACGGAATCCACGAAGTGGGCAGATGGTAACAGTTCCGGCGAAACGGATTCCTTTTTTCCGAGTAGCGAAGGAATTACGAGCAGAAGTGAATAAGGGAGACCTGTCCATGCCCGAAGCGAGTGACAACTGAGAACCCGGGCAGGGCACACCTTATAAACGAACTGCGCTAGCGGTTGGCCGCCATGATGTGACAGGATGATCCTCTTACGGGCGACGTTCGCTTTCGAGCTAGCGTCGAACTAGACACTTTTTGTTACCCCACTATACCGGCTGCGCGCAGCTCTGCTAGCCGTTCTGAAGAAATACCGATTTCGGCAAGCACAGCCTCGGTGTGCTCGCCTAACAAGGGTGCAGGGGTGCGGATCTCTGCCGGTGTGCGATCGAACCGCGCAGCCGTACGCGGCTGGCGCATTCTGCCGGCATGCGGGTGTTCGGATTCGACGATCAGACCGTTCGCGGCTACCTGTGGATCGGTAATGACCTCCTCACGGCTGAGGATCGGTGCACAGGGCACTTGTTCGGCATCGAACCGCGCAAGCCACTCGGCAGAGCTCCGGGTTTTTATCACCTGTGCGGTGAGTGCCAAACGAGCGTCAACATATTTAACTCGCCCAGCCGGGGTCTTAAAACGGGGATCGTCCAGCCACTCCGGGTGTTCTAGTGCACGCACGAGTCCTGCCCACTCTGCATCAGAGACTACGCCGACTGTGATATAACCATCGGTAGTTTCGAAGACGAGATCTCGCGTATCTGGACGAGTCACTCCGATGTCAGGGCCAATGAATGTATGACGAGCCATCGCCTCTGGCCAGAGGAAGGCAATCACCGCGTCGAGCATAGCAAGCTGTACGTGTTGGCCCTCTCCGGTGCGCTCACGTGCTAACAGTGCGGCGGTCATGGCTTGGGCAGCAGTCAGTGCAGTGACCTTATCTGGAATGATTAGCCGCATCATGCGAGGTCGCCCGGTTGTGGTGTCAGCTTGGATGGAAGCCAGACCAGACAGCGCTTGGACAACAGGGTCGTACACTCGCTTATGCACATACGGTCCGGATTCTCCAAATCCGGATATCGATACATACACGAGGTCTGGTTTAATGCGTCGCAGCGCTGCCTCACCGATGCCCATTCGATCCGTAACACCCGGACGGAAGTTCTGGATGAACAAGTCTGCTCCCGCAACCAATTGTTCGAGCACCGCTCGACCCTTGGGATCTTTGAGGTCGAGAACAACCGAGCGCTTATTACGATTGATGATCGCAAAGATAGGGGCCATTCTGCGTGGGCCGCCCCCAAGGGCGCGCGTGAGGTCTCCACTACCAGGTGGTTCTATCTTGATCACGTCTGCCCCTTGGTCAGCCAGGAGCATGGTAGCCATAGGGCCGGAAACCATCTGCGTCACATCGATGATACGATAGCCAGCGAGGGGTCCAGGCATATTTCCTCCTCCCTAGCTTACTCGGGAGACCCCGTTCGGATCATCAATGACGAAGAGCCAGGTTCCATCAGCCTGACGGCGCACGACCTCGATGCTCTTCCCAGACACCGATACCGGTTTGCCATCGGAGTCAACGCCATTGAGACTCCACTGTGAGCGTAACAGGGCGAGGTCTCCGCTCTGGACGGCGTTCACTTCCATGGAAAATTTCGGCTTGAGGGCGAGAAACTCCTTCATGACCTCTTGAATGGCGTGCCGACCTGTAACGACCTCACCCGATTGCAAGACAAAGCTAGCATTGGCCTCGTACAAGGCCACAGCTGCCTCAAGATCGCCGGCGTGGAGCGCTTCGATCAAGAGCAGATCACAGTCTTCAGGTTTCCGTGCTGGCATCGGAGTACCTCCTCTCTAGGCTAGACGAGAAACATATGAGGATTCAGCCGCGTTGTCTAGCTCAAGCGAAATCAACCCACAGAAGATTGGTACACTCGCCTTGTCACCCTGAGTGCAACGCAGGGTTTCTCAGAGAGCTGCTTCGCGGAGTTTATCCTGAGCGAAGTCGAAGCCTGTCCTGAGCATGGTCGAAGGGGGCTCAGCAGGACAGCACTGGGGGAACTACCCAGCGAAGAGTACCAAAGTTGTGTGGTCCAATGGAGACAAGATGGGCAGAGACGAATACAATTCTTTGCATATCAATTTTTCCGAAAGGGGCTTCAAAAGCAACAGCAGGACAGGATTTCGTGGCTCCGCTTGTAGGATGCTATCAGTTCAAGGTTTTCCTAAGCTATTTCAGCCTCCAATTGCTCTCTTGATACTTTCGTGCAGAACGGGAAGGAGTGCTTGCGTTGCGCGCGTACCTTCTGTGATTGCCTCATCAGCCCGGTGAAACTCCAGAAGTTGAATGTGTCGCACTGCCGGGGCAATCAGGAAATCTGGAGGATCCGCCGCCAGCCGATGCCGAGTAATGCGGTCTTGCATTACTTGTAGTGAATAGAGCAGCACTTCAAAAATTGAGAGGGAAGGCTCCTTTGCTTGTTTTGGCAACGGGAGAAACTGTCGAAACTGCTTTCCGCGCTGTTGCCAGTAGTAACGGAAGGTATGCTGGGGACGCCGCTCTCGCGTCCATGCTGTGCCTGTCTCTTGGGAAGCCTGGCTTTTATCTGGGCGAAGGAGAATATCGGCATTGAGGTTCACCGCGATGACGATATCTGCACCCATGGCGCGGCAGACCGATACTGGTACCGGATTTGCCAATCCACCATCAACGAGCCACTGGGAACCTTGGCGGACCGGTGTGAAGATCCCAGGGACTGACATACTCGCCCGGATTGCCTCAACCATTGACCCCTGCCGAAGCCAGACCTCCTTACCTGTACGTAAACTGGTTGCGACCGCCCAGAAAGGGATTGGCAGTGTACTGAGCGTGCACTCCCCTATGAGATGGCGAATAATGGCGGTGATCTTTTCTCCAGCCAGGAGACCTGATCGCGGGAGGGCAATATCAAGCATGCTCGCTAGTCTTCGCCAGTCTAAGCTGCGGACTTCTCGTGCTAGCGCATCTAACTGCCCGGCACAGAAAACGCCTCCCACTAAAGCGCCGATAGAGGATCCGGCCACATAGTGAATTGGCACGCCCGCCTCGCTGAGTGCTTGGATCACGCCAATGTGGGCCCATCCCCGTGCAGACCCACTCCCTAGAGCGAGACCAATGGTGGGAGGGTGAGGCAGTGACGAAGGAGGAGCAACAAATACTCCTTCAGGAGGGAATTTTCTGACTCTTGCCACTCTTCTTTTCTTATCGCATGACGCAGTTGAACGCCATCTCGGAGAGAGATTCGCTTAGCGTCTATGAATCTGTTGCATAGCAGGATGCCCGTTCTTGGCTGCGCCTCAGGTTCTCCGTATTATCATCAACATGAACAGGAAGACACTGATGCCTCGTCTGATCATCGCACTTTTCACGATCTGTCTGGCTCTGTGGTATGGACACTTTCTGTCAAGGCAGCCGAAGGCAAATCTGTCTGCTGCTGGTATGTCCAACTCTGTAGGTGAAGATCCTCAGGAAGAAAGTCGCTTGTTAGCACATATCCGGCAGGTGACGTTTGCAGGAGCGCGGGCAGGAGAGGGGTACTTTAGCCAAGACGGGGTGTTGATGATCTTTCAAAGCGAGCGCGAACCAGCAAATCCCTTCTTCCAGATTTATGTGATGGATTTGCAGAATGGAGATACCCGTCGCGTTTCACCAGGATATGGCAAAACCACCTGTGCCTGGATTCACCCGAGTAAAGAGAAAATCCTCTTTGCCTCAACACACGAAGACCCGCAGGCTCGCGCAAAACAACAAGCAGAGCTTGAGCTCCGCGCCTCTGGACAGGTACGTCGGTATACCTGGGATTTTGATGAATACTTTGACCTCTTCGAGGCCGACTTGCATGGCCGCTCTGTGAGAAATCTGACCGCGACTCGCGGGTATGATGCTGAAGCAGCCTGGTCACCTGATGGGACGCGCATCGTCTTTGCATCGAATCGACATGCGTACACTGAACAGCTCTCGGAAGAAGAAAAGGCGCTTTTCGAGCGAGACCCGTCGTCTCTGGTTGATCTCTACATTATGGCTGCGGACGGGACTCAGCTACGCCGTTTGACTGAAACGAAGGGATACGATGGCGGGCCGTTTTTCAGCGCCGATGGGCAGCAGATTGTCTGGAGAAGGTTTTCCGCAGAGGGAGCGAGTGCTGAAATTTTCACTATGAACGTAGATGGGACTGAACAAAAGCAGATTACCCGCCTCGGGGCTATGTCTTGGGCACCGTATTTTCATCCTTCCGGTGAGTATCTGATCTTTGCCACGAATCTGCATGGCATGAGCAACTTTGAACTCTATGTGGTGGATAGTGCAGGGAACTCTCAACCTGTGCGTGTGACCTATACCGACGGGTTTGATGGCCTGCCCGTGTTTACTCCGGACGGGAGACGCTTGTCGTGGACGAGCAACCGTATCGCCACTAAACAGTCACAAATATTTTTTGCTGAGTGGCATGACGATGAGGCTCGGAGGTTACTCGGGCTTGAGGAAGGGAAGCAAGGGAGTCCTGCGGCTGTGCCCGTCTCGTCTCTGTCTTCGGTTGATCCCTCCCAGTCAGCGCCACTCGTGCCAGAGATGAACTCTGAAAAGTTACGTCGTCACATTACGGTCTTAGCAGCAGAGGACATGAAAGGCCGCCTCACCGGAACTGAGGGAGAACTGCGGGCCACGGCATATGGAGCATCGGTGTTTGAATCTCTCGGACTCTCACCAGCAGGGGACAACGGCACGTTCTTTCAAACTTTTGAGTTCACCGCGGGAGTTTCGCTTGGTTCCGCAAACCAACTCGCCCTTTATGGCGGCGACGGACCTCGGCTGCAGGAGTATGGCGTCGACACAGAGTGGCGCCCATTAGCGTTCTCCAAAACCGGGAGAGTTGAACCCGCAGCGGTCGTCTTTGCTGGCTATGGTATTGTGGCCCCGGCCGCGGACGGGATTGAGGCATATGACTCGTTCGTGGACCTTGACGTCACTGACAAGTGGGTGCTGGTTTTCCGTTATCTTCCAGAAAAGATTACTCCAGAATACCGGCGATACCTCAACCGCTACGCTAACCTCCGATACAAAGCAATGCTCGCCCGCGATCGCGGAGCCCGTGGTCTGATTGTCATGAGTGGTCCAAACTCACAGGTTCATGAACCACTGGTCAAACTGTCTTTTGATGCCTCACTGACGGGCACCAGTATTGCCGCTATTTCGGTGACCGATGCACTCGCGGTGCAGTTATTGCACCCGTCTGGGAAGCGTCTACAGGCATTGCAGGATGTACTCGATAGCGGAAACTCCTTTCCAGGGTTCCCAATACCAAACCTTGCGCTCGGTGCGACTATCGATGTGCAGTACGAAAAGCGAACTGGACGAAATGTCCTTGCGCGCCTGCATGCTGATGGAGCCACCCGGAACGGCCTGGTCGTGATCGGTGCCCATGTGGATCATCTCGGTAACGGAGTTGGCACAGGATCTCTGGCTCGTGGGAATGAGAAAGATAAGGTCCACTACGGTGCTGACGACAATGCGTCAGGGGTTGCAGGGGTACTGGAAATCGCTCGATACCTTGTTGCTCAAAAGGCACGCGGTACACTCTCGCTACAACGAGACGCGCTGTTTGCCCTCTGGTCGGGAGAGGAAATTGGCTTGCTCGGTTCCAGCCACTTTACCCGTACTTTTGGTACGAGCGGCAATGAACGTTCTGTACTGTCTCCAGATATTGTGGCCTATCTGAACATGGATATGATTGGGCGACTTGAGAAGACTCTTGTGCTCCAAGGTGTCGGTTCAAGTTCCTTATGGCTGAGCGAAATTGAGCGGCACAATGCACCGATCGGACTTGCTATCACGGTGCAGAACGATAGTTACCTCCCGACTGATGCCACTGCATTCTATCTTAAAGGGGTCCCCATTCTCAGCGCGTTTACCGGAGCCCATGAAGACTATCACACACCGAAGGACACGGCGGACAAAATTAACTATACAGGGGTAGAAAAGATTGCTTCACTCATGGCTTCCCTTGCACGCTCCCTTGCCACGCGAGAAGAGATGCCTGATTATCGGATTGTGGAGAAGCCAAATAGTCCACCGGGTCGTGTCAGCCTGCGTGCCTACCTGGGTACCATTCCGGATTATGCCCAAACTGATGTCGTTGGCGTGAGGCTCTCTGGGGTAGCGGCGGGCGGGCCAGCCGATCAGGCTGGCCTGCAAGGGGGGGATATCATCGTTGAATTGGCTGGGAAGAAGATTGAGAATATTTACGATTATACCTATAGTGTCGATAGCCTCCAGATTGGCGCTCCGATTCCGCTCGTTGTCCAGCGCGGCGAGCAACGTCTGACATTGACGGTTACGCCACAGTCGCGCGAATGACTTCACCTCGCTGTTACGACTTCATGCCGCACCGCAGGGAGACCAAGTGGTAGGCGATTCCGACGCCGGCCAGGGATAGATTGTCTTGTATACGGTGCGACCTTCAGTACCGCTCAATCCAGCTGGTGAGGAGTTCCTGTTCGATCGCCTTGGCACGTTCAGTCCAGGAGCGGGCTGAGGGTGAGGTCTGAGCAAAGCGCACATCAAGGGTGGCGTCTAACTCTGCGCGGCTCACAAAGTCGGTCAACATGATTGCAAACCCGAGCTGCCGACCCCGTGTCGTGGTCAGGAACCCTACTAGCCCGTCAGCATAGTTCATGGTGCCGGTTTTAACTTTCACTTCTGTCTTGAGGCGGTTCTCCTCCGATTGCCACGAGAATGGTGGGAGCAAAGCAGGAAAAGATGATTGACCGACTGTCAGTGTCCAGCCGTGGCGGAGGATAGACGCCATCTGACGTGGTGAGTGGCGTGATGTACTATTCAACCCGGAATGGTTGGCGCTGACGAACCCATTCCAATCTGTCTCAGGAAGGGTCCGCCGGTACCATTCTGTCAGCTTTATAGCGGAGTCTGGCAAAGATAACGGCTGGTTACTGAGCTTCCGGGTTGTGACTTGGCCAATCAACTCAGCTGACAAATTATTGCTATAGCGCAGAACTCCAGCAATAATGCTCTGAAGCGGTTCGCTCCGGTGAATGTGTAAGGCGCGAGCCTGGGCCGGTATGGAGATCGATTCTGGCCTGGGTAGTTCGATGTTGTGTTGTCGGCAGAGTGTCCGGAAAAGTAGGGCGGTAATGCGGCCAGGGTTCGCCTTGACAGGCAAAAGTTTCTTTCCTTCCTTAGGAAGAGTGGGTGAGAGAAGCCAGCGATCTGCGCCCACGCCATCGTATAAAAATCGAATCCGCCGATCAAACCCCAGCGGAAGCATATCCGTACCGACTTCTTCAACCGGGACAAACCTTCCTGCGGCTGGTGACAGGACAGTGATTGCCAGTGTGGGACCAGGTTGTCGTTTCCAGCCGAGTTGGATTCGATTGTAGTTTATCGATAGGGCACTGAGCCCGGGGTTGTAAGGTGCTGCCATCGGTTGCTGTGCATCGATCTGGGATATCGACGGAAGGAAACTTTCGTCAAATCCAAAGCTCCCAGTGATGTGGGCAATACCTGTCTGTTGGAGCATTGCGACAAACGTGTGCAAGTCATCGGTGGTAAGTGTGGGATCGCCTCCACCGCGCAAATATACGCTCCCATACAAGGTTCTCGCCTTGACCTCACCTGTCACAAATAAAGACGTCTCAAACCGATAGTCCGCACCCAATACCTCTAGGGCTGCTATCACTGTGACGACCTTGGTGGTCGAGGCAGGTATCCGCAACTCATCGGCTCTGTGAGTTTCGAGAGGTTGACCAGTAGACGGGTCAAATAACAAATACCCAATCTCTGCATCTGCGAAGTCATAGCGTGTGAGGAGGTGATTGAGATCCAGCCTCGGTATTGCCCAACTCGCCGATGCCCGAAACAATAAGCCCACTACTGTGACTAAGAGGGCAAGCTGGATGCGAAAGAGCCGGTTTTTTTCTGTCTCACAGAAGAGGTTTCTCTGTTTATAGCCT
>CAZCWX010000635.1:0-8727 GCA_964502465.1 uncultured Enterobacteriaceae bacterium | reverse complement strand
GTTGCATGAGTCCGTGTGGTCCAGTGGTATAGGTGTCTTTGAGCTGACGCTGTTGCGACCAGTTATCGGCAACCCGACTCTGTCCTGCGCTCACGCGCACGACCTCTTGCAGGGCTTTGGGATCAAGGCCGGCTTTTTCTGCCAGGTGCATGCCTTCGGAGGCTGCCAGCATATTGACGTAGACAATAAGATTGTGGGCGAGCTTGGCTACGGCACCTGTTCCCAGCTGGCCAAGGTGAAAAATATTCGCCCCTGAGGTCGCAAACACCGGGCGGCATTTTTCAAATAGCTCTTGGTCTCCACCCACCATGTAACAAAGCGTCTTGTTTTGCGCTCCCCGCTCCCCGCCACTGACCGGCGCATCTATGACTCCCACCCCTTGCTCTTTGGCCAACTCAGCAATCTTCCTCACTGTTTGCGGGTGGACCGTGCTGTGAATGGCAATGACACTGCCCGGCTTCGCACCGTTCAGGACCCCGCCTTCTCCGAGCGTGATCGCTTCCACTTGAGCATCCTCGACGACAACGAACTCGATGATCTCCCCATGCTCGCCAATCTCTTGGGCAGAGCGAGCGACTTTGGCACCGACCGCTGCCAATTCTTTCATTGGACCTTCGCGCACATCATAGACCATCAAGTCAAAACCTGCCCTCGCAACATTGATCGCCATAGGCTTGCCAATATTCCCCAGACCGATAAATCCTACCCGTGTGGTCATGATCGTCCCTCCTTGGTTCGTTTTGGTTGGTGCTGGACTTCCATGTTTGTTCAACACATGATGAAAACTGGTATCATGAGTCTTCTCTCTACTGCAACGAAAAGAGAGTGTCTTTTTTCCCTGGAGGGGGTATGGGGATCATTAGCTGGATAATTTTTGGGTTGCTTGCCGGGATCTTGGCGAAGATTGCCATGCCAGGTAGGGATAGCGGAGGGTTCATTTTCACGGTCGTGCTGGGCATCCTCGGGGCAGCGGTGGGCGGCTGGATTGGCACGCAACTGGGGTGGGGAACAGTAAGCGGGTTTGATCTGCGCAGTCTGGGCCTTGCCGCCTTTGGCGGTGTTGTCGTTCTGGCAATTTATCGGGCCCTCTCGCGTTAAAATCTGCTAGAGCACCTACAACTTCGTTTCTCGTAAGCGAACTTCATGAATACTGATGGAGCAATGATCGAGGTCAGTCGTTCTCCGTAAGGAGACCTGGCCAGGTAGCTATCAGGAAGACAGAGCGGATACCTTCTCTGGTGACCTTGCAATCATGCAAGTGTCTCCAGTAGTGCTTTTGCCTCTTGCAGATCTACCGTGTCGAACCCCTCGGCGAACCAGTTGTAGATTTCGGCTAGCATCTGGCGCGCTTCATCCTTCTTGCCTTGCTGCTGCCAGAGACGACTCAAGCTCATCACCGCCCGTAGCTCTAATGATTTTGCCCTTTGACGGCGAGCAATATCGAGAGCTTTGTGAAAACGTGTCTTTCCGATGACTCTGATACTGTTGGCGAAATCCTCCCTGTCCCTCCTTTTTCAAAGGAGGGGACCTCAAAGCCCCCTTTCGTAAAGAGGGCCGCGCGCAGCGCGGGGGGATTTTGCCGCGTTGCGGTCGAGGAGAAAACATTCGCCAACAGCATCGTGCCTACCGGAAGGACACAGTTTATCCTGGCAAGCTGGAAAGAGAAAAATCTAGGTGCACGACACGCTCCCACGAGTCAGCTCAACTGAAGAAGAAAAGAGAGACGAAGAGCTAATATCTTTGTTACTCATGCACATTGGGAAGAGGCTCGTCTTTAGTGCAGCACCCCCGATCCCCCACAGTGCCTGAAGAACGATGGCAATAATAACGGGTTTCACACCATAGAGAATCCCTTCCACTTCCGGCAAGGTGCCCAAATATATAGATCCACGCAAACCCAGCAACAACCAACCTTGAAAGCGGTCGTGCCAAGCCGCAGAAACAGCAAAGCCAGCCCTTTCACTTACTTTGTAGTATCCTCACTGAGTCGCTTTCTCATCTGCATGGTAGGTGATGGTTCGATACACCACTTCAGACGGCTCCAGGGAGGATTTGTCACCATCGGTTAGCAACTCTGCCATGGTCTTCTTGATCCAGTTGCCAGTCGCATCAAATTCGTAGGTATACGTCTGTTTGATTGAGATCGAGCCGTCTGGTTGGTATTCAACCCACTGGATCTGGTTGCCTTTGTCATCATAGGCATACACCCACCTGGATGAGAGGGCACCGCTGCGGCCATAGGTGGCCAGTTCAACGAGGTTCCCGGCTGTGTCATAGGTATAGGTATTGGTAGCGGTCGGTGCAGTGTCATGCGCATCATAGACTCGCTTCTCGGTCATCTTTCCCTGCGGACCGTAGGTGTAGACGGTCTTGCGCAAAGGGGTGTCGTTAGCCTCAACGCTAAAGAACTCTACCAGGTTGCCCTGAGCATCATAGGAATAGACATCAGTAAAGAGGAGCGAACCATCGGCAACGTAGTGGGTGACTTTGCTGGGGTTGCCGCTGGCATCGTAGTCGTAGACCGCCGTTCGCCACAGAGAGTCATCGGGATTATAGAACACTTCCTTGGTGAGCGTGTCCGCAGCATCGTAGGTCCGCACTTGCTTCATCGCCAACACCCCATCGGGATGATGTGAGGTGTGTGCTGTCAGGTTCCCTTTTGTATCGTACACGCTCGTGTGGACACGCACCCGAGGGTCTTCGGTCCATTGACCCACTTGCTGCGCAAGCTGCGCCATCTCCGTGACAACTGTGTGTACCGCACCAATGAAACCATCGCGCTCTCGATCAGTCTTTGTTTTGGCAATCGCCGCACACAAAAACAGCGCAGAGCAAAACATCATCACCAGGAGTATACGCATCACTTCAGGTTTCATGGCGCGACAATTTTACCATGATCAACGGACAAATCCTTGACACCCCTCACCTATCGGTATGATAATCCTCCGGCAAGGAGGGATGTCGTATGCGTGTGAATCGACTGAAAAAGATACTGAAGTCTGGCAGTCCTGCTCTCGGCACCTTGATGTGGGAGACCAGAGGACGTGGGGTGGTGCATACGCTGGCCGCGGCAGGGATGGACTTCGTCATGATCTGCACTGAACATTCTGCGTACAACCTGGAGACCGTGGTCGAACTGGTTGCCCAATCCCACGCAGCCGGACTGACCCCGGTCGTGCGGATTCCAGACCTGGAATACGAACATGTCACCAGATTGCTCGATACTGGTTGCCAAAGTCTGATTGTCCCGCATGTGAAGACCGGGGCTGAGGTACGGCGCTTCATCGAGCTAGCGAAGTACCATCCTGAGGGCAAACGAGGCATGGCGATTTATCTCGGTGCAAGTACCGAGTATGAAGATATTGATCCACTGACCGCCATGGCACACGCCAATGCGCATACGCTTCTTGGGGTACTCATCGAGACCAAGGAGGCCATGGAAAACCTGGAAGCCATTCTCATTCCAGGGATTGATCTGGCCTTGGTTGGCCATCAGGACCTGACCCAAAGCCTTGGCATTCCAGGTCAGTACGATCATGCACGCCTGCGCGAGGCGGATGCACGGGTACGTACGCTGTGCAAAGAACGCGGCATCGCCACGGCCGCGGCAGTCACCCGACCAGAAAGCATGAAGACCGTGGTCGAGAGTGGCGCCCAATTCTTATTGTATGGCACTGACTTGGTGCTCTTGCGGCGAGAGGCACAACGGGCGGCTGAGGCCCTCGCACCATTCAAAAAGATAGGCTAAACCAGAGAGGAGCGACACCTCTGGGTGTACTGCCACTGACGCCACAGAAGGGAGGCAACCATGAAGTTTGGCATTTTCTATGAACTGTCTGTCCCGCGACCGTGGGACAAAGAAGCCGAGCGCAAAGTGTACCTGAACGCGCTCGAACAAGTACGACTGGCCGACGAGTTGGGATTTGACCAGGTGTGGGCCGTCGAGCACCACTTTCTTGAAGAATACTCGCACTGCTCGGCCCCGGAACTTTTTCTCACGGCCTGCGCCATGCAGACCAAGAATATTCGTGTAGGCCACGGTATCGTCACCTGTGTGCCGGAGTTCAACCATCCCATTCGTATTGCTGAACGCGCTGCGGTGTTGGATATTTTGTCTGGTGGCCGCTTAGAGTTTGGCACGGGGCGTTCAGCCACCTGGACCGAACTCGGTGGGTTTCGCGCCAACCCGGATACGACCAAGAAAAGTTGGGATGAGTTTGTGCACTGTATCCCCAAAATGTGGACCGAAGAACGCTTTGGCTACGAAGGGCAGTTCTTCTCCATGCCGTCTCGAGCGGTGTTGCCGAAACCCTACCAGAAACCACATCCGCCCATGTGGGTAGCGGTGACCAGTCCAGGCACCGAGTTAGACGCAGCGGACCGTGGTCTCGGCAGTCTGGGCGTGTCTTTCTCTTCCTTTGCTGAACAAGAAGCCAAGATCAAAGAATACCGTCGGCGTATTCAGCACTGCACCCCTGTCGGCAAATTTGTCAACGAGCAAGTCAACACCATTAACTTCCTCTACTGTCACGAAGACGATGAGATTGGTGGCCGCGTTGGCTTACGCATGGGCCGCTACTTCAACTATCTGGCGAACCAACTCGATATGGCCAAGGAAGTGTTTCCGACCAAATCCTATCCTACAGCCGGGCTTCTTCCCTCGTTGCGACGGCAGGCGGTGGCGCCCGGCGAAGCGAACAAACCACCCGAGGGACTGACCGTGGGGAATCCCGCTCGCCTGACCAAGGTGCTGAAGAACTGGGAAGCGTGCGGTATTGACCGGGTCAGCTTCGTTTTGAACGCGGCAGAGATGATTCCCCAGGAGCACCTACTGGCTAGCTTGCGCCTCTTTGCTAAAGAGGTCATGCCGGCTTTTGCGGAGACACAACCAGCTCAGGTTGCAGCGGCCAGCTAAACACCTCTTTACCGACGACCCGCAGGTACGCTATGCCATGGGGGCGTGATCCTCGTCGAGCATACTGTCACGGACGGAACAAAAGGAGGTTCCTATGAAGTTTGGCATTTTCTATGAATTGTCTGTCCCGCGACCGTGGGACAAAGAAGCCGAGCGCAAAGTGTACATGAACGCGCTCGAACAAGTGCGACTGGCCGACGAGCTGGGCTTTGATCAGGTGTGGGCCGTCGAGCACCATTTTCTTGAAGAATACTCGCACTGCTCGGCCCCGGAACTCTTTCTCACGGCCTGCGCCATGCAAACCAAAAACATCCGCGTCGGCCATGGGATCGTCATTTGCGTGCCAGAATTTAACCACCCGATTCGCATCGCTGAACGCGCCGCGGTGTTGGATATCTTGTCTGGTGGCCGCTTAGAGTTTGGCACGGGGCGTTCAGCCACCTGGACCGAACTCGGTGGGTTCCGTGCAAATCCTGATGAAACGAAAAAAAGCTGGGATGAGTTTGTCCATTGCCTCCCCAAAATGTGGATGCAAGAACGGTTCGGGTACGAGGGTCGCTACTTCTCCATGCCGTCCCGTGCAGTGCTCCCCAAACCCTACCAGAAACCGCATCCGCCCATGTGGGTGGCGGTGACCAGTCCGGGCACCGAGTTGGATGCAGCAGACCGCGGCATTGGCAGTCTGGGCGTGACCTTTACCACCTTTGCTGAGCAGGAAGCAAAGGTGAAAGAATATCGTCGGCGCATCCAGCACTGCAACCCAGTGGGTGGCTTCGTGAACAACCAGGTGAACACCGTGAACTTCCTCTTCTGTCATGAGGACGGCGAGGCCGGCACGAAGATCGGTATGCGCATGATCCAGCATTTCAATTACCTGGCTGCGCAACTCGACATGGCCAAGGAAGCCTATCCCACCAAATCTTATCCGTCGGCGGGACTGCTGCCGTCTTTGCGCCGACAGGCTTCAAGTCCGGGCGAGGTTGGGAAAGCTCCTGAGGGAATTGCCGTTGGTGACCCCGCACACCTCATTCGGGAACTGAAAAAGTGGGAAGCCTGCGGCGTAGACCGTGTCAGTTTCATGTTGAATGCGGCCGAAATCATCCCGCAGGAACAACTGTTGAATAGCCTGTGGCTCTTCGCCAAAGAAGTGATGCCAGCATTCGCCGAATCGCAGCCGGTGCGCGCTGCGGCTGGAGGAGGTCGCTAATGCCAGCCTTTGGAAAACTCGACGTCCACGCTGCAGTGGCCCGTACGCCGCTCATGACCGGATTCGACACTGAAGTATGGGAACTCAAGGGCGCAGAGATTCTGCAGTTGAGTTTCGAGGTTGTTGAGGAACCAGCAGAGTGGCTGGTTCCCCCCGCGTTACACCCCAGTATCCCGCCATACGCCACGTTGTCGGTTGCGCGCTTCCCGTCGAGTCCGGTTGGACCGTTTGCGCTGGCACAGGTGCGCCTGGTTGTCCGAGCTGGCATTCGGCCACGTGGGTATCTGCTCGGAGCGTACACTGACTCAGAGAAAGCCGTGCCTGAGTTGCGTGCACGTTGGGGTTTCACCGTAGGGCTGGGAACGATCACCCTCCAGGCACGTCATGATCGTGTGATTGGACAGGTTGTCCGTGACGGTCAGACGATTCTCCACATGGAATTGGAGAATCCGGAGCAGATCTCTGGAGCGGACGTCACCTACTTGGACAGTCTGCATCTCGCTCGCATGATGGAGAATGGCAAGGAAACGCCAATTATTGTGCAGGTAGACCCCGAGTATATCTTCCAAAACGCGCACCGTGGCCGGCCACATCTGCTTTCACTCCAGGCAGACGCGTGGGGCGGTAATGGTCGCCTGCGGTGTACCAGTGCGATCACCGCAACCCACACTCGCTGTGACACCGACCTGCCGAAGCTCCGTTTCGCCCTTAACCCCTTAGTGCCGGCAATTCAAGGCAGTCGGCGTCTGGCAGCATAGACGCCTGACTCAATAGAACCCAGGACATTGGCACAGGGTTACTCAGGAGGATGCCTGCGCGGTGTGCATCACTCGCTACGAGGGGTACGTGTACCAACGCTTGGGCGGTGGCACTGTCGCCTTCTTTGGTTACCCGCTGGCGCACGAAGACGATGCACAGCGAACAGTGCGTGCGGGGTTAGGGATTATCCGCGCGTTGCAAAACTGGGTTCCCTCTCTCCTGGTGGAGCAGGCTTCCAGCCTGCTCCACCACTAGGACTCATTCAAGTGGGAACTGTTCTGGGTATGGCGTCGTTCGATCGTGCGGCCCTGCCTCCGGCTACGCGAATTTTGCCACGAACGCCGCATAGGTATCGAGGAGCGGCAGGACTTGGTCCTTCTCCCGCGACGGCACGGTAAACACCACCCGCTCAACCCCAAGCTCCTGGTACTGGTGCAGCGTGGCTTCCTTGCCTGGAGCGCCGAAGATCGAGACTGGCACATCACCTGGCTTGCGCCTCGCCTGCTCCGCGCGGGTATGGAGGTCTTTAATCGCTGCGGGCAGATCCTGCATGCTCACCCCGGTCGGAATCCAGCCATTACAATACCGGACCACGCGGTGGAGCCCCTTTGTCGAGAGCGTCCCCAGAATAATCGGGGGATGCGGTTGTTGGAGTGGTTTAGGATAGCACCAGATGGGATCAAAATTGACAAACTCGCCATGATATTCGGCCGTCTCTTCAGCCCAGATCACTTTCATCGCCTCGATCCGCTCGCGCAAGACTTTCCAGCGCCGGTGAAACGGGGTGCCGTGATTCTCCATCTCCTCGGCGTTCCAGCCCCCACCGATCCCGAAAAGCAAGCGGCCGCCTGACAGTTGATCCACCGACGCAACCTCTTTAGCTAGAATAATCGGGTCGCGCTCGATTACCAGACAAATCCCGCTCCCGACTTTGATCGTTTTGGTGACCGCGGCGGCAGCCGTCAGCGCCACAAACAGATCATGCAGATGCCACAGGTAACGGGGGACCTTGTTACCAACCGGCGGTGGCGTCCGCAGACTGGCAGGGATATGGGTATGTTCCGGGAACCAGACTGACTCAAAGCCCCGCTCTTCACACGCTTGAGCCAGGTCATCTGGCCGCATCGCATAGTCCGTGGCGAACATGGTGATCCCCAGTTTCATCGCTGCCTCCTCGATGTGCTACTGCATGGCGGTATGACGAATACCGTCAATCATCCCCTTCCCTCCTTTTTTCACTCCACCCATATCAGGCATCGAAATGCAAGGGAGCAAACGCTGCGGCGTCCCCCCGCCGCAGACGCTCCAACCCATTTGCCCCTTCGTCACAATACAGCTCGAAGCCATTCCCATCGGGATCAAGCAAGTAAATGCTCTTAGTAATGCCATGGTCAACCGTGCGGGTGATGGTCACATCGTGCGCCTTCAAGGTGCGGTAGCATTCCTGCAGTTCGGCGAAACTGCCCACTTGCAGGGCCACGTGATGTAACCCCACTTGCTGCTCCTTCACTGCATCAGCCTCTGGCGGCACTTCCAAAACCGCGAGGTCATGATGCTGTTCACCGAGCGTGAAGAACACCCCACGTGGACGATTGAGCCGCGTGACCACCTCAAAGCCTAGCACCTCGGTGTAGAACTGCTCCGCGCGCTTGAGGTCACGTACTTTTAACACGACATGGCCAACTTTCTTGGGGCGAATCATTGCGACTTCCTCCTTTTGCTTCAAGCGAACCCCTGTTGCACTTCACCGTCTCGTGTCCCAGAGGTTGGGGCCCTCCCTGTTTTAACTGCAATCTCTCTCTTTTCGCTATAGCCCTGCCGTCTCCATAAAGTCAAGCGTTGGACA